>NZ_RHGZ01000016.1:0-112398 GCF_003789045.1 Marinobacter sp. R17 | reverse complement strand
CCGACAGCCTCAACCGGGACTGGCTGATCACGACGGTCAAACACACCGGCAAGCAGCCCCAGGCGCTGGAAGAGGAAGGCGGTTCCGAGCCCACCACCTACAGCAACACCTTCAAGAGTGTGCCGGGGGATACCGCCTGGCGGCCGGAGCCGCCGCAGAGACCCATCATGGACGGCCCGCAGATCGCCATCGTCACCGGCCCCCAGGGCGAGGAGATCCACTGCGACGAGCACGGCCGGGTCAAGGTCCGGTTCCCCTGGGACCGTTACAGCCAGAACGACGAACACAGCAGCGCCTGGCTGCGGGTCAGCCAGGGCTGGGCCGGGGGCAGCTACGGCTTCATGGCCCTGCCCCGCATCAGCCACGAGGTCATCGTCTCCTTCCTGGATGGCGATCCCGACCAGCCGATCATCACCGGGCGCACCTACCACGCCACCAACACGCCGCCCTACGCGCTGCCGGAGCACAAGACACGAACCACCCTGAAGACCCAGACCCACAAGGGCGAGGGCAGCAACGAACTGCGCTTCGAGGACGAGGCGGACAAGGAACAGATCTACGTCCACGCCCAGAAGGACCTGGACCTGCTCACCGAGAACGACCGCACCGAGGTGATTCACCACGACAGCCACCTCACCGTGGACAACGACCGCTACGCCCACATCCAGGCCAACGACCACAGCACCGTGGATGGGGAAAAGCGGGAGAAAATCGGGAAGGACCTGAGCCTGACGGTCGGCGGCACGTTCCACCAGAAGTCCGGCACCGCCACCCTCACCGAGGCTGGCAGTGAAGCGCACTACAAAGCCGGCGCCAAAGTCGTCCTCGACGCCGGCGCCGAACTCACCATCGCCGCCGGTGGCAGCTTCCTGAAAGTCGACGCCAGCGGCGTCACCCTCTCCGGCCCCACGCTCAAGATCAACTCCGGCGGGGCGCCGGGGAGCGGTTCGGGGCAGTCGGCGCAGGCGCCTGGATTGCCGCAGAATGTCGAGCCCGCAGAGCACGACGTCATCACACCGCCACAGCTGCCGCTGACACCGCCACAAGTCGCCAACCTGAAGTCCGATGCGCCATTCTGCGAAGAGTGCGTTGCTTGCCAGAACGGAATCTGCGATGTCTGAGCACTCTGGCACCCAGGTCGGGCCGGAAGCACTGCTAGCCAGTCGCAGACCTGACGACAACCTCTATCTGGTGCTGAGCGGTACCAGCGAGTGCCAGCCCGTTCGCCAGTATTTCGAACACGACGGCTCGAACGCGCTGCCGCTTTACATGGGCACCCCCTACGCCAGCTGGCAGGAAGTCATGCCTTACCTGGCGACTATGAGAGCAGACAGCCCGTTCCTCGGCTGGCTCAAAAACGAGTCCAAGCCCGATTGGGGCTGGGCTGCACTCTCGACTGAGGAAATGGATCGCGTCTTCACCCATTTACGAAGCCTGACACAGATTACGCTGGCGTCCGAAAAGCACGTTTTCTTCCGCTATTGGGACGCCCGTTTTCTGGCCCTGATCGTCGATCAACTAGATCTTCATCAGCATGCCAGCCTGATGGGGCCCATACGTATTTGGGCGGATCAGACCGGCCAGCTTCGCGAGACACCTCCGGCGAAGGAGCCGATGGAAGATCAACCGTTTCCGTGGTTCAGACTGCCCGCTTCCGTCGAGAAAGCGCTGGCCGCGGAATGTCGCGATCAACTGGTCGAGAATACAGTTACCGCACTGGACAAACTGGAACCGTCGCCCCTCGCAGACTACCCGAAGCCGGTAGCCCGTCAGAAGGTCGCCCGCCAGTTAAGAAAGCTGCTTGGCACATCGCCGGTGAGTGAGCTGGACACCGCCACCTTTAAGACATTGCAGGATCGCCTCCGGCACGAGGTCGGCCGTCAAGGATGAAGTAAGGATTCGCCATGAACATGACGCACAGGATGGAAAAGTCAGCCGCCAGCGACGACACATCGGACATCAGCAAACCCGACATTAACGAGCTGACCCGCGAACTGCGAGAGTCCGTAGTCAGGAACTACGACGACTGGAAGGACGACTGGCTCAAGTCCATTTTCTTGAGCCACGAGCAGGTGCTCGAAGTGAATGGCGAGAGCACTAGCGAAGGCATTGACGAGGACGAAGTCGTCTCCTCAACAGTGGCGCCTTGCCAAGCCGTGCGTACCCTGAAAATTGCTCACTTCCACGAGAACATTAAAAAGACTCCGATACCCAACACCGCGTTCGAAGTCCAAGAGAAGGATGAAGGCTGGATTTCCACCGACTGGGAAACCATCGCCAGCGGCACGACCGACGCAAACGGTCTTGCGGAAGTCAAAGTTACGCCCGGCAAGGAATACCGCGTTGTCCTTTCCCCTGACATCACCAAGGCTGACATGGATACCCTGTATGCCAGCTATGACGGGTTTATCGAATCCTGCTGCGGTGTGCTTCAACAAGCCTGGACGGGGGGTGCCAGTGCTCGTTGGGACAACTACCTGGCATTGCCGGAAGATCAACGCTCCGATGCCGTCTACAGCAGCGCCGTCAGTGGGTTGGCCGAAGGATTTACCGGTGTCGTCGACGACCTCAAGCGCATCTACGATGTCATTTGCGGCATTCTGGATTATGACTTCTCAGACATGCCAGAGGATATGGCAGAACAGTTCGAGAAGCTGAAAGAAGCGGATGACGCGTACCTCAAGGCCTGCCTCGTCGCTAACGATGAGATATTCCTGTTCATTGTTATTTATACCGTTCGTCAGTATTTCCGTCTGCTCACACCCGTCCAGGTCGCAGAGGTGGTGGGTGAACTGATCGGTCAAATTCTATTCGATGTTGTTGTCGGCCTGCTGATTACCGGCGGCGTAGGGCTCGCCACCAAGTACGGTGCCCGTGTCGGTTCCAAGGCCGCCGCACGCGTTGTTGGGCACGCTGAAGCAGGCGCTGCAGACAGCATGGATCTGGGCAAGTTCATGGCGAGTCTATCGAGAGGCTTCCAAACCTATATGGACGACATTGGGACCAATCACCGGAGACTGCAGGTCGCCGGTGATGGCCGCCTCTCGCCCTCTTCCAACGTTTCCGGCGGCGATATGAGGCGACAACACTCTGCCTACACCTCCCTGGCAGAGAACGACCGGACAGCTCCCCTGGAATCCGGGCACCAGCAGAGCGCAACGATCTCCGAAAAGTCGAACGGAGATGCGGGCCCGAACGAGAACTCCCCCTCTTCGACCGACCAGGGAGAAGCCACACAGGACATCAATTCAACCGAGTCGTGCGGTGACCCCGTCAGTACAGTCACCGGCGAAGAGATTCTGGAATTGGTCGACGCCCGCCTGGACGGTCCGCTGCCGTTCGAATTCAAGCGCGTGTACCGTTCCGGCTCAAGTGACCGGCAATTGGATATGGGCTACGGCTGGCGCCACAGCCTCAACCACAGCCTCACCTTCGACAGCGATGGCATTACCTGGCACGACCATGAGGGGAAAAACACCCGCCTGCCCTCACTGGACGCGGCCCCCTTTTCCAGCAACGCGCAAGCCGGCATGGCGGCTTGGTGGGATGGCAACACCATCGTTGCCTGCGCCGGCGAAAAGATGCCCCGCTACCACTTCGAGCGACATGGTGACAGCGGACGACTGGTACGCATCAGCGATCGCTATGGCAATGAGCTCAGAGTGGGATACGACTTGCATGGCCGAGTTCAACGAGTGGCCAGTGAATCGGATCAGGCACTGGCCTTTGAATACCAAGATGGACGACTCGTTCAGGTCGACCTACTGCATCGTGAATTGACAGAAAATGGCCCTGCCTGGAGCGTCCTGCAAACGGCCCACCGATACGCCTATAACGACATTGGTGATCTGGTCGAGGCGGTTAACGCCGCCGGCGATACCGAGCGCTACGCCTTCGACAACCACATGCTCACAAAGCGGACCCTCGCAAGCGGCTACAGCTTCCACCTCGCCTGGGACGAGGCCACGCCCAAAGGTCGCTGTGTGCACCAATGGGGCGACAGCCCGGAAGTGGATACCCACTTCGCCTGGGATGACAAGCAGCACACCTGCACTGTCACCTACGCCGACGGCAGTGAAGAACACTGGCAATACGATGGCGCCGCCAAGCTCCAAACCAAGATCGATCCCGACGGCGCCGAGCACGTCAATGAATACGATGATCAAGGCCGCCTGACCGCCAGTGTCGATCCGCTGGGTGCAAAAACCTCTTACGCCTACGACGATAGCGGCCGGCTGATGAGCAAGGTGGGGCCGGACAACCAACCGATCCAATTCGCTTACAGGCACGGCCGTATCGCCAGCATCTACCGCAATGGCCAGACCTGGCAGTTTGACTACACAGCCAACGGCGATCTGGCTCGTGAAACGGATCCCAAAGGCCGCACCACCGCCTACCATTACAACCGACGTGGTCAGTTGACCCAGATGGACCTGCCTGACGGGCGGTTCCACACCTGGCAATGGAACGACAGGGGCCAACTGCTGGAAGAGCGCACGCCCACCGGCGCGGTCGAGAAATACCGCTACGATGCATTCGGCCGCCTGCTCGCCCGCAAGGACGCCCGGGGTGCCATCACCCAGTATGTGCATGACCCGCTGGGCCGCGTGATCGAGGAGCGCCTGTCGGGCAACCGCTCGCGTCGCTACGCCTACAACAGCTTCGGCAAGGTGACCCGGTTTACCGATGAGCAGGGCCGCGAGACCCGCTACGAGTACGACCGCAACCTGCACCTGCTGTCCCGTCGCATCAATCCGGACGGCAGCGAACTCAAATATCGCTACGATCACCATCGTTTCCTGCTGACCCAGATCGAGAACGAACGCGGCGAAACCTATCGCATCGATTATTACCCGAATGGACTGGTCCGCCAGGAGACGGCCTTCGACGGTCGTCGTACCGCTTACAGCTATGACCTCAATGGTCACTTGCTGGAGAAGACCGAATACGGCACCAGCGACGAAGCCCTGCAAACCACGGTCTACGAGCGCGATGCACTCGGCCAGCTCAGCAAGAAGATCCTGCCGGACGGTCGCGAGATCGCCTACGCCTACAACCCCGACGGCCAGCTTACTGGCGTCGACGACGGCCACTGGCCGCTGGCATTCCAGTACGACCAGCAGGGGCTGCTGCGTACCGAGCACCAGGGCTGGGCAACTCTGCAGTACCACTACGACGACGTCGACCGTTTGACGGGAATGACCTTACCCGACGGCCAAACGATCGGATATGAACGGGATACCACCGGACTGCTGGCTGGCATCAACCTCAATAGCGAGACCCTAACCCGCCATCGACTGTCCGCGACCGGCGAGGAAATGGAGCGTCAACAAGGCGCCCTGCTCAGTGCCTATGAATACGACGATGAAGGCCGCCTGACCCAGCACCGCCTACACCAACAGAAAGCTCAAGGCATCGTCCAGCAACGCGACTACCGCTACGACACCAGCGGCAATCTGCAATCAATCAGCGACAGCCGTAAGGGCCTACGCGAATACGTCTACGACCCTCGCGACCGCCTCACCGGCGTGCGTGGCGACGTCTACGAACGCCTCGTGCACGACCCCGCCGGCAATCTGCTGGAACAGACCGAGAGCGCCGCCGGGCCGGCCCAGGCCAACGTGCAGGGCAACCGCCTGACCATGCACGGCGACTGCCATTACGAGTACGACGATTTCGGCAACCTGATCGCCGAACGGCGCGGTAAGGATCAGAAGCTGGTCACCACTTACCGCTACGACTGCGAACACCGGCTGGTGGAAGTCACCCGCCCCGACGGCCTCAGCTTCCGCTACGAGTACGACGCCTTCGGCCGCCGCATCGCCAAGGAAAGCGACCGCCAGCGCACCGAATTCGTATGGCAGGGCGACCGCCTGATCGCCGAGGAAACCGGCGACCACTACCGGACTTACCTGTACGAACCGGACAGCTTCCGCCCGCTGGCCCTGGCGGACGGCTACGGCCCGGAACAGAGCACCGTCTACTACTACCAACTCGACCACCTGGGCACGCCCCAGGAAATGACGGATGCCCAAGGCCAACTGGTCTGGTCCGCCATCTACCGCGCCTACGGCAACGTGCTTCGGCAGGACGTGGCGGTGGTCGAAAACCCGCTGCGATTCCAGGGCCAGTATTACGATCCCGAAACCGGCCTGCACTACAACCGCCACCGGTATTACAATCCCACTAACGGGCGCTTTATGACGCCCGACCCGATTGGCTTGGCGGGTGGTCTGAACAACTACCAGTACGTGCCAAACCCGACCGGGTGGGTGGATCCGTTGGGGTTGGCTTGTGTTCCAACTCAATGCCCCGGTGCTGTCGAAGGAGGCACCTGGAAGTTCAACCCTGAAGTCGATAGGGATTGGCGTAACCTTGAGGGCTCCCCGCATCAGCAGATGCACGCCGGCTTGGAAGAAGCATTCAAGTTGACAGGAGTTCCCAAAGCAGAATTCACTGTCACCAAGTGGGGGAGAGATAACAATGGAAAGTCATTTCCGACAGAATGGAGAGTAATCTCAGGCCAAAACAAAGGCGCGGAAGTAAACATCGATGACCCGACATTAGTACCATCTACCGACGGACCAGCAGATCCTCATGTGGGTTATCAAACTCCCGGCAAGAGAGGCTCGGGTGGTGCGGCAAGAGGACATATAATTTTATCTCGCGTCCCGGTGTCCCGAAATAGAATTGGAGTTGATTAATGGGCTTTATTGCAAAGGAAATAGAAGAAGAAAGCAAAATCAACAATATCTCGATAAAAAAAATAGAAAACACTGATAAATCAAGGATAATTGAAAGCATCAATAAGAAGTTCGGATCCAACGCTCAGTTTCCGGACCCAACTAGCTTCGATTTCAGCAAGAAGGCACACTCGCCTAAGTTCTGGGAACAGACAAGCAACTTGCACTATTCTGGCAATCCAGTCCTAGGAATATACGATCGCGAGTCATACTTCTGGAGTTTTGAATCAGGTAAAGAATTAGAACGCTTATTATCCGAAACCACCGGTTTTCCATTTTGGATTACCGATGAGGAGCTTTCATTTCTTATTTACTTTGATGACCATGATTGCGTGCATGAAGCAAAGAACTTATAGCATCAAAATGGGAAGTCCGGATTATGAATTGTAATTGAAGTCGAACCAGAGCTTGAGTCATCTCAACTGCGAATTCATCACGAGTCTGCGGACCAAGAAGAAATTGAACATTGGGGTTTTGAAGCAGCGATTACAGCACTCTCCAACTCCAGTGATAGGTTGATCCAATTTGTTGCATTTAAGGGGGCGGGCTATTCCGCCAAACTATACATTGATGAGCAATCCAGCTCCCCAATTGCATTGATTATAACTCGTCGCTCCCAACCGGCGCCGCCAATTGATGCTTCTGGCAGAGTGGTTCCCAACAAACCCTAAATTATTCGTTGGACAATAATTTAGCCTGTAGGACGCGGTTCGACAGGCCTCCCCGCATTCCACTCTGTCGCAACCTCTCAGCTAGAGGCAAACGCAAAGGGCCGGATAGTATGAAACGCCACTCTGCCGGGCCGCCCATCCGGCAGCCCGGCAACGACATACTTCAGACCTTCGCCGAAGGCCGCGCCTTGATCCGGTCGTACCACGCCTGCAGATGCGTCTGCTCCGGCTTGATCCGGATATCGTTCACTTTATTGAAATCGATGGTGGTGAAGGCGTTGATGTCGGCGGCGGTGAAGGTGTCGCCGCAGATGTATTCGCGGCCTTCCAGGTGCTTGTTGAGGAAGTGGAAGAATTTCTCGACGTTCTTGCCGCACTCTTCGCCCCATTCCTTGATCGGGTTCATGCGGTCCTTGAAGTAACCGGTGGTGTGCTGGAAGCACATGCCGGTGGGCAGGAAGAAGAAGAACTCGATCCAGCGCAGCCACTGTTCCACATGCGCTTTCCCCAACGCTCCCTCACCCATTAATGGTGTGGTTTCCGGGTGCAGTTCCTCGAAGTAGCGGCAGATGGCCATGGTTTCGGCCACGCTGGTGCCGTCATCCAACTGCAGCACCGGCACTTTTTTCATCGGGTTCATGGCCGCGTATTCCGGCGTCAGGTTCTCGCCTTTCTGGATATCGACCTGGACGAACTCAACCTCGTCAAGCAGGCCTTTTTCGGCCAGGAACATGCGGACCCGGCGCGGGTTGGGCGCCGTCTTGGTTTCGAAGATCTTCATGGAGACTCCTGTCTGTCGACTGAACGTCTTTTTGTTGTTGGTATCAGATGATTCTGTTTTGCCTTGCAAAACCGATTTCTGCGGGAAAGCTCATCGCCCCAGAGATTGCCTCGGTGGCGCAGGGGCGTCAAGCGGCACGCCCCGTGTGTCCAGATAGTCGCGTATCGCCTCGATGACCCAGTCCGGATCGTCCAGAGGCAGGTCGTGGCCGGCATCCGGGTGCAGGCGCAGGGTCCACTGCCAGCGCTCGGCCAGCCGTTCGCTGCAACACCAGTCCACGATCCGGTCCCCTTTGCTGGCCAGCACCAGGGCATCCGGCAGCGGCCTCTCGTCAGCTGGCCGGAACCGGGCCGCGGCCCAAAGTTGGCGAACGGCATTGCGGGGACTGACGGGACGCTGGGTCTGGATACTGTACCAGCGCTGGACGGTGGCGGGATTAAGCTGACGATTGGAACTCAGGGCCAGAATCTGGGCTTCGCGCTCACGCAGATCCCGTACGGTCAGCAGGCGCATCAGCGTCGGCCAGGTCTTGGGTCGCAACCGGTGCCAGGGCCGGTTGAAGCCGCTGCTGGTGTTGATCAGCACGAGATGCTGGATGTCTCCGGGGTGGGCATGCTGGGCCCAGTCGAGCGCCACCATCCCGCCCATCGACAGGGCAATCAGCCCCAACGGGTACGGGATATGCTGACACTGGCGCTGGACGGCCTCTCGGATGGCGGGAATATCCGCAGGGCTCGGCTCACGGAAATGGGTACCGGTTCCCGACAAATCGACAGGATGGAAGTCGTGCCCGGGGAAGGTATCGCGCAGACGCTGGGGCAAGACACCCCAGTGCGCCTGCTCACGTGTCAGGCCACGCAACAGAATCCAATGCATACAAACGCCTCAGCCCGATTCACGGTACCAATGCATGATGGCCGCTTCCCTGAGCATGGGCTCCTGCTCGGACCCTGGCAACCAGTTTTTGTGGTTCGCGGTCGCCCGCATCAGGAAATCGAGAAAGTTGAGGTGGGACCGCAATACCCGTTGATGACGGTGCGGCACCATGGGGTTGAACAGCCCCTCCAGGCGCAACAGTTGGCGCGGGCGCTTGCGAATCCAGCGCCAGGACCCCAATTCCAGCGTCAGCGGAATAAACCCGCCGGACTCCTTCCGGTTCACCTGCTTATAGAAGTAGTCCCAGAGATCGCCATGGGTCAGGTAGTGCTTCGACTGCGGCTCGAAGACGTAGGTGTGATTGGGATAGGCCTGCTCCCACAGCAGTTTCAAAGCCATCACCGACGCGATCTTGCGCATGGGACGACGCCGATAGGCGTAGGGGAACCAGATCTGGTCCTGCCAGCCGAATCCGGAGTGGCAGTCCAGCGCCAGGCTGAACGGCCGGCCGGGCAGCAGATCCTGGATCACACGCTCGAGCGCCAGGTTCTCCGCTTCCATGCCCTTTTCCGGCGTCCCGGTGTACCAGGGCAGGCGGCGCGAGAGTCGCTGACCGCCGAGCAGAAACGTGCTGGCGCCCTGCGCTTCGATCGGCGCGTTGCGCATCAAATCCACGCCATTGGGGTTGCTGCGCTGGTTCAGGAACATGCCGCCGGGGTTGAGGATGGGCAACAGGGTGATGCGGATACGGGACAACAGATCCTGCAGTTCCTGATCCCAGCGTAGCCGGTTGAGCAGGCTCTGCAGCCAGGCGATGGTGACCTGGGCGCCGATCCGCTCCAGACCATGAACACCGCCTACCAGCAACAACGCCGGGGCCTCGGTCGATTTGGCGCCGATATCAATACGGTAGATCGGCAGCGTGAGGGATTTGAGCGTGATCCGTTCGACAACGCTTGCCTCCACCTCCACCGGCGCTTCCGCCAGCATACGCTCTAGCCCGACCAGCTCGGGCAGGTAATCCCGAAGCAGCCGACGCTGGCGACGATCGCGGGTGGATTGTTCCAGGGGAATGGCGACGTGGGGCGTGAGGTCCCGCAGCTCCGTCATGGCGGACTCCCGGTCAGTAAACGACGGCCCGATTATCAACCAGCCATGCTACAGCCCGATGACAACGCTCCAAAGCGGCTCGCAACTGTAGTCATCGTTTACTAACTTCGCCTATCATGGCCGTTCAGGGACTGACCAGGACGCCTTCCGGGCAACGGCACACGCCAACTGACCGCTCTCACCGGGAACCGAAGGACATTGAAGCTTAAAACCCGTTTTCTACTGCTGGCCTCCTTACTGGTCGTCGCCTCTTCGCTGGCCTCCTGGGTCGTCTTCCAGCGTATTGCGGAAGGCATTATCGAGCGCTGGGGCGCCAATATCGCCGACATCCAGGTACGGTACGACAGCGCCCGCCTGTTGCAGAACATCGAGCGCGAAGTCGGCCTGGCACACCAGATGACGGATTCCGACATCATCCAGAAATGGGCCCGGCACCCCCAGGACGACGGGCTCAAGGCCGCCGCCATTGCCGAAATGGAACGTTTCCGCCATAACTTCGCCGGTCACAACTACTTCCTGGCGTTTAAGGATGACGGCGCTTATTACTACAACAACGCCGCCAATGAATTCGCCGGTAAGCAACTGCGCTATCACCTGGACCCGAATAAGCCCGCGGACATCTGGTTTTACCAGTTGATCGAGCAGCGCCGGGATTTCCACCTCAACGTCAACCCGGACGAGGCGCTTGGCGTCACCAAGCTCTGGATCGATGTCCTGTTGAAAGTTGATGGCCAAATTGTCGGCGTGGCCGGGACCGGCATGGACCTGGAACCTTTCCTGCAGCAAATCGTGGATCTGGAGCAGCCCGGCATCAACACGCTGTTCGTGGATGCCAATGGCGCCATTCAGCTTTATCGCGACCGCGAGTACATCGACTACGCCAGTTTCGTCAAACCCGAAGGCCAGAAGAAGACCGTCGACCTCCTGCTGGACCGCCCTGTTGATCGGGACTGGTTCCACCGCACCATGACGGCTCTGCGGGAAGAGTCGGATCAGGGCTACCGGGTGGCCACCGGTTTTGTGAATGTTGATGGCAAGCGGCACCTGGCAGGCATCACCTACCTGCCGTCCATCGGTTGGTATGAAATCACCCTGCTGGACTTGAACCTGCTGCTGCCGCTCGCCACCTTTGCGCCCCTGATTGGCGTCTTTGCGGTGGCCCTCCTGCTGACGCTGGTGGCTTTCAACCTGGCTATTCGCCGTCAGATCATCAATCCGATCATCTCGCTTGAAGCCGCCATGGAGCGGGTTCGCCAGGGTGACCTGTCACCTCGCAAGCCATCGCCTCGTTCGGATGAAATGGGTCGACTGGAGCAGCATTTCGACGTCATGGCCTCCAGCATTCGTGAGCATACCCGCCAGCTCGAGGAGACCGTTCGCGAGCGCACCGACGCCCTGAACCGTCTGGCCCGCAAAGATCACCTGACGGAGCTGCTCAACCGACGCGGCATGAACGAATTGCTCGCCGAGGAGTTCCAGCGTTTTCGACGCGAGCATCGGACATTCGGCATCGTCTGGCTGGACATCGACAACTTCAAGGACATCAACGACACCCTGGGGCATGCCGTTGGTGATGGCGTCCTGCGGCAGATCGCCGCCAGCCTGCGCACCTGTATTCGGCCTTACGATCACGCCGCTCGCTGGGGCGGTGATGAATTCCTGGTGCTGCTCGCCCCCTGTGATGGCGACCATCTGCAGGGCATCGGCGAACGCATCCGGCGCACGGTAGAAAGCGCTGCCGAAACGCCGGCCATCACCGTCAGTATCGGCGGCGCCCTGGCGGTCCCGGATGACACGATCGAGAATATCCTGCAGCGCGCAGACGACGCCCTCTACCAGGCCAAGGACAACGGACGCAATCAATTCTACATCGCCGAAGGCGGCCAGCTGACCCGCATCAGCTAGCGTCAACCGGGCCTCGTCGCTAGGCTGTCATCTTGCCGTCATCCTGGCAATGGGGCAGGATGAATCCTACCGATCCACCGACAGGTAGACCACCATGCTGATTCGCCCGGCCACGATCCAGGATGCCCCGGACATTGCCCGTCTCGCCACGGCCCTGGGGTATGCGTCATCTACGGAAGACATCGTCAGCCGGCTCGACGGCCTGCTGGGACAACCGGATCGGTTTGTTGCGGTCGCTGATGGTAAGGGTGAAGGGCTTCTGGGTTGGATTGCGGCCGAACGGCGCCTGCTACTGGAGTCCGGCGAGAAGGCGGAAATCGTCGGCCTGATCGTGGGCACCGACAGCCACCGCAAAGGTGTGGGGTCGGCCCTGGTAACCGCCGTCGAGGACTGGGCGCGCGCCCGGGGTCTCGGCAAGATCGTGGTGCGCTCCAACGAAGCGCGCCTGGCATCACACCCCTTTTACGAGCATCAGGGCTTCAACCTGACCAAGACCCAGCACGTCTATCTCAAGCCTCTGACCTGAAATCCATTAAGACTTCCCTCGACTCGCAAAAGGAACTGACGACCGATGGAAACAGCCAACCTTGCCCAATCCACTATCGGCCTGCCTTATCCTCCCCATAATAGCGAGGTGCCCCTCGAAACCGCGCTGGCGTCCCGCAGCAGCTGTCGCCAATTTGCGCGGCGCTTTCTTTCCATCGACAGCCTGTCGCAACTGCTCTGGGCCGGGCAGGGGTACGACCCGGAAACCCATCGGCGCACCGCGCCTTCCGCCAAGCAGGCCTATCCGCTGCAACTGCAGGTCATTACCGGCGAGGTGGGTGAACTGGTGCCGGACGTCTATCGCTATGACCCGCTTCACCATCAATTGCACGCCACGGGGATCGGCGATGTCCGAGCCACCCTGCAAAGCCTCGCGATCGAGGATCAGCCCTGGCTCGCCCAGGCGCCGCTGGTGCTGGCGATCAGCGCCAACCTGTCGATGATGACCCACCTGTTTGGCGAGCAGCCACCACAGGGCGAGCGGGGCATCCGCTACGCGTACATCGAGACGGGCGCGGTCGCCGAAAACCTGCAATTACAGGCAACCGCCCTGGAGTTAGGGTCGGTGATTGTCGGCGCATTCAACGATCGGGGTGTTGGTCAGGCACTGGACCTGGAGGCGGGCTTTGCGCCGACGGCGCTGGTCTGTGTGGGCCACCCCGCCCACTGAGACGGGAGCGGGACCCAGGCTAACGGCACAGGGCCGAGGATTTGCGGAAAACAGCGATTCACGCTGCCTTTCGGAAATCCTCGGACCGGACGGCCTTGTCGCGCTTGCGGTTGTAACGGGTTTTGTCCTTGACCACCTGCATGCGATACAGCGGTGAACGCAGGTCGCGTTCGACCTGGCTGTGTTGGGTGGGTGTGCGTTTTTTGCGGGCCATAAGCGGGCTCCTCTTTTGGTTGAGCCTGCATCATAGACCTGCTCCGACTGCCCTGCCAGATATCCGTTGAAAATACTTATGCCTCACAATCAGCCGCACTGAGGACCTAAACTCTGGTGGCTGATGTATGCCTTGGCTTTTGATCTTCAATAAAGCGCTATGCCAACACGATTCCAATTCGACCGTCGTGATGGCATTCAATACACCACTTGGACTCCTTGCTGATCATCCAGGTATCAAAGTCCTGATCCAGCAGCCGCAGGGAAACGGCTTCCACATCACCCAAGGACATCAATACAGCCGGCCGATCCGCATTGCTCCAGATCACCGTAACCGGCCCATCTTCCAGGCCAGCAGCGTTGATAAGTTGCTTTACAAGTTCGGGGCGCTGCTCCTCTGAGCCCCAGTGATACTGGACTTTTCGGGCGGCCAACGCCCAATCGATGCCGCCCCAATGGTTCACAGGGAAGTGGTCGCAGACCCACTCCCAGGATGTGTCGGCCAGCTCCAACTGAAACTCAATCCCCTGGGCATCCAAATCCGTCGTCAAATCTGCAATCAGCGCTGCGCGGGAGCGAGCTTCAGCAGCGGCTTTCAGCTTTTCTCGCTTCTTTTCCAGCTCAGCGCGACGTTCGGCATCCATACATTGAAGCCTCGAAAGTAAGACCTAGCATTCCTTTGTCACTGAGTCAGCTGGATGCCATAAAAGGACTGATATCCGGCGGTTTTTGGGTGTGAAAATAAATCTGAACTAACCCCGGTTTTTCCTTCTCGCGATATGAAGGGCAAAAAATGAATCTGCCCTGTTTTCTCCTGCCTCTGATTATTCGTCATCTCTAATAGCAACAACCAGATTTTCCATACTATCCATTGCGTTAGAAAAAGCGGATGCAATATCTGCAATCGCACATCTCAGCATAGCTATGGAGTTTAAACACTTCTGCCTATCTCCTTCACGGTTGGCTTGAGCCAACTCCTTTAGAATTTCAGGCACATTTTTAACTACACCATCGACATTTAATCTTCTTCCACATATATCAATAACTTCTTCAATACTGCTGAAATCTTCTTCAACTTCCTCACGCAAACTATCATCGATGGAGAAATTTTCAGCCACGGCAACCAGCTCACGCAACAAATCTGAATAAAATAACCTATCCATATACACCTACTTCAATATCTCTCTGATGGATCGCCCCGCTGCTGCTGCAGTTTTGGCTTCGTTTAAGGACCCATCAAGATTTAAAACTTTTAAAAAGCGACCATTTTTATCGAAAACTTCTAGATGATCTTTATGTAAACCGTCTAGATAGTAATGGTCACCTTTCCTCAGAGACCCAGCATTCTTTTTCACCTTGTAGATAGCTTGGTTATCATAAAACCTTCCTGTCTTTCTAGACAACGATTTTATGCCGGCCCCAAAGGCTGTCTTGAAAAACTCAGACATATTATCAACTGAGGGCACACAACTGGCGTTATGAACAAGGAATCCAGGCTCACCGATATAATATGTATGCGTATTAGCAACTGAAAAATTATAAACAGTCGAATGACCTTCTTGCACACTTACTTCAGAAAGAGAAACCCGGCCATGTAATGTGGTCAACCAATCTGTAACAAGCAGATCCTCGGCATTTACCCATTCACCATCAACATAGAACGGGTGTTCTTGAGTAGCTTGTAAAATTGTGCCATCAGTTACTTCAACATTTATAATTTGATAGTCACCCTCATGCTCAATCAGATGGACAACTTCCTGAAAAACTTGTTCATCAGTAGTTTCATTGTACGATAAAACGAAATCACCAATCTCTATTGCCTCAATCGGCTTAAGGCCCTCACTCGTATGCACCAACGTGCCCGCAACAAAACTGTTCTGCATACAGGGAATCACTAGATCCTTGCCAGTTTTATTTTTATATTTCTTGAGAATCTTAGCTGCGACACCAGTAGGGAGGCGGCTCAGTAGAATACTTGTGGCGAACTGCCTTGCAGAAAACTCTTCTTCGCCAGTTGCTATAAGAAAAACATCATATGCAGAGCTAGCTATATTGGCTGTTGTCAGAATACCGTTGATTGTTGATGCAACGCTAAAGGATCCAAGACTGAATTTTCCTGTAGGATCAATTCGATTTACTGGATCTACATTACCGTAAAGATACTTATGCAAGGAAACGGGCTCAGAATTGCGCCCCACCCACGTATCCATCTGCGTAAACCGCCCCACGCCCTGGTCGTAGTACCGCGCCCGCAGGTAGTACTGCTCCAGCCCCGCATCCCGCTGTTCACCGGTGTACCGATAGCCGTTCTCAGTGTCGCCGGTGCTGGCCAGCTCAACGCCGAAGGCGTCGTAGTGATAGGTGTCGGTGACAGTGCTGCTCTCGTCCGCCAGGGCTCGGGTGGAGCCATGGCCGTCGTAGAGGTAGTACGTTGTTCCGCCAGAGCGCTCCTGGGCCAGCAGGTCGTCGCCGTAGGTATAGCTGACGTCGGTGGTGCCGTTGCTTACTTCCGCCAGTACCTGGGCATAATCCCGGTTGCTGTCCACCACAAACTGGATGGTAGCGCCATTTTCGGTCTTGCGGGTACGGATGCCATCGGCGTTATAGCCGTAGCTGGCGGTGTAGCCCGGCCGGGTCGTTTCGACCAGTTTGTTGCGACCGTCATAGCGGTAACGGGTGACCTGACTGTCTTCCGTTTCGGTCAGGGTGTTGCCGTTGGCATCGTAGCTGTAGCTCACCCCACCCTGCCGGGTCAGGCGGTCATTGGCATCATAGGTATAGGCGGTGTGGACACCGTCGATGATGCTGTAGGTCCGGTTGCCCACCTTGTCATACTGGTACTCGGCGCTGTAGTCACCGTTGACCGGATCCGTGATCGTCTCACCGGTCAGACGGTAGAGTTCGTCATAGGCGTACGTCGTGCTGCGGCCATTGTGGCGCTCCTGCATGCCGATGCGACGACCGGTCGGGTCCAGCTCGTAGCGGTAGTCGGCCACGACCGCACCGCTGCCATTTGTCGTTGTCAGGGCTACCAGCCGGTTGAGGACGTCGTAGTCGTACGCGGTACGGTTACCATTCGGGTAGCTGATGCTGGCCCGGTTGCCCACGTTGTCGTAGCGGTAGACGGTGTCGCCCAGGCCCGCATCGACCGTCGCCAGCCGGTTGAGGGCATCGAACGTGTAGCGGGTGCTGCGGGTCTGGTCGGCGGTAACGACGTCCAGTTGTACGCGGTTCCCTGCCTCGTCGTAGCCGTAGGAGAGGACGGATCCATCGGGCTGAATCTCTTTGGTCAGCCGATTCATTGCATCGTACTGATACGTCGTCGTGCCTTCCGGCGTCGTCGCTGAGACGCGATTGCCTGCGGCGTCGTAACTGAAGGTTTCCACCGTGCCGTCGCCGTAGGTGACGCGGACCAGCCGATCATTCAGATCGTACTGGTAGGTGCTGGTCTGGCCGTTGAAGTCGGTGTGGCTCAGACGGTTGCCCGCCGCGTCGTAGCTGAAACTCTCGGTCTGCCCCATGGGCAGGGTGCGGCTCAGTACCCGGCCCTGGTTGTCATAGGTCCAGCGGGTGGTGCGGCCTTCGGCGTCGGTCTGGGTCAGCTTGTTGCCGGCGGCGTCGTAGCTGAAGGTGGTGGTGCCGTCGAGGGCATCAGTCACCTTGACCAAACGGCCGAGGGCGTCGTATTCGTAACCGGTGACACGGCCATTCTGGTCGGTGCGGGAGGTGCGCCGGCCCAGGGCGTCGTAGTCCTCAGTGACCTTGCTGCCATCGTGGTAGACGGTCTCGGTCCGCTGATCCAGCGCGTTATACGTATACCGGGTCGTGTGACCGTTGGCGTCGGTTTCACTGATGAGGTTGCCGTCGGCGTCGTAGTCGAAACTGTGGCGATTGCCCAGCGCGTCGATGACAGCCGTGCGGCGGCCGGCGGCGTCGTATTCATAACGGGGCACGTTGCCGTTGGCGTCGGTTTCGCTCGTCACGCGCCCGGCGGCATCGTAAGCGGTACTGGTGTGGCTGCCATCCGCGAAGTCGGTACGGATCACCCGGTTCAGGGCATCGTAGGTGTAGCGGGTGATGCGACCCAGTCGGTCCGTCTCAGTGGCAACGTTGCCTTCGGCATCGTAGGACTTGTAGGCGACGGTGCCGTCCGGGTAGCGCGTCTCGGTGACCCGGCCAAAGGCGTCGAACACGTATTCGGTACGGCGACCCAGGGCATCGACTGTGGCGGTCTGGTTGCCGGCGACATCGTACTCGGAGTAAACCGTTGAGCCATCCGGGTAGTGGGTCTCGGTCACCCGGTTGTTGGCGTCGTAGACGTAGCTCGTGGTTTCCGCAACGGGGCTACCGCTAACCTCACGCTCGCGGGTTTCGGTCAGCACATTGCCGTTGGCGTCATAGGTATACCGGGTCGTCTCGCCAAGCGGGTTGGTCTCGGTCAGCTTGTTGCCATCACCATCGTAGGTGTAGGTGGTGGCGTTACCCCCGGCATCGATGCTCTTCGACACCTGGCCGTCGGCGTTGATGTTGTTGCCGGCGGTCTTGCCGTCAGGATCGGTGACACTCAGCAGGTTCCCCACGCTGTCGTAGGTGTTCTTGTACTGATTGCCCCGGGCATCCGTGATCGTTAGCTCCTGACCCCGGCTGTTGTAGGTGTAAGCCACGGTATTGCCCAGGCCATCGGTCTGGGTGAGCTGGTTGTTGCGATCATCGAAGGTCGCCGACGTGGTGTGGCCCAGCGGGTCGAGCTGGCTGAGCTGGTTACCGTGCGCGTCGTAGGTGTACTGCCAGGTCTGGCCGGCGGCGTCCACCTTGGTGGTGACGTTGCCCCGGTCATCGTAATAGTAAAGGGTCGTGTTGCCTCTACGGTCAGTGACTACGGACTGGCGGCCTTCGATGTCGTGGTTGAACTCGGTTCGGTTGCCCTCGTTATCTTCCTGGGCCACCAATCGGCCGCTGTCGTCGTAGATATTCCGAACCAGACGGCGTCCCAGCGGATCGATGATTTCCAGCAGGCCGTGGCTGCGGTTGTAGGTGTACTCGGTGGTGTTCGCCATGGCGTCGGCGCTGGCCACCAGGTCACCCTCCGGGGTGTACTGGTAATTCAGGACATCGCCATTGGGTGTGGTGATCGAGCGAATGCGGCCGTCACTGTCCCGGTTGAAGGTGATGGCCTTGCCGCTTGAGTGGAAGATGCCGTCGTTGGTGTAGCGCAGGGTGTGCCCGTTCGGGTCCACCACGGTCTCGATACCGAAATCCTGGTTCAGGTTATAGACATAACCCGCGGCCGTGGTGAGCCGATAGCGGCTTGGATCGACCGCACGCCCAAAGGTGCCCTTCTCCAGCAGGATGCCATTCTCATAGCGGGCCGAACTCTCGTTCAGCGCCACCAGTTCCGACTGGGTATTGCCGACTGGTGTGAATACCAGGTCGACGTCCTTGATAACCTGGTAGGTGTTGCAGCGCGGCGAGGCGCCGACTTCAAACCGTTCCACATCGCCAGAGGGCAGGGTCACGGTCACAACCGGCGCACCCAGGGGCTCGACACAGAAATCGACAATCAGGTTCATTGGCCCCCGTTTGTACTGGTTGATGGTCCAGTAACTGCCCGGAACCCGAGACTCCTCTACCTTGACGTCCTGATAACCGATACTCCAGCCATGGCCAAAGTCCAGGTCTTCGAATCGGCGGCGACTGTCGTAGGTGCGGGTCACCCGGATCGGCAGGCCTGCCATCGGGATGTTCAGGTCCTCAAGGGTGATGCTGAAGTTGCCGACCTTGAGATCGCCCTCCACCTGCAGCGACAGCATGTCGGAAGCGGATTGACCGTTGACGTCCAGGGCAATGACGGCCACATCCCATTGACCATTGGTCAGCAGGCTAGGATCGAAAAGTGCCACTGGCGCCGACGTCTGGTTGGTGTCGCCTTCGGCGATGACCTGCCAGTTGTCATCCCCGGACGGCGCGATGAGGACCTGGTAGGCGACAAGATTGTCGTCCGTAATGGTGCCAATGATATCCGTCGGCGCGGTCACGATGGTGCCGCTTTCCGGTCCTTCCAGGGTCACGACCGGCGCGACAGTATCGCTGTCATCCTCAATCGTGACAAAGGCTTGCCGGGTCACGGTACTCTCGCTGTCGCTGACCGTGGCCGTGATGGTATGACGGCCAGAACCTTCTGCAGTCCAGTAGGTCCGCCCGTACGGATTCACCGGGAGCGGTTGGCCATCCACATCGACATCAACGGTGAAGTCGCCGCGACCGCCTTCGGTAAAGACGTCGACGACCACAGTATCGCCCGCGTTGACGCTATCCGGAGTGACCAGCACCGTCGCATCCAGCGGCAAGGCTTCTTCCTGTACCCGGATGCTGGTGCTCTGGAGCGTCCGGCCCTTGCCATCATCAGCAAAGTAAACGACATCGTGCAGGCCGATCTGGTCCTGCGTCGGTGTCCAGGTCACCTGGCCTTCGGCACTGACGGTCAGTCCATCCGGCTGTGTCATCGCGCCATAGGTCAGGGCATCACCGTCAGCATCTGTGGCGACCAGTTGGTACAGATACATCTCACCAGCGACGGCTTCAAACGTTGGTCGGCTGGTAATTTCCGGGTAGTTGTTGCTGCTGACGTCGACCGCATCCAGCACAAAGCTTTGGGTCACATAGGCCTTGCCATCGGACACGCGGATTCTGACGTCATGGGCGCCGATCTGGTCAGCAGCAGGCGTCCATTGCAATGCGCCCTCGCCTGACAGGGTCATGCCCGCCGGTGCCGTGTCGAGGGCATAACTGAGGCTGTCACCATCTTCATCACGGGCGATCACATCGTAGTGATAGATCTCACCGACAATGGCGGGCGATGTCGGCAGGCTTGTGATTTCCGGGATCTCGTTGGCCGCAACCGGGGCATTGACGCCAATGCTATAGCTCTGGGTCGAAGCAGCACCACGAGTGTCGGTGACGCGTACGACCACGTCATGGACCTGCCCTGCCTGACTGCTCGCCGGCGTCCAGCTGATCTGGCTACCCTCCAGAACCATCCCGTTGGGGGCCTGATCGAGCGAGAAGCTGAAGCCGTCACCATCGCTATCCGATGCCGTGATCGGGTACGTGTACAGACTGTCCGCCAGCGCCTGGGTTTCCGGGGTACTGGTTATCAGCGGGGGGTGATTCGCGCTTTCGTTGACCGGCAGCGTGAGCTTCTGGCTCGCCAGACCGCCGCGTCCATCATCCACCTGAATCTCGACAATGGCGGTGTCGCCGACGCTTTCGGCGGGCGCCAGCCAGGAGAATAATCCGGACTCCGAGAGCGTCATACCCGCTTCCGACTGTGTCAGCGAGAAGGTCAACGCGTCACCGTCCGGATCGTTGGCCGTCACTTGATAGTCAAACCGCTGGCCGGCATAGACTGCACCCTGCGGCGAACTGGTAATGGTTGGCGGCTGATTGTCTTCGTTCGGGTCCGCAACCTCGATCAGGAAATACTGCTTGGTCGAGGCCCCTCTGGTATCCAGGGCGGTCACTTCCGCAGAGAAAACGCCGACGATATCCGTACCCGGTGTCCAACGGATGATGCCGCTGACGCCATCAATGGTCATTCCCGGCTGTGAACGGCTCAGAAGATAAACCACCTCGTCCCCGTCGGGGTCACTGGCCTGAGCCGTATAGCTGAACGATTCGCCGGACTGGATCGCCCCTGGCGGTTCAGAGTCAAACACCGGTGCCAGATTGTCCGGCGGCGTTATGGTGACCACATGGGTTTGCTCAGCCACGGCACCTAACAAGTCGGTCGCCCGCACATTGAGGCTATAGATGCCCTCGGGCAGACCTTCGGCCTTCAACTGACCCGTGCGTTCGTTGAGCTCAAAACCGTCAGGCGCATCCGTCAGCTCAAACCGGTGTGCATCACCCTTGTCCGGGTCACTGACCTCAAAGTCGAAGGTATAGACCTCACCCACGACGTCGGTGCTGGACGTCGGGCTGGTAAACACGGGCAGGTCATTGTCATCGGCGATTGAGACCGCAAATTTCTGGCGATCAAACAGACCGGCTTCGTCGTAAACACGGGTGTCCACGATGGCCGCCCGGGTTTCGTTGTTATCGGTCGCGCATTCGACCAGGTCTTCGCTCCCGGCAACAGTCGCCTTGAGCGCCTGGATAATCGTTGCATCATCGACCACGAGCGATGCCTGGGTGCTCTCACCCGGCTGCAGGCCGTCGACGGTAACGGTGCCTAGCGTCTCTTCACCCGTCCAGAAATGGTCATGGCTGAACGTAACGCTCAACGGACCGTCGACCGGCGCAAGCCCCCGGTTCAGAACAGTGACACGGGCGGTACTGGTCGCCTGATCGTAGGTGATGCCGGACACGGTGATATCCGGCAACGACAGCGCATCCCGGTCGGGGAAGGTATTCAGACGGAATGAGTTATGGGTCAGCCAGCTTGGCGTCGGGCTGGCCGGCACCGTCAGGTCATCATTGATGTTATTGATGTTGTAGGCGTGCTGGTTCCAGATGCTTCGGGTTGGGGCCCAGGAGCCTGTCTCCGACTCCAATACTCGTAATCCGTAGGCCAGATCAGGATTTGAACTTGAGGATCCAACAATAATCTCGGCCTGCCGGTCATTATCAACATCGGCAATCACTGGATACTCAAGTGTAGTGCCGGAACGATTGTCTAGCTCGACTCTAATTTCACCGGTTGAACCATCATAAATGCGAAGATAATACTCATCTCCATATACGACCTCTATTCGGCCGTCCGCCTCAAAGTCGAATAACGAAGATCCTGTTCGGTGTGAAGAGCTATCTCGAGTCGGTGAACGCCACTTAACGCTGCCGTCTGTTTCAAACACGACGTAGTAACGTGCACCGGCAATACCAACTTCAACCTCACCGTCTCCATCAAAGTCTCCAACTGTGGGGGCTCCGCCAAAACCGCCACCGGGAATCGATTTCGGCCCCCAGATCACTTGTCCGTCATGAGATGTCAGAGTGACATATCCACCGCCCACGATTACGATTTCTGCATAATCGTCTTGGTTGAAATTACCTACAGCCGTGAAACCGTCAGATGGCACAGCATCGGCAAAGCTGAGCAGATCACCAGTTGCGGAGTATATCGCGCGCCCGGCAATAACTTCCTGAGCACCATCCAAATTAACATCGGCTGCCGTTGGAACAAGACCATACGAGCGATCCCCGCCATAATCTTTGCTGCCAGACCAGAGCAATTGCCCGTCTGCATTAAATACGTTCCGCCCCATAACAATTTCAGCGCTTCCATCACCATCCAGATCAGCAATTGTTACAGCATCTCGCGTGCCCGAGCTGTCTGTGAAACGCGGTAAACCGGTGGCAAAGCGATTTTCTAGCCGTCCTTCGTGATTGAGGATCAGAAGCTCAGTGCGATCAAAGGAGGGGACAACAATTTCAGGAAAACCATCGCCATCCAGATCTGCGACAGCGACACTACCAACCCCAGTGACGTTTAGATCATCTCTGCGCCATTTAACTTCGCCCGTCGCACCATCAAGCACAACAACAAAAACGTCTCTGGCATTGCCGTTTTCGTTTCCTATAGCAACAATATCGGTAAAGTCTTTGAAATCTACGACACCATCACCGTTATCGTCTGTAAGCTGAGCAGCCATTGTCGGACCATAAATGCGGGCCCGATTGTCGTACCATTGCCACTTAACGATTGGATCAAGTTGGCCATCTAGGACTTTTGGTTCCCCGACACAGAACAAATTTTCATTTGTCCTGTTATCCACCCACCGACTGTCGGCATCCCAGGATATAAGACCAGTATCACCGGTGATTCCCATTCCTTCCGGCGCATGCTCAAGCCCATAGGCAAGAACATCCCCCTCATTGGGGTCTATGGCATCAACATCGTACTGGTAACCGGAAACTTCGCTGCCAGCCACGACCGGCGGGGTAACAATCTGCGGTGGCAGGTTTTCGTGGATGACGAGCGTGAACGTTTGCTCGGACGTGCCACCCCGGAGATCCGTCACCAGCACGGTGACATCGTATTCACCGGGTGCCAGCGCGCCCGGTGCGGAGGTGAAGCGACCGGTGCGCTCATCCAGATACAGGCCTTCGGGCCCGGACACGAGGGTGAACGTGTGGGCATCACCAACGTCGGTGTCGGAAACCTCAACCTGATAGTCGAATGACTGACCGCCTTCCAGCACCGTTTGCGGCTCGCTGTCGATTGAGGGCGCCGCATTCACGTCCTCGACGTTGAGCGCGTAGATCTGGGCATCCGACAGGCCATCAGGATCCGTGACATGGAGTTTGACCAGCGCAGCCCGCGTCGCGTTATTGCCAATCTCGCATTCTTCAATGCCATCCGCAGACTCCAGGGCAACACTGATGTCGTCGGTCAGGTCACTCTCGGCGACCCTGATCGCAGGGTATTCATCGGAACCACTGGACAGTCCATCCACACCGGCCTTACCAAGCAACTTGCCCTCTTCAGGGCTGCCGGCATAAAAAGCAACCTCCAGCGGCGCCGTCACATTCGCCAGACCGCGGTTGGTCAATTGCACGCTCAGTTGTTGGGAGCCATCTGGACTATCCTGGATCAGGACGTGGCCCAGGCGGACATCCGGATTACCCAGGTGATCAAGCGCAACTGGCAGGTAGGCCATGACCAGACTGGTCGTCGCCAGCTTGGTGGTAAACAGGCCGCTGTTGGTGTCCCAGGTCCCGTTTGCCTGCTGGGCATCAAGCAGGTATTCGATGTTGGCGGTAATGGCGGCATCGGTGATTTCCGGATCCTGGTAATCCAGGGCCAGGCCAACCCAGGCCGATGTCAACGGATCACTGGCGTCGCCTGTTGCGTTGCGAGACCAACCACCATCAGCCCGCTGTCGGCTGCGAAGTTGCGTATCCAGCAGCTCGATCGCGTCGGCGACACGAAGCCGCATGGCATCGGTTGCTATAAACGGTTCAATTTCTGCCAGACCGACTAATCTGAACACACGGCGGAGGCTGTCGTTCTCATTCGTTGTGATGCCGGCCAACAAGTGTTCGGCGATGGACGGCATCAACATGCGATAAAAATCGGATAGCTCCTGCTGCTTTGCCGTCAGCGACGTCAGCTTCTCCAGATCGGAGAGATAGTCTGACGCCGATTGGGCCACCAGGGCAGTCATGGCCAGCGAGGTCCGGAGCCAGCCGCTGTTGTGGTCTGTGGTCCAATAGGCGCGTTTGCCGTCAATGACGACGCGATTACTGAAAAACTCCAAGCCTTTTTCGCGAACAGCAAAGGTCCGGTCACGATCCGGGACCGCATTGAGCGCCCATAGAGCAAATGCAGTCTGGTTCTTGGCATAGTTGGGGTGAGACCGCCGGATCGCTCCATCGGACAACTGACTCCCAAGAATTTCGGTCAGCAGATATTCAGCAGCCTCTTCATCAACATCGGCTTTTTCCTTGGACGACTCCATCCCGAGAAGTGACTGCGTCTGGATGTGACAGCCCAAACAACGATTCTGCTTGTGCCATGCCAAAGCCTGTGGCGCAACGTAATCACTTGCGTCGGAAATCGCGGTTCTAACCCGATAGAAAAGCGGTGCAATATAGGCCGCGCCTGAAGTCTCATCACCGTCCTCGTATTCCTTGACCGAGCCGGTCGGCACGACATAGCACTGCTTGTTGAACGTCGGGACGGATTGGGTAAATTCCGGGCTCGCAAACCACCTGATTTCGCCGGTCTGCGCATCAAGGCTCATGGCATCCGGACCCCGATCAAGACCAAAGGTCAACACATCCTCGTTGGGATCGGATGCCGTCACAAGGTAGGAATAGGTATCTCGCTCTGGTGTTTCAGTTTGCGGTGGGCTGGTAATTTCCGGCGGCAGGTTAGGTTGAATAACTGTGATCGTGATGGTTGCTGTCGCAAAGAGCTCACCGTCAGTCACCTGATAAGCCAGTGACTCCTGCCCCTCAAACTGTGGGAAGGGCTTGTACTCCAGGTTCGGCGCCGTGCCAGTGAATACGCCGTGCGCGGGCTGATCTACCAGCGAGTACTGGATGTCCTCACTGTCAATGTCATGGCCAACGAGTGTGATGGCGACGGTATCGCCGCCTTCGGTTTCGGCAAAAATATCCTCGGCCGTCGGCGGATCGTTGACCGGTGTAACAGAGAGTTCGTAATCAGCCGGCAGAGAGTCCAGTTCACCGTCATTGGCCACATATTTCAGACGATCCTTACCCGCATAGTTGACGTCGGGCACGTAGACAAAACCATCGCCGGACTGAACCACGGTGCCATGCTCAGGCGCAGTGACAACCGAAAACGCGAGGGGCGACTTTTCAATATCACGGCCGGAGAAGTGCAGCGGAATACGAGTATCTTCTGGCCCGGTGGCCGCACCTGGATCGGCGACCGGCGCATCATTAACGGGCAAAACATCGATGGAGACCGTTGCAACCCCGGAAAGCTGTTCACCATCATGCACGCGGAACGTCAGTGAATCGTCACCTGCGTAGTTCAGGCCAGGTGAGTAGGTAATGTGGCCGTCTGACTGATCAATCTCACCGTGTTGCGGTGGGGTCAGAATCTCATAATGCAGCGTGTTACCGTCTTCGTCCTCTGCCTGCAGATCAAATTCAACGTCGGTGTCTTCATCCGTGGTGACCTGGCTATCAAGCGATTCGGGACGGTGGTTGTAACAGCGGGTGTAGCGCTCAAACTCAAAGCTGACGTAGCCGTGTCCGTTGAGCTTGTAATCCTGAATGCGAATAACCGCAAAACGGGCAACGCTGTAGTTCAGGCCAGCTCCCTGCCCTGCATGGTCCCCCCAAACCGGAACGATAATATTGCGCCCCAACAGGGCATCCATGTTGTTACGAATGGCCTTGGCATTTTTTACGCCGGGTGCGCCTTGGACAGCATCACCAATGTTGAGTTGATTATCGAAGTCATTCGCGGGATGCCGGTAACTGCGGCTGGTTCCTGGGGGAATCAGCGCCGAGGCGAGAGTCGGCGTGTCATTTTTCCCCTGCCAGGAGAGCCAGCTGTAGTTGCCAGGGCCAGTTCCAAGTTCGATGCCCCGAAAAATTTGGCCGGGTGCGGCATTGACG
Organism: Marinobacter sp. R17; assembly: GCF_003789045.1. Taxonomy (NCBI): domain Bacteria; kingdom Pseudomonadati; phylum Pseudomonadota; class Gammaproteobacteria; order Pseudomonadales; family Marinobacteraceae; genus Marinobacter; species Marinobacter sp. R17. Next base: position 85,785 of record NZ_RHGZ01000016.1, on the reverse strand, counting down.
AGTAGGGATTGGGAAACGGTTAACGGATAGAGTGAGCAAAAATCCGGACCAATCGTAATATCGTCCGTTTCGCTGAAAGTCTCGGCTTGAACCAGTGGAGCAAAGACAAAACTCAGGGCAGCCAAAAGCCCTACGACCCTATTCATCGCAACATCCCTATCCAAATATGCCCAGCTCCGGCTCGGCACAGTTCCAAATTGTGAGATGAGTATAGGGAGAGCTTTTCTGTTTCTCTATGCGAAAATTAACAAATATTCATTTTTTTACAAAAGATCACAACAGTTGATTTTGCAACCTATACGTCGTTATCCGCCTATCGGTGACACCCCAATCAACACCCGATGCAACCAGACCAAAAACAGCAGATAGACCACCAGCCCGGCGCCGATGGCGACCCAGTCATTTTTCGGACGATAGGGTAACTCCGGCGTGGCTCTCGGAACCCGGCGTTTCAGGGAAATACGGTCGACCACCGCCCAGGCCAGGAAGGCGCCGAAAACGAGGACGTCAGCCAGCATGCCGTTGGCCAGCAGGTGGGCGACGGCCCAGAGCTTGATGGCCACCAGCATCGGATGCTTGACGGTGTGCTGGATACGCCCCGGCAGGTACGCGGCAAAAAGCAGCGGAAAGACCGGCAGCAGGAGTACCATGGCCAGGTGACGCGTCCAGGTCGGCGGTGTGTAGAGTACGACCGGTTCCTGGCGCGCCAGACCGTAGCCCCAGATCACCAGAATCAGCCCCACCAGCGACACCAGCGAATAGAGCCCCTTGTAAGGGCCTTCGCCGAGCTTTTTCAGCGTTCGGTTGCGCCAGGGTTCGGCAAAAATCGATACGGAATGCACGCCGAGGAAAACGACGAGCCCGACAATCAGTACGCCCATGCTCACACTCCATCAGGTTACGAAAGGAGCTTAGTCGAGCGCGTTATCGGTGCAAAGAAATGGCGTTACAAATGTGGGGGACGGAGTGGCCGGCCGGATGGGGACACCATCCGGCCGAAGCGCCTTACAGTTCGGCGTTGTGGTAGACGTTCTGCACGTCGTCGAGGTCGTTGAGCATGTCGAGGAATTTCTCGAACATCTCGGCGTCCTCGCCGGTCACCGGTGTGGTGGTCTGGGGCAGGAACTGGATTTCATCCGCGTCGAAGTCGATCTCACCAAAAGCCTCGATCAGGGCCTGACGGGCCTTGGCGTATTCGGTATTGGGCGCAAACACGGTGATTTTGCCGTCTTCGGACTCGATATCGGTGACGTCCACGTCCGCTTCCATCAGCGCTTCCAGCACGGCTTCTTCATCCTCACCGGCAAAGGCAAAGATGGCGCAGTGATCGAACATGTGGCTGACGCTGCCCTGGGTGCCGATCTTGCACTTGGTCTTGGTGAAGCACGCACGTACGTCGCCGAAGGTGCGGTTGGGGTTGTCGGTCAGGCAATCAACGATCACCATCGCCTGGCCCGGACCAAACCCTTCGTAACGGGCTGCCGAGTAGTCCTCGCCACCACCGCCCTTGGCCTTGTCGAGGGCCCGATCAATGACGTGGGTCGGCACCTGGTCTTTCTTGGCCCGCTCGATCAGACTGCGCAGTGACAGGTTGCCGTCCGGGTCCGGACCGCCCTGCTTGGCGCACACGTAAATCTCGCGACCGTACTTGCTGTAGACCTTGGTTTTGGCATTGGCCGTTTTGGCCATGGAATCTTTGCGGTTTTGGTAGGCTCTGCCCATACCCTGCCCCGATGTGTCTGGCGGCCCCGTGATGTTCGATGCTAACGGCGCAGTGCGTGGGGCCTGTTGTCGGAATTGCCGTTCAAAAGAGCGCCGATTTTACACGCTGAGCCGCCCGCATTCTATTTTTTGCTCAGTTGCAGTGACAGGCGCACCAGCACACCGACGACCAGCCCCCAGAAAGCGGCGCCAATGCCCCACAACGTCAACCCGGACGCGGTCACCAGGAACGTGATCAGGGCGGCCTCGCGATCGCCGGGATCGTCCAGGGCGGCATGGAGACTGTTACCGATCGTCCCCAGCAAGGCCAGCCCCGCCAGCGCCACAACGAAAGCCTGGGGAAACGCGGCAAACAGGGCCACGACCGTCGCGCCGAACAGCCCCACGATGGCGTAGACGACGCCGGCAGAGACCGCCGCCAGATAGCGTGCCGACCGCTTTTCACCCGCCTCTTCACCCATGCAGATCGCCGCAGTGATGGCGGCGAGGTTGTAGGCAAAACCGCCGAACGGCGCCAGCACCAGCGTCACCAGACCGGTGGCCGTCAGCACCGGAGACAACGGCGTCTGGTAGCCGTTGGCCCGCAGCACTGCCAGCCCCGGCACGTTCTGGGACGTCATGGTGACGATAAATAATGGAATCCCGACGCTGATCAGCACGGACAGCGAGAAGTCCGGCGTGGTCCACTGCGGCGTTGCGAGCGACAACGACAAGCCGTCCCAATGCAATTGCCCCTGCCAGCCGGCGATCAACATGCCGACGGCGAGCACCAGCAGGATGGCGTAGCGGGGCAGCACCTGCCGGCCGACCACATAGGTGACCAGCATCAGGGCCACCAGCAGGAAGTCGCCCTGCAGGGCGGCGAAGGCATCCAACCCGAACTGGAACAGGATGCCCGCCAGCATGGCCGCCGCCAGGGACTGGGGCAGGTGCTTGAGAATCCGCTCGAACCACCCGGTCCAGCCGGCAATGACCGTGAGGATGGCGGCAAAGATAAAGGCCCCGGTGGCTTCTGCCAGCGAATAGCCGGTCAGCCCCGTGGCCAGCAGCGCCGCCCCCGGCGTCGACCAGGCGGTGAGCACCGGCTCGCGGAAATAAAGCGAGAGCCCGCCACTGGTAATGCCCATACCGATCCCCAGTGCCCAGATCCAGGAACTGACCTCGGTCGGCGTCGCACCCGCCGCTTCAGCGGCCTGCAGGATAATCACCACCGAGCTGCTGAACCCCACCAGCACGGCGACAAAGCCGGCCGTCAGATGAGACAGCGAGAGATCCGAAAATAGGGACGGCCGGGACACGCTCTGTTCCTCTGCTGGATGGACAACGCGTGCGTTATAGCGCACGATTGGGGCGACAGTAGCATTTGTGCGCTATAACGCACAACCAGAACGATCGAACGCCCGAGAGAAAGGACACGCATTCATGGAGATCGCCACTCACCTGGCCACCACCCTGCGCGAACTGCGTCGGCAGCGGCAATGGAGCCTGGACCGTGCCGCCGAGGCCACCGGCGTCAGCAAAGCCATGCTTGGCCAGATCGAACGGGGCGAATCCAGCCCGACGGTCGCCACCCTCTGGAAAATCGCCACCGGCTTCAACACCGCCTTCTCCGGGCTGATCAGCCCCCTGCCCGCGCCCCTGGACGCGCCGGTGTTCGTCTCCAACGACCAGGGCGACGCCAACCTGGCCTCCGATGATCTCAGGGTCCGGGCACTGTTTCCCTTTGAAGCCCGATTCGGCTTCGAGCTGATGGAGCTGACCTTACCGCCGGGTCTTGAGCACCGGTCCGAATCCCACGAGCCCGGCGTGATCGAGCATGTGACCGTGATCGACGGTGCCATGGAGGTGCTGATCGAGGGTCGCTGGCATCCGCTGGCCAGCGGCGAAGCCAGCCGCTTTGCGGCGGATCGGCCGCATGGCTATCGCAACCCGCACGCAACCCCCGCCGTGTTCCACAACCTGATCCACTATCCCGCGGGCACCCGCTAGTGTTCCGGACCCGACAGGCTGTTAACCTAGTCGGATATCGAAACGCATAGGAATCGCATGAAAACGCCACTGGGGATCATTGAAGGTTTCTTCGGCCGGCCCTGGAGCTGGAAGGCCCGCGCCGATCTGGTCGCCCGACTGGCCCCGCACGGCTACGGCTTCTACCTCTATGCGCCCAAGGCCGATGCCTTCCTGCGGCGGCGCTGGGACGAGCTGCATCCGGTGGAGGAAGCCGATGCCCTGCGCCGGTTCGCCCGCCACTGCAAAGTCCACGGCATGCGCTTTGGTGTCGGCCTGAGCCCGTTCGAGGTGTACCGCCAATTCGACGACCGGGCCCGTCAGGCGCTGACCGAAAAGCTCGCGTTCCTCGACAGTCTGGATATCGATGATCTCGCCATCCTGTTCGACGATATGGACGGCAGCACGCCCGAACTGGCCCGCCGGCAGCTGGAGATCATCGACTGGATCCACCACCGTTCCGGTGCCGAGCGTCTGATCATCTGCCCCACCTATTATTCCGACGATCCGGTGCTGGATCGCGTGTTCGGCGAGCGCCCGGCCCGCTACCTCGAAACCCTGGGCGAAAACCTGCCGTCCACAGTGGACATCTTCTGGACCGGCGAAGAAGTCTGCGCGCGGGAAATCTCACCGGGCAACCTGGTCCAGGTGGCCGGCCTGCTGCGCCGCAAACCGTTGTTGTGGGACAACTACCCGGTCAACGACGGGCCGCGCATGTCCCAGTTCCTGCACCTGCGCGGATTCACCGGCCGCCACGCCAGCATCGGCGAGCATCTGGCCGGTCACGCGATCAACCCGGCCCTGCAACCCACCCTCAGTTGCATTCCCGCCATCACCCTGGCCGCGAGCTACCGCCAGCGGGAGAACTACCGCTACATGGCCGCCTTCCGCAAGGCCGCCCGGGAAGTGATGGGTGACGAGCTGGGTGCGTATCTGGAGCAGGACATCATGGCCTTGCAGGATGTGGGGCTGGACCGGTTGGGCGAGCGGGAAGCGCGACTCAGGCGCCATTTTGGCCAGAGCGACCATCCTGGCGCCCGGGAAATCATCCAGTGGCTGGATGGGTATTACCGGATCAGCGACGAGGCGGTTCAGACGCAGTAGAGGAAATACCGCCGTTTTGTGTAGCCGACGCTTTAGCTTCGGTGGGGCCGCAGGCCCCCTTGGCGGTATCGGCAGGCCTGCGGCCTGCTCAGAAGCTGAAGCGTCTGCTACAACTGACAGTAGTAGCGTAGGTTGGGCTGACGCAGGAAGCCCAACAATGCCTGACTGGCCCCACATTTCCGACCAATATCGCTGATCCATGCCTGTCCCGGGACAGGCGATGGTATTGGCGGTACCTTTAACCTCCGCTGTTGGGCTTCCTGCGTCAGCCCAACCTACGGGACGACACCAGAAAGCGCAGATCCCCCAATCGCCCACAAAAAAACGGGCCGCAGCCCGTTTTTCCGAAACCATGGGCCGGCGCGGCGTTACCGCGTGCCGTACACCACCATGGTCTTGCCTTTGACCTGCACCAGGCCCTGGTCTTCCAGGGTCTTGAGGACCCGGCCGACCATTTCCCGCGAGCAGCCGACGATGCGGCCGATTTCCTGGCGGGTGATCTTGATCTGCATGCCGTCCGGATGGGTCATGGCATCCGGCTCCTTGCACAGGTCCAGCAGCGTGCGCGCGACCCGGCCGGTGACGTCGAGGAACGCCAGGTCGCCCACCTTGCGGGTGGTCTGGCGCAGGCGCGTGGCCATCTGCTCGCCGATGAAATACAGCACACGCGGGTCCTGCTGGGCGATCTCGCGGAATTTGGTGTAGCTGATCTCCGCCACTTCGCACTCGGTCTTGGCCTTGACCCAGGCACTGCGCGAATCCATGTTGTCGAACAGCCCCATCTCGCCGAAGAAATCCCCGGCGTTGAGGTACGCCATGATCATCTCGCGGCCGTCGTCGTCTTCGATGATGACCGTGACGGAACCCTTGACGATGTAGAACAGCGAATCACTCTTGTCGCCGGCGTAGATAATGGTGCTTTTCGCCGGATAGCGACGACGGTGGCATTGGGACAGGAAGTAGTCGAGGTGTTTGGTCTTCTGCTCAACCGGTCTGAGAATAGTTGCCATAATGCTGTTGTGCCTCCTTAATGGCGAATCCCGGTGTTGTTGTAATAACCCAGCGTCCGTGTGGGCTGATCGTTGTTATGTTGCCCGGTGTGTCCGGATCTCCCCTGTACAGAGTCGTTGCTCTGACGATCCGGCCGGTATGCCGATAGTGGCGAGCCACTTATAACAGGAAGGCTGTAGCCCGGCAACTTGGCCCGATGGGGGCTGCCTCCCGAGTATAGAACAAATGTCCAGATTTTCCGCCACTTGCGCCCGTCATGCCCGATCGCGCGCCGGTTCCCGCGGCTGTGGTAGCATGCGCCTTTATCCACAGGAGACCGAACTATGAAAGCAACCATCGACTGGACCGGCGGTGCCAGCTTCCGCGCCACCAGTGGCACCGGTCACAGCGTCCAGCTTGACGGCCCGCCGGATCACGGTGGCGAGGACAAAGGCCCGCGCCCCATGGAAATGCTGCTGATGGGCCTGGGCGGCTGCTCTTCGTTCGACGTCATGAGCATCCTGCAGAAGTCCCGCCAGGACGTCACCGACTGCCACGCCGAGCTGTCGGCCGAACGGGCCGATGCGGTGCCGGCCGTGTTCACGCGCATCCATCTTCACTTTATCGTGACCGGCCGTAACCTGAAGGAAAATCTTGTAAAACGTGCGGTATCGCTGTCCGCCGAGAAGTACTGCTCGGCCTCCATCATGCTGGAGAAAGCTGGCGTCGAGATCACCCACGATTACGAGATCCGTGACGCGGATTAAGTGCCCTTCTCTGGGAAACAGAAGCAGAGGTACTACACTGTTTTCCTGGCCGTTTGATGACCGTTGCCGGGCAGGATCCCGGCCGGGAACGAACTGCGGGAAACCGCTACAAAAAAGGGGGCGGACGATCTATCCATCCACAGACCGGATAGGCATAATACGCCCCCTCTCCGCCGGTCTGCGCAAAAGGTGAGCAATCCTGGTCAGACACCGGTGGCGGCCTTGGCGGCACAGTTGCGCTTGTGTCCGCTGTCATTCATCTCCTTAACCGGGGGGGCTGTGATGGAAACCAAACTTGAGCTGCATGGTTTCAATAACCTGACCAAGTCTTTGAGCTTTAACATCTACGACATCTGTTACGCGCGGACCGAAGAGCAACGCAAGGCGTACATCGACTACATCGACGAGATGTACAACGCCGAACGCCTGACCCAGATCCTGTCGGATGTGGTCAAGATCATCGGCGCCAATATCCTCAACATTGCCCGCCAGGACTACGAGCCGCACGGCGCGTCAGTCACCATGCTGATCGCCGAGCACGAGCTGGGTGACGGCACGCCAACGGACAACGAGGAATCGCCGGGCCCGCTGCCGGATACCATCGTGGCGCACCTGGACAAGAGCCACGTGACCGTCCACACCTATCCGGAAAGCCACCCTTACGAGGGCATCAGCACCTTCCGCGCGGATATCGACGTGTCCACCTGCGGTCTGATCTCGCCATTGAAGGTCCTGAACTACCTGATCCACAGCTTCGACTCCGACGTGGTGACCGTGGACTATCGCGTGCGCGGCTTTACCCGTGACGTGAACGGCAAAAAGCACTACATCGACCACGACATCAACTCGATCCAGAACTACCTGACTGAAGACACGCAGAACGCCTACCAGATGATCGACGTCAACGTGTACCAGGAAAACCTGTTCCACACGAAGATGAAGCTCAAGGAGTTCAACCTGGACAACTATGTGTTCGGCGTGAACGCCAGTGACCTGGATCCCGAGGAAGCGCAATCCATCTCGGAACGCCTGCAACGGGAGATGCTGGAAATCTTCTACTCCCGCAACGTGGAGTAAGCGCCGCCACACCGGTTCTGCCGCGCCCTTCGGGGCGCGCGACCTCCTCCATCAAATATTCTGAACAAACCTTCCAGAATTCTCCGTTTTCATCTTTTCCTCCCACGCAGTTCAATAGCCTCATACCCTTTGCATCGCACCGGAGGCATTGAACATGAAAAACATTCTTGTCATTACTGCAAGCATCTTTGGCCAGGACGGACAATCATCCCAACTGGTCAAACACACGCTGGATCAGCTCCGTGAGACCCACGGCGAGATTCGCACCACCTATCGCGACCTGGCCGCCGAGCCGGTTCCGCACCTGGACGCGTCCCGTTTCGGTGCTTTCATAACCGGCGCAGACGACCGCGACGGCCACCAGCAGCAGGTGGTGGATTATTCAGATTCCCTGATCCAGGAGATCAAGGACGCGGACGCCATCGTCATGGGCGTGCCGATGTACAACTTCGGTATCCCATCCGGCCTGAAGGCCTACTTCGACCACATCGCCCGGTCCGGAGTGACGTTCCGCTATACCGAAAACGGCCCGGTGGGTCTGCTGGAAGACCGTCCGGTTTACGTACTGGCCGCTCGCGGCGGTATCTATGCCGGCACGCCGAACGATTCGCAAACGCCGTACATCCGTTCGTTCCTGGGCTTCCTGGGTCTGACCGACCTGCATTTCGTCTACGCCGAGGGCCTGAACATGGGTGACGAAAAGAAAGAGAGTGCCCTGCAGGAAGCCGGGCGTACTATTGAAACCCTGACTGCCTGATCCAGGCAGTCCCTTATCCTTCGTGGAAGGAGGTCAGTCATGACAGAACGTACCCTCAGACAGGTTATTCCGGGTGCCGAGACATCCGACGGGGCTGGCGTGCGCATCAAGCGGTCGCTGGGCCAGCATCCCTCGGTACGGCTCGACCCCTTCCTGATGCTGGACGAGTTCGGCTCGGCCGACGCCGCGGATTACATCGCCGGCTTCCCGTCGCATCCGCACCGGGGTTTCGAGACCGTGACCTACATGATCGAGGGGCACATGCTCCATGAAGATCACCTGGGCAACCGGGGCGACCTGCGCAACGGCGGCGTGCAGTGGATGACCGCCGGTCGCGGCATCATTCACTCGGAAATGCCCCAGCAGGAAGAAGGCGTGATGCGTGGTTTCCAGCTGTGGCTGAACCTGCCCGCGGCGGAGAAGATGACCGATGCCGGCTACCGTGACATCCAGCCGGAGGAGATCCCGGACATCAACTTCGACGGCGGCCGCATCAAGCTGATTGCGGGCGAGTTGACCATCGACGGTGACCACCATCGCGGCGCGGTAGCGGACCGCAGTACCCAGCCGATCTACGCGGACATCCACCTGGATGCCGCCGGTCAGGTCACGTTGCCGGTGCCTGAAGGCCATAACGGCATGCTGTACCTGTACGACGGCGACGCCAGCCTGGGCGAGACGGCCCTTCAGCGCAGCGCGGCCAACGTGCTCGGTGACGGCGACCGCATCACAGTCACCGCCGGCGCAAACGGCGCGCAACTGCTGCTCATCGCCGGCAAGCCTATTGGTGAACCGATCGTGCAGTACGGACCGTTCGTGATGAACACCCGGGAAGAGATCGAACAGGCCCTGCAGGACTACCGGGACGGTCGCCTGACCGCCTGACCGCTCATGGTCGATCACGAACCCTGCGTGATCCCTCTTGGCGCATAGGTTTTCGACCTATGCGCTTTTTTTGTGCGTCATAGAAATTCAGGGAACGAGAAGTAAGGAGGCGCATTGGCCTGTTGCCCTATCGTGAGCTCGGGGAGCGTCTGAGGCGACGAAGGGCAAGGCGTACAGCGCGCAGCGAGTGAGGCATACCTAGTTGGTAGGTGAAGGAGTGAGCACTGCACAACGCAGCCCTTCGTTGCCTCAGACGCTCCTCCCCCCTCAGGCAAACTGCTTGTGGGCCATCAGCTCCAACACCATCGGCCGCACAATCAAATCCATCGCCAACGGCAACTTCGTCCCCGGAATCACCAGCGTGTCGTGCCGCGACATGTGGCTGTTGGGAATCATCTGCAGCAGATACGGAAAATCGATGTCCCGATGATCGCGAAAACGGATGACGATCAGGCTCTCGTCGTCATTCGGCACTTCCCGCACCAGGAACGGGTTGGAGGTGTCCACCATCGGCACCCGCTGGAAGTTCACATGGGTGTGGGAGAACTGGGGCACGATGTCGGTGACGTAGGCGTCCATCCGGTTGATGATGGTCTTGACCACCGCTTCCTGGGAATACCCGCGCTCGTTGGTGTCCCGGTAGATCTTCTGCATCCACTCCAGGTTGACGATGGGGACCACGCCGATCAGCAGGTCCACATACTGGGCCAGGTTGTAGTGCTCACTGACGATCCCGCCGTGCAGCCCTTCGTAGAACAGCAGGTCGGTGTCCGTCGGCAGGGGGGCCCAGGAGGTGAACGTGCCGGGCTCATACCCCTGGCGAATCAGGTGCAGGTCCTCGTCGTGCACGTACTCCCGGAACTGGCCGCTGCCACTGACGCTGTAGTCGTAGAACAGGCCTTCCAGGCGGTCGACGTGGTTGGCGTCCAGGGAGAAGTGGTTACGCTGGCCGTAGCGTCCCTTTTCCGCCAGCACCGTCATCTGGTCCCGGGTGTAGCGGTGGAAGCTGTCGCCACTGACGCGGGCCGCCCGGATGCCCTCGCTGGCAAAGATGCGGCTGAAGATCCGGCCGGTGGTCGTCGTGCCGGCACCGGAGGAACCGGTCACGGCAATAATGGGATGACGTTTTGACATAGTCGCTGTGGTCCCGGCAGCGCAGCTGCAGGACGTCTCGGGCCTGTGCAGGTCTGTGGTATGGCGGCCTTGCCGATGGCGATCCGGCGACCAGCGCCGGCCGTGTTTTGGCAATGCCCAAGGTGGGCAGCATAGCGGGGATGAAGCGCTGTGTCAGCTCAGGACGTTATGCAGCAGCTGCGGTTTCTCGATGATGTAGCCTTGGGCGTAATCCACACCCAGGCCACGCAGGGCGTCCAGGGTATCCCGGTCTTCCACCTGTGAGGCAATGACTTCGCGCCCCATGTAATGGGCCATATCCACCATGGATCGGACCATGGCCCGATCCGCCTCGTTGTGGGTGACGTTGCGGGTGAAGGCGCCGTCGAGTTTGATCAGGTCGAGTGGCAGGGTGCGCATATACTGGTAGGAGGTCGGACCGCTGCCGTAGTTGCCCAGGCAGAAGCGACAGCCCAGCTCCTTCATTTCGACCATGAAATCCGCCACTTCCTGCAGGTTATGAATCGCCGCCGCCTCGGTGATCTCGAACCAGAACCGCTCGATGGGCGCGTCTTTTTCGCTCAGCTTCTCGTAGATGAATTCCAGCAACGATTCGTCGTTGAGCGAATAGCCGGACAGGTTGATGCACACACCGCCCAGCTTGTCGGCGCCGGAATGCCTGTCCCGCAGGGCGTCCAGCATGTGCCCGACCACCCAGCGGTCCACCGCCTGCATCCGGTTGTAGCGTTCCGCCATGCGCACGAACTCGGCCGCCGTGATCAGCTTCCCCGTATCGTCGTACATGCTGATCAGGATTTCGTATTGGGTTGGCATGCGCGCTTCGGGATGCAGCGGGATGATCTTCTGGCAACGCAGCAGCACCTGTTCGTCGTCCAGGTTACCCAGCCCGGCAATGCGGGCAGCGATCTGTTCCTGCTGCGACTGCACCTCCGAATCCAGCCGGTAGGTGGCGATCTTGCCGTTGCCCTGCCGCTTGGCCTCCTTGGTCGCCTCGTCCGCCGCCCGCAACCAGCGCTCGGCGGTGACCAGCGCCGGCAATACCGGCACAATCCCGGCACAGGCGCTGATGCGATAGCGTCGGTCGTCAAAACTCAGGTCCAGCGCCTCGACGTCTTCGATCATGCCCCGGGCCAGGCCCTCGGCCTGATCTTCCGTACAGAGAAACGCAAACTCGTTACCGCCCAGGCGGGCCAGCGGCTGATCCTCCGCCACGTGCCGGCGCAGGCATTCGGCCACCCGCGCCAGGGTGTCGTCGCCACGCTTGTAGCCGGCGGTGTCGTTCAACAGCCGGAACTGACGCAGATCGATTTCCACCAGGGCCAGCGGCGATTCCGTGGACCGGGACAAATGCTGTTCCAGGATACGTTCGAATTCCCGACGGGCCAGCAGGCCGGTGAGCTCGTCGTGGGTGGAGACCCAGGACAGCTGGTCGTATACCTGCTTCACCATACGATCGATGCTTTCGTCCACCAGCGGCCGTTCGTACTGGCTGTCCGGCACCAGGATGCCCTGCTGGAGCTGACGCGCCAAGGGTTCCAGCTCCAGCTCGACGACCCGCATCCCCTGGTGATTGACGAACACGAAGCGACTGAACTCCCGCGCTACCCAGACCAGGCGTACGTAGAATGGCTCCTTCGGATTCTCCTGGTTGCGCAGCCACTCGCCGGTCTGCAGGCGTTGAGCCCGGCCGATCCAGCGTTGCAGGCTGCGTTTCTGGCGTTCGCTGGCCTTGTCTTCGGGTGCCGGCTCCGGGCTTTCCGCTTTGGGGAAGTCCACCCATTCCGACGATTCCGGGCCACGCTTGACCAGGAAGGCTTTCAGCTCGTCCCGAATCTGGGCCGAGGGCATGTGGTTGCTGGAGATGGACGCCAACCCATCCTGAATCACCCGCAGCAGTTCCGGCAGGTTGACGTTGGCTTCGGGGTCTTCGCCGTAGGCCAGCAGGGAATCGAGCACCGACAGGTAATCCTGCCACAGCTGGCTGTCCGGACCCTGGCGAATCCACGTCAGCGACAGCAGATCGCGCCAGCCGCCATTAAGCATGCTGACCACCGCCTTGGGTATCCGCTTGCCGCCGAGACGCTGATCCAGCAACTCACTCACCGCGCGCTTGGCTTCGGACACCTTCTGGGCCCCTTCGGCGGCCGCGGTGACCCGCTCCACGTTGCGCCGGTAGACCAGGTTCTGGCGTTCGATCAGGTTGTCGAGGTCGCCCTGAACGGTCTCGAACACCCGGGTGTCCTGCTCGAACTCGCTGACAATGCGCTGGATCATCTCATCCACCCGGCGCTGGACCACGGGATTGAGACGCCCCCCTTTCACGCCGAGCTGGGCCAGGCGGTTCATCACGCCCCGCACCGGACTGTTATGATCATCGAAGAAGGCACGATCCCGCAGCACCACCTTGAGCACGGGCACTTCGAGCTGGCGCAGGTGGTGCCGTGCCGAGTCGTTCAGGCGCGGGCTGTCGACCACGCTGCGGAAGAACTGGTCCACCACATCCAGCGATTCCTGCTGTTCTTCGTCAAGCCCCACGTCACCACCGGCCCTGACCTTCTCGACCACCCGTTCGCGCAGGGATTCAGCGGGTTCGGCATCCGGCGTGTCAGCCTGGATCCGCTGCAGACTCTGCAGCTCACGCTGGAACTCGCCGGCGGACAGAGGCCGGGCATTGACCGGGAAAGGCAGCGGTTGGGAATCACCCCGCTCCAGACGGCTGGCACTCAGGGTGGCCAGCAGGTTGCGGACGGTGGCGAAGGCATTCTGGGCACTGAGGGAATAGTTCCGGAAGCTGTCCCTCCCCCCTCGGGCACGGCTTTTCTCGGCTCCGGTGGGCGCGTCTGTCTTTTTCGCGGGCGTGGTGCCGGCTTTGGGCTCAGGCTCAGGCACCGGTTTTGGCTTGGGCGCCGGCTTGGGCTCCTCCTGGCGAGGTGCCCGATCACTGAGGTATTTGGTCAGGTCGAGGTCCGGCAGGATGCCATGCCGGATCAGGATCTGGTTCAGTTCCTGATACAGCGGTCCCAGTGCTTTGAGCACCACCTGTTCGAAGACCCGCAGGCACACCTTTTCCACCTCGCGACTGACCTTCAGGTGTTGCAGGCTGCCGTGGAAGGCTTCACAGACCAGCGACGGCCCCAGCGGATTATGGTGACCGGTGGCGTTGGACACGTTCAGCTTGTCCAGTCGCATGCGCAGTTGCAGTAGATCGCCCCGGTACATCGTATCGGCCTTGGTGACCATCACCTTGATGGTCAGCCAGTCCTCGAATTCCCCCTTATCGACCAGCGACAGTTCCGAGCCCGGCACGCCCTGGCGTTCCGGCTTGAGCGGCGACTCCAGGGCCAGCATCATCTGGTGCCAGACCGCGCGCTGGCGCGATCCCAACTGGCCGGCGGCATCCATCAGTTCGTTGGCCTGCTGATCGGAGCCTGCCTGCTGGGCCGCTTCCTTCAGCGCACTGACCATCCGCGGCAGGCATTCTGCCATCAACGGCTCGATATGATGGACCACCGACTTGGCGCACTGATGAAGGACAAACTGCACCCGCTCGCTGGGTGGCTTGAGGTGGGCACGCTCCTGTTCACGGTGGGCGCTGCACTGGGTGAGCATCGCATTGACCGCATCCGGGTTGGAGCGGGTAAAGGACACGCCAATCGCGCCCTCGATGAGGCGCGCAACACGCACGTGAAGGACATGGGTACTGCGCCCGTCGGCGCCCCGGAAACGAACAACCAGCTCGTCGGGCTGCTGCTCGGACAAGACTCGTCGGACCCGGCGATCCGTATCGGCGGAGAACCGGATGAACAGGCCTTCCGCGCAAAAATCCGCAATCTGACAGGGCCACGTCTGTTCCGCAGTGGCCTGGAGTTGCGCGGCAAGCTTGATCGGTCGGCGAGGACTGGCGCGTCGTTCCATCAAATCCCTAAGATGCAATAGTAGAAGCAGAGGGCGTCCGGATTGCCCGAGCAGGGTACTCCGCCTGCCGTGACATGCTTCACATCATGAAGCAATCGACCCATGATCCATTATAGTGTCTGGACAGTGGCCTGCCGCTCACATTGACAAGCTTTTACAAACCGGCGCTATTTCCGGTTCGGTCGCTCATTACGGACAGGATCCATCATGGGGAAGCTTAGCCAGATCTATCTATTACTGCTACTGATCTTTGGCCTATCCGGCTGTAACTCCATCGCTTATTACCAGCAGGCCGCCAGCGGCCAGCTGTCCCTGCTCTGGCAGCGCCAACCCATCGACGAGGTCCTGGACGATCCACAAACTCCCCCCGCCCTGCGACACAAACTGACGTTGGCGCTGCAGGCCCGCGACTTTGCCCGGGATGATCTGGCCTTGCCCGTAGGCAACACCTTCTCTGATTACGTTGCCCTGGATCAACCCTACGTCGTATATAACCTCATGGTGGCGCCGGAATTTTCTCTGGATCCCCATACCTGGTGCTACCCTTTCATCGGCTGCCAGTCCTATCGCGGCTACTTCCACCTGGACGACGCCCGGGCCGCCCGCAAACCCTACGCCGAACAGGGAAACGACACGTTCATTGGCGGGGTGACCGCCTACTCCACCCTGGGCTGGTTTGACGACCCCATCCACTCGGGCATGACCCGCCTGCCGGATGATCGGATGGTGGAGCTGATGTTCCACGAGCTGGCCCACAAGCTGGTCTATGTTTCCGACGACACCCGCTTTAACGAAAGCTTCGCCACGGCGGTGGAACTGGAGGGACTCAAGCGCTGGCTGCAGGCCACCGGCCAGCCGGAAAAATACCAGGAAGCCCAGGCCCGACTGGAGCGGCGCGCCCAGACGCTGGCGCTGATCGAGGACACGGCCAGCCACCTGAAAGCGTTGTACGCCCGGCAAGACGAGATGACCGAGGATGCCATGCGAGCACGCAAGGCCGCCGTACTGGAGGAACTGAAAGCCGCCTATCGCCGGCTTGAGGCCACCTGGC
Source organism: Marinobacter sp. R17 (assembly GCF_003789045.1). Lineage (NCBI taxonomy): Bacteria > Pseudomonadati > Pseudomonadota > Gammaproteobacteria > Pseudomonadales > Marinobacteraceae > Marinobacter > Marinobacter sp. R17. Next base: position 70,376 of record NZ_RHGZ01000016.1, on the reverse strand, counting down.
CGGAACCCGGGCCGCTGGGCGGCGTCATGGCCCACGTCAACAATGCGGTCCTGGGACTGTTCCGGCAGTACAACAGTGACGTGCCCGCCTTCCGACAGCTACTGGCAGACAGTGGCGGACACTTTCCGACGTTCTATCAGCGGGTCGAGACGCTGGCCGAGGCATCCAGGGCGTCCCGTCGGGAACAGCTCGACGCCCTGGATCAGCGCTGGCAGCCTGTGGTGGCGGATTCAGAGGCCGATCAAACCAGCCACTAGAGCCGTTTGACGAACACCTTGGAGTTCCGCTGGGTGTTGTAGCTGGCCAGCTTGGGCCCTGGCAGCGATTGCACGCTGGTGGGTTCGAAACCACGCTCACGGAACCAGTGTTCGGTCTGCGTGGTGAGCACGAACAGACGCTCCAGGCCCCGGCTGCGCGCATTGCGCTCGACCACGACGAGAATGTCGTCACCCCGGCCGGCCCGGCGGTAGGACGGATCGACGGCAAAGCAGGACAGCTCGCCCGACTTCTCCGCCGGATACTCGTAGAGCGCCGCGCAGCCGACGATGGTGCCGTCCCGTTCCACCACCGTGTAACGGTCCACTTCGGTCTCCAGCAGCTCTCGTGAGCGCCGCACCAGGATACCCTGCTCTTCCAGCGGCTGGATCAGTTCGAGAATGCCGCCGATGTCTTCCACCCGGGCACTGCGGATCTGCTCGTAGTTGTCGTCGCTGACCAGTGTGCCGGAACCGTCCCGGGTGAACAGTTCCTGCAGTACGGCGCCATCGCGGGTGTAGCTGATGATCTGGCTGCGCCGCACACCGCGCACGCAGGCCTCACAGGCGGCCCGCAACAGGTCCGCGGCATGACCTTCCAGATCGCCGTCCGCCAGCCGTTCCCGGGCCTGGCGCACGGTCAGTTCGCGAATCAGCTGGCCGGACTCGTCGAGCACGCCGTCCTCACCGGTGAAGATGATCAGCTTCTCGGCTTTCAAGGCCGAGGCCACCTGGCTGGCCACGTCCTCGTAGGACAGGTTGAAAATATCGCCGGTGGGCGAATACCCCAGCGGCGGCAACAGCACGATATGGCCCAGCCGCAGCAGGGTTTCAATGCCTTCCACATCGACCCGCCGCACCCGGCCGGTATAGCCGAAGTCCACGCCGTTGAGCACGCCCACCGGCCGCGCCGTGATCAGGTTGCCACTGCTCACGCGGATGCGGGCCCCGTGCATGGGCGAGTTGATCAGCCCCATGGACAGCCGGCTCTCCAGATGCGCACGCAGGGCGCCGACCGCTTCCATCACCAGCGGCAACTGATCTTCCGGGGTCACCCGCAGGCCATCGTGGAAACGGGAGTCCAGGCCGGCCTGGTCGAAGCGCTGCTGGATCTGCGGGCGGGCGCCAAAGGTCACCACCAGCTTGACGCCCAGACTGCTCAGCAGGGTGATGTCGTGGATGATGTTGATCAGGTTCTCGTGGGCGAGCGCCTCCCCGCCCAGGGTCAGGACAACGGTTCGCCCCCGATGGGCATTGATGTAGGGGGATGAATGGCGGAATCCGTGCAGCCAGTCATTCGATTTCAAACGCGTTGTCTCCCTTGGGGTTCATGATCGGGTTATTGATGGTCGTCCAGACAGAAATGCTGGATCAGACGGCTGAGGATATCCACGGCCGGCTTTACCTGCGAGAGGTCCAGGTATTCATCGGGCTGGTGCGCCTGGTCGATGTGTCCCGGTCCCATCACCAGCGTTTCCATGCCCAGCTTCTGCAGCCACGGCGCTTCGGTGGCAAACGCCACCGCTTCAGCGGTGTGGCCGGTCAGCCGTTCACAGACCTTAACCAGTTCGGCGTCCGCCGAGGTCTCGAACGGCGGCACGCCATCGAACAAGGGCTCGAAGCGCAGGCCCAGCTCGCGGCTGCGAGCCTCTGGTTCGACCTGATCCAGGATGGCCTGGCGCAGGGTATCCATATCCATCCCCGGCAGTGGCCGCAGATCGAAATGCAGTTCACAGTTGGCGCAAATCCGGTTTGGATTATCGCCGCCATGGATACAGCCCAGATTCAGGGTGGGCACTTGCACCTTGAAGTTGGGGTTCTGGTAGCGGGCCTGCCAATCGCTACGCAGCGCCAGCAATTGACTGATGGCGGCGTGCATGCCTTCCATCGCGTTGCGGCCCAGCGAGGGATCCGAGGAGTGGCCGGACTGCCCTTCGAACACCAGCCGTTCCATCATGATGCCTTTGTGCATGCGCACCGGTTTCAATCCCGTGGGCTCGCCGATGACCGCGTATCGCCCCTTGGGCCGACCGGCCTCGGCCAGCGCCCGGGCGCCGTTCATGGAACTTTCCTCGTCGGCGGTGGCCAGCACAATCAGGGGTTGGCGCAAGGGCTGGTCGGCCAGCTTTCGCACGGCATCAATCACCAGCGCGAAGAACCCCTTCATGTCGCAGGTGCCCAGACCGTACCAGCGGTCATCCCGCTCGGTCAGTTTAAACGGATCACTCTGCCAGCGTTGGTCGTCAAACGGGACGGTATCGGTGTGGCCCGACAAGACCAGTCCGCCCGGACCACTGCCGAGTGTGGCGATCAGGTTGAACTTACCGGGCATGCCCGGCACCGGCATGATCTCGACCGCAAAACCCAGCGGCTCCAGCCACTCGGCCAGGGTATTCACCACGGCTTCGTTGCTGTGATCCCATTCCGGCGAGGCGCTGCTGATCGAGGGGATCGAGATCAGGCGCTCCAGCATCTCCTGGATGCCCGGCATATTGGCGTTACGGCTGGTGCTGCTCACTGTCATGGGGCTCGGTCCCGGCATCATCGGTGGTCGTTGGCATCGCCGCCTGGAGCGGGGACGCCGCCTCGGTCTCGGGCGCCGGCTCGATGCCGACATCGCCCGTACGACGCCATACTTCGAACAGTGTAATGGCTGATCGGGCCAGTGGATAGGCAACCTCGCCGCCATCCACGGTGCGCGTGACCTCAAGCCGTTTATCGGTCACATTGGACAGGCGACCGTCCACCACGCGGCCGCTTTTCAGGGTCACCCGTACGCGCCGGTCCGGCCAGCGCGCCGCTTGCCTGGGATCGGCCGGCCGGAACGCCGGGCCGTCGGTCGCGGCTTCGTTGTCGGAACGCCCGGACTGGGGGAGCACCGCCGGCTGGGCCTGAGGACGCTGCAAATAGCGGACAAACAGATCGGGCACCCGGGCGCCGTTGTAAAACACATCAAAGCTGCCCAACGTCGGATCGACCGCCCCGTCGCCGGCAGGCCGGTTGCGCTCGGGCAGACCCAGCAGCGGTTCGCCGGCGGCCAATGTCGCCTTGAGCTCACCGCCATCGCGCAACCAGACCTTGTAGAGGGCCCGCAGCTGGTCGCTGGGCTGGTACCCGGTGACCTGCAGCTGCTCACTGAACACCCGCGTGGCCTGTTCGGCCCAGTCTTCCGGCCCCACATCCACGGCCCGGGCGCAATAGGCGGCAAGGCGGCGCATAAATCCGCCGTCGCGCAATTCCACATCCACCGGGCCACTGTAGCCCGGCAGGTTGCCGTCTTCGTCCAGCGTACGGTCCAGGCGTAATCCCGGCAGCCGGATTTCGGCGCTGCCCAGTTTGCCCGCCTGGAGATCGATCTTCAGGCCACCGGTGTCGTCCAGCATGTTGTCCTGTTCAATCCTGAGATCGCCGGCCACCTGGCTCACCCCCATCGACATCAGGGTGGACAAGCCCAATGCGCCGGTTCCGCAGGGGATGTTGATCAGACCGGCGTTGATGGCCGCATTGCCCGGGCCGGCCCAGTCGCGGATCAGGGGAGACGCCAGCTGCAGGTGCAGGTTTTCGGCGCGCAGGGTCCAGTGGCCGGGCAGCGGACCTCCGCCGAGGGCATCCATCAGCTCCGGCACGGCATCCGCCGAAAAGGTCACGCGGGTCGCCCGCAGCGGCTGATTCAACAGGAAGGGTTGATATTCCAGGTCATAGACCGAGATGTGGCCCGACAGGCTTGAGCCAATCCGGCCCCACTTGAGTACGCCCTGCTTCTCAAGCGCATCATGGGCCTGTTCCAGCAGGCTGTGCACCTGGTACCAGGCCGCTCCCTTGAAGCCGATATACGCCAGTAGAAGAAGACAAACCAGGGACAACAACAGCTTTTTCATGCCAACGACTCTTTGGGCCTAACCAGGAACACACAGGACATCAGACTGTCGCAGGTCCTATACTTTGGCAAGGACATCGCGCAAAAAACCGGGGGCCGGCGCCTCGTCCGGCCACTGCCCGGTTTGCCAACCAGACACCACTGCAGGCGGGACGCCGTCCATGATACACAACCACGAACGCGCCTATATCCGGCACCCGGCCGACATTCCCCTGGAGGTGTCGCCCACCAGTCAGACGGTCTGTGCCGGGGCGATCCGCAATCTCAGCCGGGGTGGCCTGTCGTTTTCCTGCGCCGTGCCCTACTCCCCCGGCCAGGATGTGGACCTGGTGATTCGCTGCTGCCCCAACCCACTGGAAGTCCGCGGCCAGGTGGTCTGGTGCGAACCCAAGGACGGCGGCTTCGAAGTCGGCATCGCCTTCTACAGTCCCGGCGATGCCTATCAGGTCCGGATGGTCGAGCAGATCTGCCAGATTGAACAGTACCGCCGGGACATGCTGGCCCGGGAGGGACGCGACCTGAGCATTGACCAGGCCGCGCGGGAATGGATCGAGCGCTACGCGCACCAGTTTGCCCAGGGCGACTGGTCCGATGAATAGCCGACCGATCAGTTGCGGGAAATCAGTGTCCCCACGCCCTCATCGGTAAAGATTTCCAGCAGCGTGGCATGGGCCACCCGGCCATCGATGATATGGGACGATGCCACGCCGTTCTCCACCGCACTCAGGGCGCAGCGAATCTTGGGCAGCATGCCGCCTTGGATGGTACCGTCCTCGATCAGGTCATTGACCTGCTTGGCCTTGAGGCCGGTGAGCACCTTGCCTTCCTTGCTCTTCAGGCCGGACACGTTGGTCAGCAGGATCAGCTTCTCCGCATCCAGCGCCTCGGCCACCTTGCCAGCCACCAGATCGGCGTTGATGTTGTAGGAGGTGCCGTCACGGCCGACGCCGATCGGCGCGATGACCGGAATCACGTTGCTGCGGGTCAGCAGGTTGATCACCTCGGTGTTGACCGCCTCCACCTCGCCCACATGGCCGATGTCGATGATTTCGGTGCGGGTCACTTCCGGCGACCGGTCGACCACTTCCAGCTTGCGCGCCCGGATCAGGCTGGCGTCCTTACCGGTCAGGCCGATGGCGGTGCCGCCGTGCTGGTTGATCAGCGACACGATCTGCTTGTTGACCTGACCACCCAGCACCATTTCCACCACGTCCATGGTTTCGCTGTCGGTGACGCGCATGCCGTTGACGAAACGGGAGTTGATGTTGAGCCGTTCCAGCAGGTCGCCAATTTGCGGGCCGCCGCCGTGGACCACGATCGGGTTAATGCCGACGGTCTTCATCAACACCATGTCCCGGGCGAAGCTGCTTTTCAGGTCTTCGTTCTCCATGGCATTACCACCGTACTTGACCACCACGGTCTTGCCGGTAAAACGCTGGATGTAAGGCAGGCCCTTGCTCAGTACCGAGGCCACCTGCATTGCGGTATCACGATCCAATGCCATGGAATTCAACCTTATTGCGCTGCGGGAAATGCGCCGGCGCCTAACGGCCAGCGTCACAGGGTTTGTAGGGCACTATTGTAAACCCCGGCTGCGGCGACGCAATGGTCCGCAGCCGGGTACGCGGTCAGAACTCGGGAACCACGTCCGGCGCGACCTTCAGCAACTGCTCGCGGAAAACGGTCTTGATGCGCTCCAGCGCCTCGTCCGACTCCGCTTCGAAGCGCAGCACCAGTACCGGTGTGGTGTTGGAGGCCCGGCACAGGCCCCAGCCATCCGGGTAATCGACCCGTACACCGTCGATGTTGGACACGCTGCCGTCGCCGAAATCCCCCTCGGCGCTGAGCTTGTCCACAATGGCGAACTTGTTCTCGTCGGTGACGGTGACGTTCAGTTCCGGCGTGCTGATGTCCTCGGGGAATTCGGCAAAGACGTCATCGCTGTCCCGATCTTCCACGCCCAGGATTTCCAGCAGCCGGGCCGCTGCATAGAGGCCGTCGTCAAAGCCCAGCCAGCGCTCCTTGAAAAAGATATGACCGGACATTTCCCCGGCCAGCAGGGCACCGGTCTCTTTCATCTTGGCTTTCATCAGGGAGTGGCCGGTTTTCCACATGATCGGCCGGCCGCCCGCTTCATTGATCACCGAAGCCAGCCGGCGCGTGCATTTCACGTCGTAGAGGATGTCCGAGCCGGGGTTGCGCGAGACCACGTCCCGGGCAAACAGCATCAGCAGGCGATCCGGCCAGATCACCTTGCCGGTGTTGGTCACCACGCCAAGACGATCGCCATCGCCGTCAAAGGCCAGACCGATATCCGCCTTCTCGGACGTCACTTTCTCGATCAGGCTTTGCAGGTTCTCGGGCTTGCCCGGGTCCGGATGGTGGTTGGGGAAGTTGCCGTCCACTTCGCAGAACATCGGAATGACGTCACAACCCAGCTCTTCCACCAGGATCGGCGCCAGTTCCCCGGCGATGCCGTTGCCGGCGTCCAGCACCACCCGCAACGGTGCTGCCACGGCAATATCACCGACGATGCGATCCAGGTAAGGTCGGCGTACGTCCTGCTCGGAATACTGGCCCTGACCCTGGACCAGGTCGCCGGTCTGGATGCGGGTAAACAGCTTCTGGATGTCGTCGCCGGACAGGGTGTCCTGCGCCAGCATCATCTTCAGGCCGTTGTAGTTGGCCGGGTTGTGGCTGCCGGTCACCATCACGCCGGAACCGGTACCCAGCTCGTGGGTGGCGAAATACAGCACCGGGGTCGGCACGGCGCCGATATTGATCACGTTACAGCCGGTGCTCATGATGCCGCGGGCCAGCGCATCCGCCAGCTCCGGGCTGGAATGGCGGCCGTCGTAGCCGATGCAGATGTCGGTCACCTGGCGGCTCTGCGCCTCGCTGCCGATAGCCCGGCCAATTTCATGCACCACCTGGCCGTCGAGGGTTTCACCAACGATGCCGCGGATGTCATAGGCGCGGAAAATGGAGGGCGAAATCTCGACCGAGACCGCCGGAGTCTCCTCCACCGCAAACGGATCCTCGCCGTCGCTGCCGCCGCCCAGGCCGAGAACGTCCTCGTCGCTGTCGAGCATGTCGATGTCGAGCATGTCGTTTTCCTCGAACAGCGGCTCATCGCTGCCCTTGGCCTTGGCGGCCGGTCCCGACGCCGGCGCGGATTTACGTGCCGCCTGTTTGGCGGAGTCCTCGGCCTTGGCAATCCGCTTGTCCACCGCCTGCGCCAGACGGCCCAGCACTTCACCGATCGAGGCCACCAGATCCCACTTGTAGGTCGGCGCCTTGATTCGCTCGCCGGCGAAGGCCTTGTGAGCCCACTGGATCAGGCCGGCCGCATCACGCCGCAGATCAGAACGGGCCTGCCCCAGTAGCACCCACACCAGGATCATGGCAATCACGGACGGCACCACCACCACAATCAGCGACAGGATCGGATCCACCAGCGGATTCAGGTCGCGCTGGGGCTTGAATTCCACTGACCAGTTGGGAGAGGACAGCGTGCGGCTGATCGCCTGTCCGCCGCCACTGCCACTGGCGGCCACCGTCTTGCTGCTGCCGGAGACGCTCTGGACCAGCGCCAGTTGGCCTCCCAGTTCGGCATCGCTCGCAGCCAGCGTCGGTGTAATGACAGACGGATCGAACACCACCAGCAGGGTGCCCTTGACCGCCTGGCTGCCGGGATCGGTGACCGGCGCGGCAAACTGGATATACCACTTGCCGTCCCGTGGGAAGGCATCCGGATGCACCTTGCGCCCGGATTCCGCCTGCTTGGCCAGATCCAGGTTGACGAAGCTCAACTCGAAGCCCTGACCGGGCTGGCGGTTGATCTCGCCGTAAGGAAACAGGAACGCCGCCTGGGTTCCGGGCAGCATCTGCTTCAGATCCCCCAGCACCTGCGACCTATCAGCGTTGCCTTCCAGTGCCTGGCGCACATGCCCCTGGCGCGAGTAGCCCATGACCACCTGTTCCAGCAGGGCCAGGCGCTGGTCGATGCGCGTCTTGGCGATGTCGGCCGCGTGTTCGGCGCGCAGCGTGTGGCGCTCCGACTGGGCCGGCATGAGGACCAGATAATACAGGAGTGCAGCGGCGGCAATCCCCGCCAGCAGGACGATGGCCGCCTGCTGGCCGGCGACACTCGCCAGCCCCTTCAGGTTGGGCCCCTTACCTGCTTTGGGGGCCTTGTCTTTCTTGCTTTTTCCTTTTGGCTGCGCTGCCTCGTTCTCGGCGTCTGCTGTCTTCTTTTTGCCAAGCTTCATAGTTATCCCATTGTTCTTCTTGAATCCTGATGTAGCCAGTATAGATCGCTGGTCGCCACCTGCTTCGGCAACCGCACCTTCTATGCCGTTCCGGTCGACCCGAATCCACCGTCCCCGCGATGGCTGGCATCAAAATCGTCCACGATTTCGAAGTCGCCCTGGACCACCGGCACCAGCACCAACTGGGCCACCCGCTCGCCGGGTTCGATGGTGAAGGAGGTCTGGCCACGGTTCCAGCAGGAGACCATCAGTTCGCCCTGGTAATCGGAATCGATCAGACCCACCAGGTTACCCAGTACGATGCCGTGTTTGTGCCCCAATCCAGAGCGCGGCAGGATCATCGCCGCCAGGGACGGATCACCGATGTGCAGCGCCAGGCCGGTCTTCAGCAACGTCGTGTCGCCCGGCTCAAGAGTCAGCGGATCGTCCAGGCAGGCCCGCAGATCCAGGCCGGCAGAGCCTTCGGTGGCGTAGGTGGGCATCGGGATGTCGCGGCCGATGCGTTCGTCGAGGATGCGAACCTGGAAGGTCTGTCGGGTCATGCAGTACACCTTAATCTGTCATTCGTTAAAGATTGGAGTCAGTGGAAAAAGCGCGTTGGGCGATCAGGCTGAGCAGGTCCCGTGCCAGGGCCTGCTTGCTGGCCGGTTCGAAGGTCCGGCTGTCGGTATCCCAGAACACGGTGACGGCGTTGTGGTCGCTGTTGAAACCCAGACCCGGGCGCGAGACGTCGTTGGCGACGATCATGTCCAGATGCTTGCGCGCCATCTTGTCCCGCGCGTAATGCTCGACATCGCGGGTTTCGGCGGCAAAGCCGACGGTGAAGGGCTTGTCGGCGCGGGCGGCAATGCTCGCCAGGGTGTCCGGGTTGCGCACCAGGGACAGACTCATGCTGTCGCGAGATTTCTTGATCTTGTCGCCGGCGCAGGTTTCCGGCCGGTAATCGGCAACCGCGGCGGTGGCGATGAACAGATCGCAACCGGCTGCCACAGCCGCTTCCGCGGTCTTCAGCATTTCCTCGGCGGTGATCACCGATTCCCGGCGCACGCCGGCCGGACAGTCGAGGGTAACCGGGCCGCTGACCAGCACCACCTCGGCGCCTGCGTCACGGGCCGCGCTGGCCAGGGCATAACCCATCTTGCCGGAGCTGTGGTTGGTGATGTAGCGCACCGGGTCAATCGGCTCCCGGGTGGGTCCGGCGGTAATCACCACACGCCTGCCGGCCAGGGGCTTCGGGCCATCCAGGCGGTCCAGCAGACGACCGGCCAGGGCATCCGGCTCCAGCATGCGACCGGGGCCCACATCGCCACAGGCCTGATCACCGGCATCCGGCCCCCAAAGCTCCACCTGCGGATCGTCCGCCAGCAAGCGGGCATTGCGCTGGGTCCGGCCGTTGCTCCACATGGCCTGGTTCATGGCAGGCGCCAGGATGATCGGCGCGGTTGTGGCACAACAAACGGTCGTCAACAGATCGTCCGCCATGCCCTGGGCCAGACGGGCCATGAAGTCGGCGGAGGCAGGCGCCACCATCACCATATCGGCCCACTTGGCCAGCTCGATATGGCCCATGCCGGCTTCTGCTTCGGGGTCCAGTAACGACGTGCGCACCGGCTCGCCGCTGAGGGCCTGGAAGGTCAGCGGCGTCATAAACGCTTCGGCGCCGTGCGTCATGACCACCTGCACCGCGTGTCCGGCCTTTTTCAGCAGCCGCACCAGTTCGGCAGATTTGTACGCCGCAATACCGCCTGTCACGCCCAGCAGGATGTTTTTCTGCGCCATGCCCTCTCCCATCTCGTTCCGGTCCACACAACGGGGCCATCATAAACGCCATAAGATAGCACCACAGGCACCCTCCCGACAGCCCGGCGACCATGGTAAGCTGCCCCGCGGCGACGGATTCGCCCACTGCATCTATAAGGAAGCCACAGCGCCCCGATATTCATCACACGGCCCCCGCTGGAGTGCCGTTGTGGTCCGGGGACGCATTGACCCGGAGGGAATCGGGATGACCACACCAACCGCCTGGCCGACGGATGAACGGCCCCGTGAGCGTCTGCTCAAGCACGGCCCTGGCAGTCTCAGCGATGCCGAGTTGCTCGCCATTTTCCTGCGCACCGGTACCACCGGCCAGCCCGTGATGGACCTTTCGCGGTCGCTGCTCAATGAATTTGGCAGTCTGCGGGAGCTGATGACCGCCTCCGCCAATCGGTTCTGCCAGATCCGCGGCCTGGGCACCGCCAAATACGCCCAGGTCCAGGCCGCCATGGAGATGGCCCGGCGGGTTCTCGATGCGCCCCTGCACCAGGGCGATCCGCTGCGCTCGCCGGAGGACACTCGCCGCTACCTCAGCAGCCGGCTGGGCCACTATCCCCATGAAGTCTTTGCCGGCCTGTTTCTGGACAATCGCCATCGCATCATCCGGTATGAGGAGCTGTTCCGCGGCACCATCGACGGCGCGGCCGTCTACCCGCGAGAAGTGGTCCGCCAGGCCCTGGATCACAATGCAGCGGCGGTAATTTTCGCCCATAATCACCCCTCCGGCGTGGCCGAACCCAGCCAGGCCGATATCAGCCTGACCCGTCGCCTGTCCGACGCGCTACAGTTGCTGGATATCCGGGTGCTGGATCACATGGTGGTGGGACATGGCGAGGTGGTGTCGCTGGCCGAACGGGGCCTCCTGTAAAGCGCCATACAGACGACAAAACGCCGTCATTCAGCCCCCCATATGAGTAATGCCCGAAAAAACTGGCCAAATTCCCAACAATTTTTTGCGTTGGCCTGGGCATTCTGGTATAAAAGCGTCCCTTTCTGGCGGCGTCTGGCGAGCACCCAGAGGCGCGAAATAACGAATTCTGTATTTCAGGACTTAAGAGCTCAGGTCGGAGGCAAACATGTCCAGAGTCTGTCAGGTTACCGGTAAGCGGCCGGTCACCGGTAATAACGTATCTCACGCGATGAACCACACCAAGCGTCGTTTTCTGCCGAATCTGCAGAACCATCGCTTTTGGGTAGAAACTGAAAAGCGCTTTGTGAAGCTGCGCGTCTCTACCAAAGGTATGCGTATCATCGACAAAAAAGGCATTGACGCTGTGCTGGCCGACCTTCGTGCCCGCGGCGAGAAGGTATAAGGAGCCGCATCATGCGCGAGAAGATCAAGCTGGTATCATCTGCAGGTACGGGTCACTTCTACACGACCCACAAAAACAAGCGCAACACGCCTGAGAAAATCGAGATCAAGAAGTACGATCCGGTTGTTCGCAAGCACGTTGCCTACAAGGAAGCCAAGATCAAGTAATCTTGATCCGCTTTCGAAAAAGCCGACGCTCACCTCGTGACCGTCGGCTTTTTTGTGCCTGTTTGACCGGTAACCGATTCAGAGGGGCTTCAGAATTTCGCGACGTAGCCGGACGGTAGGGCGATGTCCATGGCGATGGGCAGATGATCCGAGACCGGGTGATTGATGACTTCGGCGCGCCGGATTTCCAGCGAGGGGCTCACGAGAATGTGGTCAAGCGCCCGCTCGGGCCGCCAGCTGGGGAAACTGTGGGCGGTTTCCGGCAACGGCACCAGGTCGGTTTCCGACAGCGGCGTGTTGCCCAGCAATTGCTCGGCGTGATTGTTCATATCGCCCATGAGGACCACGTGCTGGTACTCGCCAATCAGGTCGCGCACAAAACCCAGCTGTCGATTCTGGGCCTGGGCACTCAGGGACAGGTGCATCATCACCAGCACCAGGGGATCGTTGGGGTCGCCGTAGCGAGCAACGATAGCGCCCCGCCCGGGAATCAGGCCCGGCAATTTGTACTCGGTGACATCCAGCGGTCGGTAGCGGCTGAGCAAGCCGTTGCTGTGCTGGGCCAGTCGACCGAGGTTACGATTGAGCTGCTGATACCAGTAAGGAATGCCGCTGGCTTCGGCCAGGTACTGCACCTGGTTAATGAAGCCACTGCGCAGACTGCCGCCGTCACACTCCTGCAGCGCCACCACATCGTAATTGCGCAGCAGTTGGGAAATCTTGTCCAGATTCTCGATGCGCCGACGGTGGGGCAGGATGTGTTGCCAGCTGCGCGTGAAGTAATGACGGTAGGATGAGGTGCTGATACCCACCTGGATATTGTAGGTCAGCAGACGGATATGCCGGTGCGGCTCGAAATCGGGCACGTGTTCGGTGCCGGAACAGGCGCCGACACTGGCGCTCCGAACCGGCGCATTACCGATCAACTCGTTGAGCTGTTTGCGAATTCGCTCGTACATGCCCTGCTGACCTTCGAACCGCCCGCGACAAGGCGTTACTGCGCGTTGCGCTCCTTGTCGACCAGGTAGTCGATCACCTTGATCATGTTCTCGTGACTGCCAGCCATGGATGCGCTGACTTTGTACTTCCCATTGACAATGATAGTCGGAACACCGGTGATCCGTGCACCCCGAACATAGGCCTCAGCCTGCTGCATTTTGGCATTCACGCCGAAGCTGTTGAATGTCTTCAGGAACGCGTCCTTGTCCACACCGTGGTCAGCCAGGAAGTCAGCAATCTTTTCGCCGTTGTTGAGACGTTTGTGGTCCCGCGCCAGGGCATCAAACAGCAGATCGTGCGTCTTGTCGAACACGCCCATGGCCTTGGTGGTGTAGAAAGCACGGGCGTGGACATCCCAGGTCCGCCCCAGAGCCGCCGGCACCAGTACAAAATCGACATCATCCGCCTTCTTCGAGGCCCAGTCTTCGATCAGGGGCTTGAACGCGTAGCAGTGGGGGCAGCCATACCAGAAGACTTCGGTGACTTCGATGTGGTCGGGATTTTGGGTAGGCAGCGGTGAGCTCAGCCGCTCGTAATCCTGACCTTCCTGAAACTGTGCCGCCTGGGCGGTGGCCGCCAGCGGCAGGAGAAGCAGCGCACAAAGCCAGCCTTTCCAGAATGTCGACATTATTCACTCCTATCGTTGTCGTCGCAGGGGCTTGTGACCTCAAACCTGCGGGAAAGTTCGCCACGCGCCGCAGCACGGACTGGTATGAATGGGTGGCATTATTACGGCTCAGCGGCGGGTACGCAACGTCGCGACCCGAAACAGAAAACCCCCGCCGAAGCGAGGGTTCCCAGTGATGCGATCGCCAGAACCCGATCAGTGCAGGCCGGAGACGTAACTGGCGACGGCGGCCATCTCTTCTTCGGTGAGTCGGGAAGCCACGTCCATCATGATCTGGCTCATGGCGCCGGTGCTGCGATCGCCAGCCCGGTAGGCCTTGAGCTGTTTGATCACATAGTCCGGGTGCTGCCCGCTCAGACGCGGGAAACCGCCCGGCTCGTTACCCAGACCCTTGGGATTGTGGCAGCCGGCACAGGCCGGCACGCCGCTGGCCAGGTTGCCGCCGCGATAGAGTTGCTCGCCTTTCTTGACCAGATCCGGATTGGCCTTGCCGATCGGCGTCTGCTGCTGGTCGAAATAGGCCGCCAGATCCTGCAGGTCCTTGTCCGACAGATTGGCGAGCAGACCGGTCATTTCCGGGATCTGCCGTTCGCCCGCCTTGATGTGCTGAAGTTGCTTGTAGAGGTAGGTTTCGCCGAGCCCGGCCAGCTTGGGGTAAACCGGCTGCACGGGCTGTGCGCCATTCTGGCCGTGGCAGCCGGCACAGACCGCCGCTTTGGACTGACCGGCCTGAGGGTCACCGGCACCGTACGCCGCCGTTGTCAGAGCCATGCCCAGGCCCAGAACGATCCCTGTGATCCGTTTTTTCATGCTCGCCCCGCTCTCTCAATCAGAAATCCCGTGGAGCTTCAGAAAGTCTCCCGGATGCTTTCCGCCCGAACGCACCCAGATGCTCCTTTATTTCTTGTCATAGCAGTGCTTCCGCCGGAGCGCCAGCCCCGCCGTTCCCACTGAACTGGTGTGATACTATACATTAGTTGCTGGAACCGCACCGTTCAATTCCTTAGTGAAGCTAACGAATTCGAACCGGGAATCGCGCTCCAACCTGTCCATTCACTGTTGACCGGAAACTCTCTGATCGTGTCTGACTCCGCTTCTCCCGGCACCGCCGAGCTCAAGCCCATTGCCTATAACAGCGCCCGCTTCCTGACCAGCGCCTCCCGGGTGGCGGAATGCCCGCCCGATGACGGCAGCGAGGTGGCGTTTGCCGGCCGCTCCAACGCCGGCAAGTCCAGCGCCATCAACGCCATTACGGTCAACAGCAAGCTGGCTCGCACCAGTAAGACGCCGGGCCGCACGCGGCTGATCAACTTCTTCTCGCTCAACCGCCCGGGCTGCCGGCTGGTGGACCTGCCGGGTTATGGCTACGCCAAGGTGGCGAAAGAGATGCAGGAGGACTGGCAAAAGCACCTGGACGACTACCTGTCCCGTCGCGAAAGCCTGAGGGGCCTGGTGTTGGTGATGGACATTCGCCACCCCCTGCAGGATTTTGACCGGATGATGATCGAGTGGTGCGAGCAGAGCCAGCTGCCACTGATGATCCTGGCCACCAAGGCGGACAAGCTGAAATCGGGACAGGCCAAACAGGCGATGCTGAAGATTCGAAAGGCGCTGGAAGGGGTGAACTGCCTGGAGCATCTGGTTCAGTTTTCGGCCATGAAAAAGCAGGGGCTGGACCAGGCCCGCAATGCCCTGACGGACTGGCTGGAAGCGGAAGAGCAACCCATCACTGTCGCGCCCTGAGGCCACAAAAAAAGCTCCCGGCTTGCAGGAGCCGGGAGAACGTCAGGGTTTTGCTTTCAGCTAAAACCTGAGCTTGGCGCTCAGAAAGACGCAACCAGTAATCCGTTCTGGTCCACGTCCGATAACTGAGACCGGATGTTCTCCCGTTAGTTCCTTGCCTTTTGCACCTATTTCATCCGTGAAAACCCGCATAACACTCCGCTTTCTTCCCCCGCACCGATCAGTTCGGGCCGATAGCGCTCCCGGATGGCCATCACATCCTCCCGGTAGGCATCCCGCAGGTACGGCATTTCCAGGGTCAGCACCTGGAAAATGCCCTGTTTGAGCTGTTCCCGGGTGATGCTGTCGGTGCTGTCGCCGGCGTGGGCGGTTTTCAGGAACGCCATCCAGTTGGTGATCACCAGCCAGACATTCAGGGACATGGCGTCTTTCAGCTCGTCGGCCTGGGCCTCGAACAGACCACCGTCGGTCAGACCGGAGAAGATCTGCTTGATGGCCGCCAGGCAACGGCCGGTGAATAGACGGTAGTCCTCCCGCAGACGGGCGTCGTTGTCCAGCAGGAACTCCAGGTCCCGGTGCAGGAAGCGGTAGCTCCAGAGGCCGTCGAACACGGACTCCAGGTAGAACATCATGTCGTCCAGGCCCAATGGCCGGTCGTCGGGAATCTCCAGGTAGTAGTCCACCAGCTTTTCGTATTCCTGGAAAATCTCGTAGATGATGTCCGACTTGTTGCGGAAGTGGTAATAGAGGTTGCCCGGCGATATGCCCAGGTGGGCGGCAATGTGATTGGTGGTGGTGTTGCGCTCACCCCGCTCGTTGAACAGGTCCAGACTGGTTAAGAGAATCTTGTCGCGTGTTTTCATGAAGCAGGCTTGTTGTTGTGTATGAACCGCACCGGTTTTCGACATTCATCCTATGCCGGAGGCGCCGGATAACACATTGGCCCAAGCGGCCAGATGAGATCCTTGACTCACTAGAGTATATACTCTAATAATACCCTCAAACACAAATCGAACAATTATTGATCACCCCGAACAGCCTCAACGTACTTTTTACGCAGAACCGCGTTCAGACCGCGGACATCCGGCTCCGACCGGACAGGCATCGGGCCCCTGAGGCGAGGAGAGTCACCATGACCGCAAGCGTCGTTCATCTGACCGAAAGCAAAAAGCAGATCCAGCAAACCACACGGTTGTTCGAGGAGCAGCGCCGGGCATTCCGCCGTAATGCCTACCCGTCGTTGACCGAGCGCAAGGAAAACCTGAATCGACTCAAGCGCCTGCTGCTGGCCAACGAGGATCGACTGATTGCGGCCATCGACGAAGACTTCAGCTGCCGGTCCGCCGACGAGACCAAGATTGCCGAGCTGATGCCCGCCGTCCAGGGTATCAATTACGCCCTCAAGAACCTCGGCGACTGGATGAAGCCGTCCAAGCGCCATGTGTCGGTCCTGTTCCAGCCCGCCAGCAACAAGGTGGTCTACCAGCCGGTCGGCGTCGTGGGCATCGTCGTGCCCTGGAACTATCCGCTGCTGCTGTCGATCGGTCCCATGACCGCAGCATTGGCCGCCGGCAACCGGGTGATGGTGAAAATGTCGGAATTCACCCCGCACTTCTCGGCCCTGATCAAGCAGCTGATTGAAGACAAGTTTCCACAGGACCTGATCAGCATCATCAACGGCGAGGCCGACGTGGCCGCGGACTTCACCGCCCGCCCGTTCGATCACCTGCTGTTCACCGGCTCCACGGCCGTCGGTCGCCATGTGATGCGCGCCGCTGCTGAGAACCTGACCCCGGTCACCCTGGAGCTGGGTGGCAAGTCGCCGGCCATCATTTCCAACGACGTGCCCATGCGCGACGCCACCGAGCGACTGGCCTTCGGCAAGGCCGTCAACGCCGGCCAGACCTGCGTCGCGCCGGATTACGTGCTGTGCCCGGCGGATCGCCTGCAGGCCTTCGTCGACGAATTCCGCACCCGGTTTGCCGACATGTACCCCACCCTGCGGGACAACAACGACTACACCGCCATCATCAACGAACGCCAGTACGAGCGCCTGGTGCGCTACATCGACGACGCCCGCAGCAAGGGCGCCAAGGTCATTGAGGTCAACCCGGCGGCGGAAAGCCTGGGCGACGGCACCCGCAAGCTGCCGATGCACCTGGTCCTGAACCCGACCGACGACATGCTGGTGATGCAGGAGGAGATCTTTGGCCCGATCCTGCCGGTGGTGACCTACGGCAGCATCGACGAGGCGCTGGACTTCATCAACGACCGGCCGCGTCCGTTGGCGCTGTACTACTTCGGCTACGACCGGGACGCCCAGGACCATGTGGTCGCCAACACCCACGCCGGCGGCATGTGCATCAACGACACGCTCATGCATGTGGCCCAGGACGACCTGCCATTCGGCGGCATCGGCGAATCCGGCATGGGGCACTACCACGGCAAGGAAGGCTTCCTGACCTTCTCCCATGGCAAGTCCGTCTACGGGCGCCAGAAGCTGAACAGCGGCCGCTTTGTCTACCCGCCCTACAACACGCCGTTCCACAAGATGGTGTACCGGATGTTTATCCGCTAGGACTCGCCCGATAACGCCCGGGGCGCTGATTGACACCCCGGGCGATGGATCGCCCCATCCTGGGCCATCAAGGTGCTGCCTGCGCCGGATTTGAACATGCCTGTAGAGTCGGGCTACTATCGCGCAGCATTACCGTCAGCGAGGGCATGCCATGAACACTGTTGTCTATCCCGGGACCTTTGACCCGGTCACCAACGGCCACGTCGACCTGATCGCCCGGGCCTCGCGGCTGTTCGATACCGTGATCGTCGCGGTCGCCGCCAGCACCAAGAAGAATCCCCTGCTGTCCCTGGAGGAACGGATCCGTCTGATCGAGGCATCCACCAGCGACATGCCCAACATCCGGGTGGTGGGTTTCAGCAAGCTGCTGGCCGACTTTGTGCAGGAACAGGGCGCCAACATCCTGATCCGCGGCCTGCGTGCGGTCTCCGACTTCGAATACGAGTTCCAGCTGGCCGACATGAACCGCCGGCTGGCGCCGGGTGTGGAGAGCATCTTCCTGACGCCCGCCAACCATCTGTCCTATATCTCTTCCAGCCTGATCCGAGAAATTGCCTCTCTCGGCGGCGATGTGACGGAGTTCGTGCCGCCGGTGGTGGCCGAGGCGCTGGAAAAGAAATTCGCCAAATCATGATGGTTTTACGGCTGCCCGCGGGCAGCCGTCATCGCCACTCACAGTTGCCGTCGAAATCCGGTAAAATGTCACCATCATTCCAGAGGGTGTAGTGACCCGACGCGGTCGTCACGCCATCCCATCCTTATTTTCCGTATTTTCGAGGGAAACCCATGGCCCTGATGATTACGGACGAGTGCATCAACTGCGACGTCTGTGAGCCGGAATGCCCGAACGAGGCGATCTCGCCGGGCGACGAGATCTACATCATCGATCCCAACAAGTGCACCGAGTGCGTGGGCCACTACGATGAGCCACAATGCCAGCAGGTGTGCCCGGTCGACTGCATCCCACTGGATCCCGAGCACAAGGAATCCGAAGCCCAGCTGATGGACAAGTATCATCGACTGACAGGAGCCTGACGATGACGATGGCACGGACGCCCCGGTTAAGCATTCTCCTCACGGTACTGCTGCTTCTGGGCGGCTGTGCTGTCTTTAACCCGCACGAGCCCGGCAGTCTCGCGGTCGCCAGCGCGCACCCACTCGCCACCCAGGCGGGGTTGCGGGCGCTTGAGGAAGGCGGCAACGCCTTTGACGCCGCCATTGCTACCGCGGCGGTCCTGTCCGTTGTCGAACCCTACAGCGCCGGCCTGGGCGGCGGTGGTTTCTGGCTGTTGCAACAGCCCGATCAGCAAACCACCCTGGTCGACGCCCGCGAAAAAGCCCCGGCCGCCAGCACACGGGATATGTACCTGGACGCCAACGGCGACGTGCACCCCGACAAGCTTTCCATCAACGGCCCGTTGGCCGCCGGCATTCCCGGCCAGCCCGGCGCGTTCGCCTACATCAACGAGCACTATGCCGAGCGGCCGCTGCGGGCCAACCTGCAGGACGCCATCCGCATCGCCCGTCAGGGTTTCCATGTGGATCAGCGCTACCACGACCTGGCCGAGTGGCGTCACGAGATCATGCAGCGTTACCCGGCGACCCGGCAGACGTTCCTGGTGGACGGCAAGGTGCCACCGGTCGGCACGCTGATTCGCCAACCGGCTCTGGCCGACACGCTGGAAGCCATGGCCGATCGCGGCTGGGACGGTTTCTACGACGGGCCGGTGGCGCAACGCCTGGTGGCTGATGTGCAGGACGCCGGCGGCATCTGGCAGCTTCAGGACCTCAAGGACTACACCGTGGTCGAGCGCGAACCGGTGGTGATCCACTATGACGGCGCCACCCTCTGGACCACACCCCCGCCCTCCTCCGGCGGCATTGCCCTGGCCCAGATGTTCGGCATGATGCAGCAGCGCCCATTCAGCGACCTGTTTCCCGACACGCCCGCCGACGATCCGGTGGCTCGCACCCACTACTTGGTGGAAGTCATGCGGCGGGCCTACCGCGATCGGGCCATCTATCTGGGTGACCCTGACTACACCGACATTCCGGTCGATCACCTGCTGGATCCCGCCTACCTGAACCGGCGCATGGCCAACGTCCAGCCTCGGCGCGCCACGCCCAGCCAGTCCCTGGAAGGCGATCTGGACAGCGGCCACCACACCACCCACCTGTCGGTCATGGACGCCGACGGGCGCAAGGTCAGCGCCACCCTGAGCATCAACCTGCCATTCGGCTCGGCGTTCCTGTCCGCCGGCACGGGCGTGCTGCTCAACGACGAGATGGACGACTTTGCCATCAAGCCCGGCGTTCCCAATGCCTACGGCCTGGTCGGCGGCGAGGCCAACAGCATCGAACCGGGCAAACGGCCGCTGTCGAGCATGACGCCCACCATCATGACCAGCGACGACCGCACGGCGATCATCGGCACGCCCGGCGGCAGCCGGATCATCACCATGGTCTATCTGGGGTTACTGGATGTGCTGGACGGGAAATCGGCCGAAGCCACTGTGTCGGATCCGCGCTTCCACCATCAGTACCTGCCGGACGTGATCCAGCATGAACCGGACACCTTTACGCCGGAACAGCAGGCGGCACTGGAAGCGATGGGCTACACGCTGAAGGATGTGGGCCGGCATTACGGCAATATGCAGCTGATCCTGCGGGACCGGGAGAGCGGGGAAACCACCGCGGCGGCCGATCCACGCGGGATCGGCCAGGCGGTGGTGAAGCCGGTCAGATGAGCGGCGGCAGCGGGTAGGACTGGCCGTTGATGTCCAGCATCATATTGTCCAGTTTGGCCTTGATGCGATAGACGTCGCCATCGCGCTTGAGAATACCCTGCTGCACCAGACCCTGCAGGTTGCGTGAGACATCCGGGTCTTCCTCCAGCAGCGCCACCGGCGCCGACAGCTCCAGCTCGCCGGTCAGTTGCTGGACGATCAGCGGCATGTCCGCCTGTTTGGCCTTGGGGACTTCCGGGTGAGTCAGGGACCAGTGCCCCTGAATATCGCCATCGGCGGACTTCAGGTCGATGGTGGGCATGCCGACGGTCAGGCCACCGGCGGCCACCGCCTTGGCGGCGTTGCTGAAACGTTGCATCAGCATCATCTGCTTCTGGAACAGAGCCTGCTGCGACAGGGTCGGATCCGGCTGGGCCTGCATCATCTGGATTTCCGTGGCCACCGACTGGAAGTTCAGCCAGGCGTCCACATCCAGATTATCCAGGTTGAATTCGACCCGGTGTGGCCCGTAGCTCTCATCACCTACATTGACGGCATCCAGGGTCAACGCGGAATGCGACGACACGCGCGTGTCGTCCTTCTCCGGCTGGGTATTGCCGGTCAGCTGCAGGTTTTCCAGGCTGACATCCACCTGATCCCCTTCCACATAGGCCAGCTTCTCCACGGTCAGCGCCGCGTCGCCGGACCACAGGCTGCCGGCCACCCGGTCACCTTCCTGGCTCAATTGCAGGTTGTCGAAGCTGGCGCGAATGGCATCGCTGCGCACCACCATGCCCGGCCAGTTCAGGTTGAGCTCCACGTGATCACCGGCGTCGGTCACCTTGGCCCAGCCGTAGGCTTCCGCCGAGTTGAGGGTTTCCCCGGTGTCGTCGTCGGTCAGGTCAATGGCCGGTACGTTCAGGTCCGCTTCCAGCGTGCCCCACAGCCAGGTGGTCAGCGTGAGTTTGGGCAGCGCCTTGGGGAACAGGGTCTTGAGCATCGGCTCGCTGTCCGGAACCGGCTTGAGCTCGACGGAACTGCTCAGCACGCCGTGGGAGACGTCGCCGGTATAGGGAATGCGGTGGGCCTCCCCGGTCTCCGGATCCATCACGGTCATTTCACCGCTGAGTTCGGCGCCGAAGAAGTGCCGGTCATAGCGATCCGTAGCCACATGTACGAGGGGCTGGTCGTGGTTCATACGGCTGACCGCCTCGCCCCACTGCTGCTGGGTCAACACGCCCACCCCGTAAGGGGCGGCCACAATCACAACCAGCACCAGCACGCCGGCCAAAATCCATTTTTTCATGTACTGCTCTCTCCTGATTCATGAATCGTCTGCCTGGCCCCGTCGATCGCCCGGCACAGGTTCGCCAGGCCGTCCACCAAACGCAGCGTCGGCCGCGCCAGGGTATCCGGGGGTAACAGGACGAGCTGATCGTACTCTACCGCAGGGAGCGCGCCAAGCGCACGCCAGCGCTGGAAGACGTCGGTGCCGGGATCGCCGGCGGCCAGGATCAGCTGCGGCCGGCGTTCCAGCACAGCCTCTACGCTGACCGTCGCGGTCTTGCCCGGCAGGTCTGCGAACAGGTTGCGCCCGCCGCAGCGTCGGATCGCATCCGTCACGTACTGGTCGCCGGCCAGCGTCATGAGGGGACTGTCCCAAACCTGGTAAAACACCCGCACGGGCGCGCGGTCGCCGTAGGTCTTTGTCAGCCGGGTGAGTGCCTGACGATAGGTCGATGCCTTCTCCCGGGCGACGGCGTCACGGCCGGTCAGCTGGCCCAGACGCTCCAGATCGTCAGGCACGGCGGTCAGGGAGTCCGGCTCCAGGGCGAACACCGCCAGACCGAACTGACGCAGGCGCCCAATAACATCCGGCCCGTTGCCGCTCTGCCAGGCCACGACCAGATCCGGCTGCAGCGACAGGATGCGCTCCAGGTCAAAACGGTCATGGCTGCCGATGTGGGGAATAGCACGCGCTTCGGGCGGGAAATCGCTGTACTCGCTGGCGCCGACGATGCGGTCGCCCAGGCCCAGCGAAAACAGCAGTTCGGTGGTGTGTGGCGCGAGGCTGACGATACGCTGGGGCGGTGCCTCGAGGGTGACCGTCTGGCCCCCATCATCGACCGCCGACAGAGCCAGGCAAGCGCTCGCCCAGCCCCACAACAACAGTCCCCACCACGCCGGTCGGATCATGGCCGGCACGGCGCTTACTTGGCCGTCAGGCGTTCAAGCAGCAACAACTGGGACGCCAGCCGGTCTTCGCCCTCGCCCGGGCTGTTCTGGAGGTACGCCCCGTCCGCCTGCAATTCCCAGCTCTGGCAGTTGTCGGCCAGGTAGGTCTCCAGATCCGAGCGGACCCGTTCGGCCAGTTCCTTGTCGTCCACCGGGAACGCCACTTCCACCCGGTTCATCAGGTTACGGACCATGGCGTCGGCGCTGGAGCAGTAGACTTCCTGCTTGCCGCCATGACCGAAGTAGTAGACCCGGGTGTGTTCCAGGAAGCGGCCGATGATCGACCGCACGTGGATGTTGTCCGACAGGCCCGGCACACCCGGTCGCAGGCAGCAGATACCACGGATGATCAGTTCCACCCGCACGCCGGCCCGGGAGGCCCGATACAGGGCGCGAATCACTTCCGGCTCGGTCAACGCGTTGATCTTCATGATGATGTGGCCGTGACTGCCCAGCAGGGCTTCGCGGTCGATCAGTTCGATCAGGCGCTTGTGCAGGGTGAACGGCGCATGGAACAGCTTCTTGATCTTGAGCGCCTTACCCATTCCGGTAAGCTGCTGGAACAGTTTGTTGACGTCGTCGCCCAGGGCGTCGTCCGCCGACAGCAGGCTGTAATCCGTGTACAGGCGGGCATTGCCGGCATGGTAGTTGCCAGTGCCCAGGTGCACGTAGCGTTTGAGCTTGCCCTCCTCGCGACGCACGATCAGGATCATCTTGGCGTGGGTCTTATACCCGACCACACCGTAGACCACGATAACCCCGGCCTCCTGCAGGCGACTGGCCAACTCCAGGTTTTCCGCCTCGTCGAAACGGGCCCGCAGCTCGATGACGGCGGTGACTTCCTTGCCGCGCCGGGCGGCGTCCATCAGGGCCTCGACGATTTCCGAATCGGCGCCCGTACGGTACAGGGTCTGGCGGATGGCCAGTACCTGCGGATCCTTGGCCGCCTGGCGCAGGAAATCCACCACCGGCGTAAAGCTCTCATAGGGATGCAGCAGCAGAATGGGTTGCTGACGAATGGCGTCGAAAATGATTTCCTTGTTGCGGATCTGGCGGGGCACCGCCGGTGAGAAACCGCTGTAGGTCAGGTCCGGGCGATCCACCAAACTGCCCACTGCCATCAGGCGAGTCAGGTTCACCGGGCCATGGACCCGATAGAGTTCGCGCTCCGTCAGGCCGAATTCCTTGAGCAGGAAACCGGTCAGCTCTTCCGGGCAGTTGTCGGCCACTTCCAGCCGCACCCCGTCGCCGAAGCGGCGGCTCAGCAGCTCGCCGCGCAGGGCGGAAGCCAGGTCTTCCAGGTCGTCTTCCAGCTCCAGGTCGGCATTCCGGGTCAGGCGGAACTGATAGCAGCCCTTCACTTCCATCCCCGGGAACAGTTCATCCGCGTGGGCGTGAATCATCGACGACAGGAACACCAGGTTGTCGCCGCCGTTGCAGATATCATCCGGCAGCCGCACCAGACGCGGCAGGGAGCGCGGAGCCGGCACGATCGCCATGCCGGTTTCCCGGCCAAACGCGTCCTTGCCATCCAGTTCGACGATGAAGTTCAGGCTCTTGTTGACCAGCCGCGGGAACGGGTGCGACGGATCCAGCCCGATGGGATTGACCACCGGCAGGATCTCATCCTCGAAGTAACGCGCCACCCACTCGGCCTGCGCCGGCGTCCAGTCGCGACGACGCACGAAGTGGATGTTCTCTTGCTCCATCGCGGGGATCAGCACGTTGTTGAGGATGTCGTACTGTTCGTGGATGTAGTCGTGGGCGACCCGGGAAATCTCGTTGAGCAGCTGTTCCGGCAGCAGGCCATCGGGACCGACACTTTCACGACCGTACTTCATCTGCTGGCGCAGACCTGCCACCCGGATCTCGAAGAACTCGTCCATGTTGCTGCTGAAAATGCAGCAGAAGATGAGCCGGTTGATCAGCGGATGGGTCTCGTCCATTGCCTGCTGCAGCACGCGGTAGTTGAACTGCAGGTGGCTCAGTTCCCGGTTGAAGTAGTTCTCGCTGGCGTTCAGGTCCGGCAGCTGTTCGACCGGCAGGGCGGCTTCCGCAGTGGCTTCCGTTTCGGTGGTCATGGTGTTCGGTATCCCGTTGGATCGGATGTGTCGGCTCAACCGCTCCCTTTGAGCAGCTGCGCGGCGCGTTTGGCGAAATAGGTCAGGATGGCGTCAGCCCCGGCCCGGCGCAGGCACAACAAGCTTTCCATCATCACGGTATCGGCGTCCAGCCAGCCGTTCTCGGCGGCGGCCATGTGCATCGCGTATTCCCCACTGACCTGATAGACAAAAGTGGGCACTTTCAGTTCGTGCTTCACCCGGTAGACGATGTCCATGTAGGGCATGCCCGGCTTGACCATCACCATGTCGGCGCCTTCGGCCAGGTCGACGGCGGTCTCGTGCAGGGCCTCGTCGCTGTTGCCCGGATCCATCTGGTAGGTCGCCTTGTTGCCCTTGCCCAGGTTGGCGGCGGAACCCACCGCGTCCCGGAACGGCCCGTAGTAGCCAGAGGCGTACTTGGCGGAATAGGCCAGCACGCGAGTGTTGATGTGGCCGGCCTCTTCCAGGGCCTCGCGAATGGCGGCCACGCGGCCATCCATCATATCGGACGGGGCCACGATGTCGGCGCCGGCATCCGCGTGGGACAGGGCCTGGCGCACCAGGGCTTCCACCGTGACGTCGTTGAGCACGTAGCCGTCGTCATCAAGGATGCCGTCCTGCCCGTGGGAGGTGAACGGATCCAGCGCCACGTCGGTGATCACGCCCAGTTCCGGGCAGGCCTTCTTTAGGGCCCGGGTGGCGCGCTGCGCGATGCCGTGGCGATCCCAGGCACCGGACCCGTCGAGATTCTTCAGTTCCGGCGGCGTCACCGGGAACAGGGCAATGGCGGGTACACCCAGTTCAACCAGCTCCTTCGCCTCTTCCACCAGCAGGTCGATGCTCAACCGCTCAATGCCCGGCATGGAGGGAATCGCTTCACGCTGGTTCTCGCCGTCCAGCACGAACACCGGGTAGATCAGGTTGTCGACGCTCAGTCGGTGCTCGCGGACCATGCGGCGGGTGAAATCGTCTTTCCGGTTACGGCGCAGGCGGGTGGCGGGATAAAGACGTTGGTTCGATGAAAACACAGCGAGACCTCCTGAATACATGCGACAGCAGTGGGGAACTTCTCCGGACCTGATCCTGGCCGGCCGCGGCGTCGTATCCCACACTATTTCAACGCATTATAGCGAGGGTACCGGCCAAATGTGACAGTCCGGGGACAATCTGTCGCAACCGGCCACAGGAACGTTCAGGTTTGCGGATAGAATTGTGAACGTCTGACCTTATCCTGACAGCAACTGCCGGTCTGTAGGTGGTGTCCACGCATCCGCGCCCATGACAAGGAACCCCAAGCCATGCCCTCATCCCGCAAGATCCTGCTGCTGATCGCCATCGCCGTTCTGATTATCATCTATTATGCTTTCGACCTTGGCCGTTTCTTTAGTCTGGAATACATCACTCTCCAGCGCGACCTGCTGCAAGCTCAGGTGGATGCTCATCCATGGCTTAGTGGGCTAATTTACTTCGGTATATATATTGTTGCGACCGGCCTATCGATTCCGGTCGCAACGGTGATGACACTGCTTGGTGGCGCACTGTTTGGCCTCGGCCTCGGTGTGGTAATTGTCTCCTTTGCAAGTTCTATCGGGGCTACTCTGGCCTTTCTGGCCTCCCGGGTTCTACTCCGTGAGACCGTGCAACGCCGCTTTGGCGACTCTCTCCGGGCGGTGAACCGCGGCATCGAGCGCGACGGCAGTTTCTACCTGTTCGGATTGCGCCTGGTGCCTGTATTCCCGTTATTCGTGATCAATCTGGTCATGGGCCTTACACCAATGCCTGCCCGTCGTTTTTATTGGGTTAGCCAGTTGGGCATGCTGCCTGGAACAGTCGTTTACGTAATGGCCGGAACTCAGCTTGGGCAGGTACATAGCCTTAGCGGCATAGTCTCACCGGGACTGCTTGGCTCTTTCGCACTTCTCGCCGTCTTTCCACTGATTGCCCGTCACGTTTTGAATGAAATCAAACGGCGTCGGACGCTGAAGCCTTACGACAAGCCTACGCAATTCGACCGCAACCTGGTGGTCATCGGCGCCGGTTCTGCGGGGTTGGTGACCGCTTACATCGCCGCGGCGACCCGCGCCAGCGTCAGTCTGATCGAAAAGCACCGCATGGGCGGGGATTGCCTCAATACCGGCTGCGTGCCCAGCAAGACACTGATCCGTAGCGCCCGGGCCGCCCATGAGGCGAGGCAGGCCGGACGCTTCGGGATCGAGACCGGAACCGTCAACGTCGATTTCGCGGCGGTGATGGAGCGCATCCAGTCGGTCATCCGGACCACCGAGCCCCACGACTCCGTCGAACGCTACACCGATCTGGGCGTGGACTGCATTCAGGGCGAAGCCCGTATTGTCGATCCCTGGCGGGTCGAGGTGGACGGCCGCACGCTGACCACCCGCAACATCGTCATCGCCACCGGTGCAAGGCCGTTTGTCCCACCCATCGAGGGCATCGAGACGGTGAACTACTACACCTCGGACACCGTCTGGCAGCTGCGCGAGGCGCCGAAAAAACTGCTGGTGCTCGGCGGCGGGCCGATCGGCTGCGAACTGGCCCAGGCTTTCGTGCGCCTGGGGGTGCCCGTGACCCAGGTGGATATGGCGCCGCGCATCCTGCCGAAGGAGGATGACGATGCCGCGCAGATCGTTACCGACAGCCTGCAGCGGGACGGCGTGGAGCTGCACACCAACACCCGGGCGATCCGCTTCCAGCGGGACGGGGACACCTCAACGCTGGTTTGCGAGCGGGAGGGCAACACCCTGCACCTCGACTTTGACGCCGTGTTGCTGGCCGTCGGCCGCCAGGCCAACACCGACCACCTGGGCCTGGACGCATTGGGCATCGACCGCAACCCCAATGGCACCGTTACCGTGGACGAGACGCTGCAAACCCGCCTGCCGGGCGTCTACGCCTGTGGCGATGTGGCGGGCCCCTACCAGTTCACCCACGCGGCGGCGCACCAGGCCTGGTACGCCTCGGTGAACAGCCTGTTTGGCCGCTTCAAGACCTTCAAGGTGGATTACCGGGTGCTGCCCTGGACCACCTTTACCGATCCGGAAGTGGCGCGGGTGGGCCTGAACGAACAGGAGGCTCAGCAACAGGGTATTGCCGTGGAGGTCACTCGCTACGGCCTGGATGACCTGGATCGGGCCATCACCGAGGGCGAGGCGGAAGGTTTCGTGAAGGTGCTGACGCCGCCGGGCAAGGACCGGATTCTGGGGGCTACCATTGTCGGCCCACAAGCGGGCGAGCTGATTACCGAGTTCGTCACCGCGATGAAGCAGGGCATTGGCCTCAACAAGATCCTGGGGACGATCCACGTCTACCCCACCCTGTCCGAGGCCAACAAGTTTGCCGCCGGTAACTGGAAAAAAGCCCACGCGCCGGAAAGCGCCCTGCAGTGGCTGGACCGCTTTCATCGCTGGCGGCGAGGTTAGTTCAGGCCGTTGTGAGCGTTAACGAATGGAATCCAGGGCCTGCACCCGGACCTGCTCCTGGTCACTGAAATACTGATCCCGCAGGTGCTGGACCGCCTCCTGCTGCTCCGGCGCCGCCAGGCCGGCGTCGTCCAGGCGGGCCTTATCAGCCCGGTAGTCGGTCCAACGCCGGTCCCAATCCGCCTGCTCCGCCTCGACCCGGGCCAGGCGCTCCGCCACCTCCGCGCCGAACGTGGATTCGCGCAACTGACTGATCTCAGCCTGGGACGTGCCTGGATTGGCCTGTAACGCCTGCAACTGCGCTTCGTAATCCACAAACTTTCGGCTTTCGGCCCGTGCCTCGCGCACGGATTCCGGCAGTTCCGCTTCGGCCGCCTGCAGGCGGGCCTGGCGCTGGGCGTCGGTCAGGTCGTCCCGAGCCTGAATCTCACGGCGGGCCGTCTGGTAACGGTCGATCGCTTCTTCCCGGGCAAAGAAGGCGTCGGCGGCCACCTCACCCAGGTACTGGCGACGCAGGTCGCGCATGGTCGCCAGAGCGTTCTCGGCGCCCACAATCCCGGCTCCGCTCCCCACTTGCGTTTCCAGTTGTCCCACCGCCAGCTTGTAGTCCAGGTAATCCCCCAACAATTGGCGGGCCTCGCCGCGGGCCGGCTCGGGCAACGTTTCCAGACGCTGACGGATGCGCGCCACCAACTGCGGCAGGAATTCCTCGCCCAGAGTGGCCAGGTAGTACTCGAACAGGCCGCGCAAGGCGGGTGTGGGCAACAAATGACCCGCCTCATCCACGCGGTCCCAGCCGCCCGGCGGTCGTGTACCCTCCAGGGAGCCCGGCAAGGCCTCCGGCACAGACGCCGCCGGGGCGCTTTCGACCAGCGTCGAGGGAATCGTCGCCTTATCCACAGCCTTCGGCGGCAAGGCGCGCGACGCCGCCGGTTCCGGAGCCCGGGTCTGATCGGCCGGGCGCAGAATCACGGCAGCGGCGCCGACAACCGCTATAATGCCAACAAAAACGGGAAGATAACGACGATGGAAAGTCATAGTGCCATTTGGGTTGTCAGGCGTTCACCAGAGAAATGTCAGCATAACAACCGGCAGGGCACCACAGCGTCGGACAGCGCACAGTTTGGCGGATCCAGACACGAAAAACCCCGCAGGACGGCCGCCCTGCGGGGTAATGGAATCGGTCAGACCGTCCGGTTGTTGAAACCGGGTTCGGCTCGCCGTGGCGCGTCCGAGCGCAACGTGGTATCCAGTTCGGTGATCTGGCCACCCCTGCCAAGGAATTCATCGATATCGGCCTGCAGTTTTGCCCGAATGCGGGCGCGACCGGCCACCGTGTGTGTATCCTCGGCATCAGAGTCCCAGGTACTGCTACTGCTTGAGCTTTCCAGATTGCTTTCGTCGAATTCACTCATGGCTTTACCTCCACCAGCGAAAACAAACCTGGGGTCCAGCATTTCAGCTCAGAAATCGGACCCGTCTCGGCCGCGGAAAACAGCGCCCCGTTTGACGACTGCCGTGCCTTGCCGACTATATAATCCCGATTCATTGCAAACACCATTCAGTACCAAGCACTTTTTTGTAACGTTTTGTAAAAAGCGAATCGAAAACCAGGAAGACCACGCTGCACCGGCGCAATCAAACGCTCTTTCGGTAACCCGGAGCACGATTGACACAACAAATGAATAATGATTCACTTCTTATAGGGAGACGCCATGGCCTACCGTGAAACCGAAAAAATGCGTCAAAGGAAAGCCGAGGTTCGTGAGCGCATTCTCCGCTGCGCTTTCCGGTGCGTATCCGAAGGCGGTTTCCGCAATGCCCAGATCAATCAGGTGGCGGACAGAGCCGGCGTCGCGACCGGGACGGTCTATCGCCATTTCGAGTCCAAGGCGGAACTGTTCGCGGAAGTCTTCCGACTGGCCACCGAGCGCGAGGTCAACAAGGTCGCGGAGGCCCTGGCGGAGCCAGGTCATGCGGCGGACCGGCTGGAACGAGCCCTGCGCCAGTTTGCCGAGCGGGCCCTGCATGGCCCGGTCATGGCCTGGTCGCTGATTGCCGAGCCGGTGGACCCGCGGGTTGAAGGCGAGCGTCTCGAGTATCGCCGTGCCTACGCCGAGCATTTTGAACGCACCATCGGCGAGGGCGTTGAAGACGGTTCGCTGCCGTCCCAGGACGCGCGCTTGAGCGCCACCTGCCTGGTCGGCGCGATTGCCGAAAGTCTGGTTGGTCCCCTGTCGCCCACGCAACAGGCACCGACCTTGCCGGAACAGCCCGCCGCTCTGAGCGACGGACAGATCCAGACCCTGATCGAGCCGATCCTCACCTTCTGCCTGCAGGGGGTGACCGGCCAACGGAGATAGCCCCATGAACGCACCCGATACGTCCGCCAGAAACCACGCCGACGCACAGGACGGCTACGACCGATTCCTGGCGAGCACACACGAGGTCCGCAACCAGCCGCCGGCCCTGGAGAACTACAACCTGTTCGATCAGGACCAGGCGTTGCAGGAGAGCGTGTCCCGCGAGGGGGCGGATTGGGCCCGCGACGATCTGGCCGCCTACGGCGCCGTCACCGGCCGCTCCGACATCATCGAGCTGGGATTCCTGGCCAACGAGAACAAGCCGGTCTTCCACACCCACGACCGGTTCGGCCATCGCCAGGATCTGGTGACGTTCCACCCGGCCTATCACCAGTTGATGGATATGGCGCTGACGAACGGCCTGCACAGCAGCCCCTGGACCGATCCTGGCGCCGGCGCCCACGTGGCAAGGGCGGCCCGTTACTACATGCATTCCCAGGTGGAAGCCGCCCACTGCTGCCCGGTGACCATGACCTTCGCCGCCATGCCGTCGATCAACAAGCAGCCGGAGCTGGCTAAAATCTGGGCGCCGAAGATCACCGCCCGCAGCTACGATCCACGCAACGTCCCGGCAGAGCAGAAGACCGCCGTCACCATCGGCATGGCCATGACCGAGAAACAGGGCGGCTCGGACGTGCGCGCCAACAGCACCCGCGCTTTCCCCCTGGGCAGCGGCGGCCCCGGTGAAGCCTACGAACTGGTGGGTCACAAATGGTTCGTGTCGGCCCCCATGTGCGATGCCTTCCTGGTGTTGGCGCAGGCGCCGGGCGGGCTGTCCTGCTTCCTGATGCCACGCTGGCGCCCGGACGGCAGCAAGAACCCCTGGCAGATCCAGCGCCTGAAGAACAAGATGGGCAACGTCGCCAACGCCTCCAGCGAGGCGGAATTGCGCGGTGCCCTGGCCTGGATGGTGGGCGAGGAAGGCCGTGGCGTACCGACCATCATCGAGATGGTGGCCATGACCCGGTTCGACTGCATGATCGGCAGCTCCGCCGGTATGCGCCAGGCCGCCGCCCAGGCCCTGCACCACTGCCGCCACCGCGAGGCCTTTGGCGCGCGACTCGATCAACAGCCGCTGATGCAGAACGTGCTGGCCGATCTGGCGCTGGAGAGCGAAGCCGCCCTGGCCATGACGATGCGGGTCGCCCGCGCCCTGGACAACCAGGACGACGATCAGGAGCGCCTGTTCACCCGTCTGGCCACGCCCGTGGGCAAGTACTGGATCTGCAAACGAACGCCCAACCACGCCTACGAGGCCATGGAGTGCATCGGCGGCAGCGGGGTGATGGAAGACTGCATCATGCCGCGCCTGCTGCGGGAATCGCCGGTCAACGCGATCTGGGAAGGCAGCGGCAACGTCCAGTGCCTGGACACCCTGCGCGCCCTGCAGAAATCCCCGGACAGCCTGGATGCCTTCTTCGCCGAGGTGGCTCAGGCCCGGGGATCGGACAACCGCTTCGATCGCTTCCTGGCCCGGTTGCAGACGGATTTCGGCCGCACCGACGACATCCAGTTCCGCGCCCGCAACCTGGTGGACCGGCTCGCCCTGGCGCTGCAGGGCTCGCTGCTGCTGCGCCACAGCACCCCGGCCGTGGCCGATGCCTTCTGCGCCGGCCGGCTGGAAAGCCATGGCGGCCTGAATATCGGCAACCTGCCGTCCGGCGTGGATGCCGCCGCTATTATCGAGCGGGCCACGCCTGTTGTAGACTGAGGGTTCGGTATCCCATCCGGGTGATTCAGTCGACAACCGTGAATCGCCCGGCCTGCCCGTATCTGATGCTGTAGCGGAGTTACTATGTCCGAAGCCCTGCGCCGGTTGCTCGCCGAAACCACGGAGCACCCGGTCATCACGCCTCACCTGGGCGTCCTGACCCTGCACTTCCAGCTCTATGGCTGTGACGACATCAAAGCCAAACGCCGGACCTTCACCCCCATGCGGGCCATCTGGGGCAAGGAGCCGGACCTGGCGGTCGTCGAGACCGGCGATCTCGACGCCCTGGACCGGGCCACCTGGTCCATCGCCGCGCTCGGCACGTCCACCCAACTGATCCAGCAACGCCTCGACCAGGTGGAGAAAGCCATCGAGCAGCGCATCGACGCGCCGGTGCTCGATGTGCAACGCGAGATGCTCTGACGGCCCCTTTCGCCGAGTCCGTTTGCTTGCGTTGCGCCGGGCTATCCCCCAGTCTGGTGTCGTATCTGTCGACGTCTTATACTACGCGACCCGTGGGTGTCCGGCGCTTGCCGCGACACATCCTTATCCAGGGACGCGAAAGCAGCCGTCCGGCGGACCCGGCGCTGCAACAATGAAACGGGCAACCCCCGAATCGCGATGTCTCCGCCGGCAGGAATCCGGCCGGAACCGCATCAACCACTGCAAGATGTGTGGCGCGTATGACCGGTAAGAAGAAAACGGCTCAGGCTTCACTGGAAGCCATGTACAGGGTGTTCACGGTGCCCGAGGCGCCTGACTCCACCCTGAGCCGGATTGACCAGGACATTTCCCGCAACCTGGCGGGCTTCCTGCAGGAACACATCGTCGCCATCGAGCGCGACCTGGGTGACGTGGTGAAGGACTTCAGCGAGTCCGCCGTGCCCGAAAAGCCGGTTTTCGTGTCCGAACAGACCCAGTTCCTGCTCGACAAACTGGTCGCCCATTCGGTGCACACCGCCTCGCCCAGCTTCATCGGCCACATGACCTCGGCCCTGCCGTATTTCATGCTGCCGCTGTCGAAAATCATGATCGCCCTCAATCAGAACCTGGTGAAGACCGAGACCTCCAAGGCCTTCACGCCGATGGAACGCCAGGTCCTGGGCATGATCCACCGGCTGGTCTACAACGAGGACAGCGCCTACTACCGCAAGTGGATGCACGATCCGCGCTTTGCCCTGGGCGCCATGTGCTCCGGCGGCACCATCGCCAACCTGACCGCCCTGTGGGTCGCCCGCAACAACGCCTTCCCGGCCGAAGGCAGTTTCCGTGGCATCCACGAGGAAGGCCTGTTCCGCGCATTGCGGTACTACGGCCATGAAGGCGCCGCCGTGCTGGTG
This sequence comes from Marinobacter sp. R17, assembly GCF_003789045.1. Classification (NCBI taxonomy): domain Bacteria; kingdom Pseudomonadati; phylum Pseudomonadota; class Gammaproteobacteria; order Pseudomonadales; family Marinobacteraceae; genus Marinobacter; species Marinobacter sp. R17. Next base: position 36,817 of record NZ_RHGZ01000016.1, on the reverse strand, counting down.
TCCAAACGAGGCCACTATTCCCTGAGCAAGGCCGCCGATGTGCTCGGCCTGGGCCGCAGTTCGCTCATTGCTGTGCCGACGGACGACGACAACCGCATCCAGACCGACGCCCTGCGCGAGAAGTGCCTGGAACTCCAGGCCCAGAAGGTCAAGATCCTGGCCATCTGCGGCATTGCCGGCACCACCGAAACCGGCAACGTGGACCCGCTCGAGGAAATGGCCGACATCGCCACCGAATTCGGCGCCCATTTCCACGTAGACGCCGCCTGGGGCGGCCCGACGCTGTTCTCCCGCACCTACGGCCCGCTGCTGAAAGGCATTGAAAAGGCCGACTCGGTGACCTTCGACGCCCACAAACAGCTCTACGTGCCCATGGGCGCGGGCCTGGTGGTCTTCCGCGATCCCGCCCTGGTCGGTGCCATCGAGCACCATGCCCAATACATCATCCGTAAGGGCTCCCGGGATCTGGGCAGCACCACGCTGGAAGGCTCCCGTCCGGGCATGGCGATGCTGATCCAGTCCGGCCTCAAGATCCTCGCGCGGGAGGGCTATGAACTGCTGATCGACCAGGGCATCGAGAAGGCCAAACGGTTTGCCGAAATGATCGAGGAGCGGCCGGATTTCGAGCTGGTGACCCAGCCGGAGCTGAACATCCTCACCTACCGGTACTGCCCGGCGGAGACCCAGGATGCCCTGACCCAGGCGGACACCCTGCAATCCGAACGCATTAACGCCTCGCTCAACCGCATCACCAAGTTCCTGCAGAAGACCCAGCGCGAACACGGCAAGGCGTTCGTATCCCGGACCCGCCTGGAGCCGGCCCGTTATCACCGCTATCCCTGCGTGGTGTTCCGGGTGGTACTGGCCAACCCGCTGACCACCCAGGAGATCCTCCGCGACATCCTCGACGAGCAGGTCGAACTGGCCGGTCATGCGGATGTGCAGGATGAAATGGACGTCCTGCACAACCTGACCCGGGCGGTCCTCGACACGCCCCAGGCCAATCGGGCGTAAACCGCCCCTCACCGGCCCGCCAAACCACCCTGTCGCTGCGGCTATGGCCCTCGCCGGCCGCAGCGTTATACTCGTGGGATAAGAAAAAGCCGTATTGGCTTGATAACAACAGCCAAGGAGATCCCATGCGCAAGACAGCAGACCAGTGGTTTGACGAGTACGGCGAGAGCCACCGCAACCCCACCAACAAGGCCATTCACTGGATCGCCGTGCCGGTGATCTTTACCACCATCATCGGCCTGCTCTGGTCGATCCCGACACCAGCCGCCTTCGACCGCGTGCCTTACCTGAACTGGGGCACCCTGGCCCTGGTCGTCACGACGCTCTGGTACGTTCGTCTGTCGCCCGCCCTGGGCGTCGGCATGGCGCTGTTCAGCGTGCTGATGGCGCTGGTGATTGCCGGCTTTGAGCACACCGGGCTGATGCCGGTGTGGGCCGCCTCAATCATCCTGTTTGTGGTCAGCTGGGTCTTCCAGTTCATCGGCCATCACATCGAAGGCAAGAAACCTTCGTTTTTCAAGGACATCCAGTTCCTGCTGATCGGGCCAGCCTGGTTGATGGGGTTTATCTACAGGAGTCTGGGCGTCCGGTATTGAGAGGGTGTTGCAAAAGCGATGCTGGCCACGATCACCAAGTAGGTTGGGCTGACGCAGGAAGCCCAACGAACCGGGGTGCCGGCGAATGTCATCCTATGATCGCCAAGCCGCTTTTTTAAAATCGACGCTCCAGGCATGCTGCGATAATGGGAACCTCCGGTGCCCGCCCATATTGGGCTTCCTGCGTCAGCCCAACCTACGCCCTGGCGGCCGTGGACGGCCCTCTCGTGTGACGGAAGCGAGGGCATCCGTCCGCTTCTGGCACCACGCCACCCGTCTCCAGAACACTGCCCAAACAAAAACGGCGCCGAATAGGCGCCGCTTTGTTTCAAAAAGACCCGATTTTCAGTAAAGAGCTGCCTCGTCATCCAGCACATCCCGCAGGATATCCAGGAACATCCGGTCCGCTTCGCTCCAGTTCTCCGGAATACGCACCGTGGTGTTGGCACTGATTTCCTCGGCAATCTTGCGATTGGCGTCCGGATCGTCCTTGTAGCGACGGGCGATCTCCACACACTTGACCGCCACGGTCGGATCACTCAGGACCTTCTTGATGAAGACCCGCAACTCATCGATCATGCGCGCCTGACGGCTTTCGGATGCAGTGCTCATAAACAACTCCAGATCCTGTCTATCGTTCTAAACTAACCAACCGCCGCCAGTGCGGCAAGCGCTATCGACTCGGTGAACCGGCGGACTCAGCCCACCATCATACCCCGGATGGTGAAGAACAGAATCGCCGCCATCAGCGCCGAAGCGGGCACCGTAATGATCCAGGCTGCGGCAATACGAACCAGTTGAGAGCGCTTGACCAGCTCTTCCTGGTAAATCTTTTTCAACCGCTTGCGCTCCTTCTTGGACAGCGGCACTTCGGATTTGCTCTTCTTGGCCGTCTTGAGCATCACCGCCATCTCTTCCACCGTCGCCTCACGGAAGCGCGCCAGGAAGTCTTCCAGCCGGTCGCGATCCTCAGGCTCATGATTCTCTACCATCTTGTGCAGCTGACTGGCGTAGCTGCGTTTGAGGTATTCCCGCAGGAAACCGACACCGAACACACCGCCCAGAGCGATGTGCGTAGAACTGACCGGCAGACCCAACTGGGAGGCAATGATCACCGTGATGGCTGCAGACAGGGCGATACAGAAGGCCCTGGTCTTGTCCAGCTCGGTGATCTCGCTGCCGACCGTCTTGATCAGCCGCGGCCCGAATAACGTCAGACCCAGTGCCAGCCCGATGGCGCCGACCATCATCACCCACAGCGGAATGCTGGCTGCCGTGGCTACCGCCCCGTGAGTCAGCGCTTCGTTGATCGCCGCCAGCGGCCCAATGGCGTTGGCCACGTCGTTAGCGCCATGGGCGAAGCTCAACAATGCGGCGGCGAAGATCAACGGCCAGGTGAACAGACCGTTCACCCCTTCCTCGCCATTGGTCATGGTGGCGGCACGACGGCGAATCAGGACTCGCATGCCAAAGAAAACCACCACCGCAAAACCCAGCCCCACCAGAGCCGCACCCATGAAATCGACTTTGATGATGTGCTTGACGCCCTTGAGCATCAGGTAGGTGCCGAAGGCCCAGGCCATGACCGAGACCACCCAGGGAACGATCTTGCGGGCCGCGGCCACCATGTTCGGCTGGTACAACACCGTCTGCTTGATCACATACAGGAAGAACGCCGCTATCAGACCGCCCAGAACCGGGGAAATCACCCAGCTGGCGACAATGGCGCCCATCACGCCCCAGTTGGCCACGCCCCAGCCACCGGCGGCGATCCCGGCCCCCAGAACCCCACCGACAATGGAGTGGGTGGTGGACACCGGTGCGCCCATCCAGGTCGCCAGGTTCAGCCACAGGGCACCGGCCAGCAGGGCGGCCGTCATCAGCCATACGAACGTCTGCACGTCGGTGAAACTGGCGGGATTGATGATGCCCTTCTTGATGGTGGAGACCACATCACCCCCGGCAATCAGGGACCCGCTGGCTTCGAAGATGGCAGCCAACAGGATCGCGCCGCCCAGCGACAACGCCCCCGAACCGACAGCCGGGCCAACGTTGTTGGCGACATCGTTGGCACCGATATTCAGCGCCATATAACCGCCAATCACCGCGGCGGCCATCAACAAGGTGTTACCCGGCATTCCATCGCCGATCTGGCCCACGAAGAGCCATACAATCATCAGGAAGAACAAGCTGATGCCGAGACGGAAGCGCTCGGTCTGCTTACTGGTCAGGGCGCTGTCCATGAAAGACACATTCTGGGGCATGCGGAATCACCATTAAGACAATGTCAGGTGGCGCCACTATAGGCAGTTCGTCACGGAATTGAAATATCCCGATGTTACCCGGGCGACAATCACTCACCCCGGCTCCCGGAAGTACGTCAGGCCTCACCGGCCGGACCGGGCAATACCAAAATCAGCCACTGCAACGCTGTTCACTTTTCGACCGACGCATTACCGATATAGTAATCGCTCGGATCATCGATGGCCGACGCTCTCGACCGGCAGGTCAGATTTTACAATTCATGACGGGATAGATCGTGAAATAGCTGTTTATTGGCAACTTTTTTGACGCACAATGATTGAATTAGGTGTCACTTTTTTATCGTGTCGCCGAAATGCGCATCGCCGGTGCCAAGAGTCTACGCCGCAGGCCGCAGCAACGAACGCAGACTTCCAGAGCCACAACAATAAAACAGAGACGCCATGAATCGACGCAAGCGCTTGAACTTCAATGGTCAGGAAGAAGTCCGGGTTTCCCGGGTCCTGACCGGCCTGTCGCTGGCCGCATTGGTGTGTCTGTCGGGCATCAGCTTGAAGTCCTGGGAATCCGGCCATCACCGCCATGCCATCGTGTTGGCGTTGTTTTTCGGACTGGTGGTCATCAACCTGGTCAGTTACTGGGTGACCCGCAACCGGGCCCAAAACAAGACCGGCATGCTGTTCATCGTCGGAGGCCTGTTCGTTTACCTGGTCGCGTCCGGCGGCGAAAGCAATACAGGACCACTGTGGCTGTATGTGTTCCCGCCACTGGTGTTCTACCTGACCAGCCTGCGAATCGGCACGATCCTCCTGGCGGCCTGCCTGGTCTTCACCCTGCTGGTGTTCCAGTTCCCCCAGTTGCCGTTCGTGTTGACGCAGTACGAGACGGATTTCCAGCTGCGTTTCTTTACCACCATGCTGTTCGAATCCGTCTTCTGCTTCGTGCTGGAAACCAGCCGCCTCAACGCCCGCAACGAACTGATGCGCCTGGCCGCCAGCCACGAGCAGGCGGCCCGGACCGACGCCCTGACCGGACTGCCCAACCGGCGGGACATGCAGATGCAGCTGGCCAACGAGTTTTCACGCTACCAGCGGTCGGGACATCATTTTTCCGTGGTGCTGATTGATCTCGACCATTTCAAACGCATCAACGACACCTACGGCCATGAGGCCGGCGACTACGTCCTGCAGGCCTTCGCCGATCTGATGCAGAATCTCTGCCGGCAAAGCGACCGTCCGTCACGCTGGGGCGGAGAGGAATTCCTGATCCTGCTGCCGGACACTGCCCTGTTACAGGCGTTGACCCTGAGCGAGCGTCTGCGCCATGAAGTGGAGCAATACGGGTTTGTCTATAAATCCAAGCGCCTGCCGGTCACCATCAGCGCCGGCGTCTGCTCGATCAGCCAGAGCGATTCCATCGACCACCTGCTGCGCCAGGCCGACAAGAACCTCTACGACGCCAAGGAATCCGGCCGCAACCGTATCTCCCCCCGGGTGCGTACGCCGTCGACCCGCTCGCCGACCTCGTCTTGAGCCCACCCGGGGCAGCCGCTACCATGGCGCCCCCAACACAGCAACGCGAGGCACCTCATCCATGGCCCAGATTCGCATCCTGGTCGGCAGTGTTTTCGGCGGCGCCCTGATGACGGCCCGCGCCATCCGCACGAATCTCAACGCCGCCGGACACCAGGTCACCGTACTGGAACAGCCCACCCTGGATGACCTGACCGGCAGCGATGACGCCCTGCTGGTGTGCACCTCCACCACCGGCCAGGGGGAGCTCCCCGCCTCGCTGCTGCCGTTCTACGCGCATCTGCGCGACACCCTTCCCATGCAGCCGGGCCGGCCGTTCGGCGTGATCGTGCTGGGCGACAGCTCCTACGGCGACACCTTCTGCGGCGCCGGCGAGCTGATGGAGGAGGCCCTCTACGAAATTGCCTGCCGCAAGGTGGGGGACACCCTGCGTATCGACGCCCTGGAAACGGTCGAGCCGGACGTCGAAGCCCTGCCCTGGGCACAGGAATGGGCTCGTCAGGTCGATGCGATCTGAGACCGGCTTCCCATTCCGGGCCGGCGGACAGACCCGGTCACTGAACACCACGTCATTTCACTTGAGACGATCTGTAAACCTGACCATACTGGTCAAGGTGGAAAGCAGTGGCACCAGACACCCTGCTGACAAAGCGTCAGGACGGACGCGTTAATCTGAGGCCTATAAGGGGCCCGGGGAACGCCTTACGGCGATCAACCCCAGCACAACAAACACAACAAAGATCCATACCCGTGCTTCGAACCGTTCTGCTTTACGCCCTGTTGGGCGTTGCGATTATCGTTGTGCCCGATGCACGCGCCGACTTTGCCCACGATGGCCATGTCGAGCCTGCCATCGACTACCTCCTGTTTGCGGACGACCAGCCGAGCATCCGGGATCCGGTGCAGATCAACGCCCTTGCCCCGTGGCAATCGCTGCCGGCCGGGGAGACGCCCAACTTTGGTTATATCCAGGACATCGCCTGGTTCCGGTTCCCGGTGCCCACGACGGGCGACACCCGTCACCAGATCCTGGAGATCGGCTACCCGCAGCTCGATTCGGTTCACATCTACCTGATGCGCGACGGCAAGCCGGTCGGCGAACTGGAAACCGGTGACTGGCTACCCATGGCGAGCCGCCAGTTGCAGCACCCGCACTTCCTGTATCACTACACCGTCGAGCCCGGGCACGACTACCAGTTCCTGGTCCGGGTCCAGACCAGCGGCGCGCTGCAGGTGCCCATTTCCATCTGGAAGCGGGACGCCTTCTTCAACTACATTTCGGAAGTCGACCAGGCCCACGCCATCTACTACGGCATCCTGATTACCGTCATCTTCTTCAACCTGTTCGTTTTCCTGGCCATGCGCGAGGCCACTTACCTCTACTACGCGCTGTCCACCTTCGGTTACCTGTTCCTGTTGTCGTCCCTGCGCGGCGCCACCTACCCCGTACTGTGGCCCGACAATCCCTGGCTGCAGAACCAGTCGATGATGATGTCGGTGCCCATCGCCGTGTTGTTCTCACTGCTGTTTGCGCGCTCGTTCCTGGAGCTGCACAGCCGCAGCCCGAAGCTGGACCGGGTGGTACGCGCCGGGATCATCATCAACCTGCTGGCGATCCTGGGCAGCTTCCTGCTGACGTACAACACGTCCATGCGCCTGTCGGTGGCCCTGGCCATCCCCAGCTGCCTGCTGCTGACGTTCATCGGCCCGTGGGAGTGGTTCCGCGGCAACCGCCAGGCCAAGCTCTACACCATCGCCTGGGGCATGCTCACGCTGGGCAGCGCCATGACCGCCGCCAACAAGTACGGCTGGGTGCCCACCAACTTCATCACGGAATTCGGCATGGAGATCGGCTCGGCGCTGGAAGCCCTGCTGCTGACCATTGCCCTGGCCGCCCGGCTCTACCAGGAGCGGGAAGACAAGGTGGACGCCCGCGAATCACAGCTGCGGGCCCTCGCGGCCCGGCGCAAGGCGGAACTGCGCATGATGGAGCAGGCCCTGCACAACCCGTTGACCGGCCTGCCCAACCGCAGCTCGTTTGAACTGCAGCTGCAGGACCTGCTGACGCGGGAAAGCGGCCAGCGCCACGCAGTGGGCATCGTGCAGCTGAACAATCTCGACACCATCACCCGCACCCTCGGCCATCAGAATGCGGACCGGGTGCTGGAACTCGCGGCGCGGCGTTTCAACGGCATTTTCCGCGACCTGCCTGGCGTCCACCCAATTGAGCGGGACGAAAACCGCTGCTTCCACGCTGCATCACTGGAATCCACCGCCTTCGGCTTTATCGTCGACGCCGACGAGGCCCGACGCCAGCCGCGCCGGATCATCGAGTGCCTGGAGGCCATCCGTGCGCCCATCGACTACCTGGGGATGCAGCTGCCGCTGGAACCGCGCACCGGTGTGGCCGTCTATCCCGAACACGGCACGGACACCAACACGCTCATCCGCAAGGCCTACGTCGCCCAGGAAAGCGATGACGCCCGGGACCGGGGCCTGGCCTATTACCATCCCAACCAGGACTCCTACAGCGCGGACCGCCTGACGTTGGCATCCAGCCTGCGGGACGCCCTTCGCAAGGATGAGCTGGCGCTGTTCTTCCAGCCCAAGCAATCCCTGACAGACCAAAGCATCGTCGGGGTGGAAGCGCTGATCCGCTGGCCCGGTCGCAAGATTCCGACGCCGGCGGACCAGATTATTGCCGTGGCGGAGCAGACCGGCCTGATCAAGCCGCTCACCCGCTGGGTGCTGGAAAAAGCCATGGTGGCCCGGGACGAACTGGTGGCGGCCGGCCATCCACACCTGAGCGTGTCGGTCAACATTTCTCCCAACAACCTGCGGGAGCAGGAATTTCCACTGTTCGTCCAGCGCCTGATGACCAGTTACCCGCAGCACGCCGGCAAGATCATCCTGGAGGTCACCGAAACCTCGATGATGCTGGATCCGGCCAACTCCCTGCGCGCCTTGCGCTCGCTCGACTACACCGGCATCCCGCTGTCGATCGACGATTTCGGATCGGGCTACTCGTCCCTGTCCTACATCAAGCGTCTGCCCGCCAGCGAGATCAAGATTGACCGCTCACTGATCACCGACCTGACGTTCCAGGCGGAAGACCGGGTGATCGTGCAGACCACCATCAACATGTGTCATGACCTGGGCTACAAGGTGGTGGCGGAAGGCGTGGAGGATCTGGAAACCGCCGAACTGCTGGCCGGCATGGACTGCGACATGATCCAGGGCTTTCACCTGACACCGCCCCAGCCGATGGAGGAGATACTGCTGTGGCTGGCCGGCCAGAACGGCCGGGAGCAGCGGCGGGCCTGACAGGTGCCAGACCCGAGGTATGGGGCGAGCGCTACTTCTTGTCCCGACGTTGACGGATCAGCGCTTCCTGCGCCGTGGAGGCCACCAGCACGCCGTCCCGGTTGAAGATATTGCCCCGGTTGAAGCCGCGGCCGCCGGAGGCGCTGGGGCTGTCGGTGTCGTACAGCAGCCAGTCGTCGATGCGGAAATCCCGGTGGAACCAGAGGGCGTGGTCCAGGCTGGCCACCTGCATCCCGCGATTCATGAAATTCACGCCGTGGGGGTTGAGAGACGTGCCCAGCAAACCAAAATCCGAAGAGTAGGCCAGCAGGCAGCGATGCAGCACCGGATCGTCCGGAAGATCGCCCTGGGCGCGGAACCAGGCCTGCTTGTGGGGCGGCCGCGGCTCCGGTTTGAGTGGGTTGACCGGTGCCACCGGGCGGATTTCGATGGGGCGTTCCCGGGTCAGCTTGTCCCGCAGGTGTTCGGGAATATACTGCTTCATCATCAGGGACAGGGTGTGCTCTGATTTGAGCGTATCGAAGCCGGGTGCGTAGGGCATGGTATCCTGGTGATCAAAGCCGGATTCCTCCACCTGGAAGGACATGGACCCGGTGAGGATCTCCTTGCCGGCCTGGCGGGCGATCACCCGGCGTACCGAGAAGGTACCGCCATCGCGCACCCGCTGGACTTCGTAATCTATCGGCAACTCCGGATGCCCCGGACGCAGGAAATAGGCATGCAGCGAATGCGCCGCCCGATCCTCAATCGTACGGCTGGCCGCCATCAGGGCCTGGCCCAGCACCTGGCCACCAAAGACCGCGGGGAATCCGAGATCCTCGCTCTCGCCCTGGAAGTGATCATCACCAATCGGGGCCAGATCCAGCAATTCGACCAGTTTGCGTGTGACGTCAAGCATGCCTGCTCCTGTTGATTCTTTATCTCGAAAGGCGCTTTTTCTACCTCAGCGGACCGACCAAAGCAATGGCCGGCGCGGACAGTCAGCCGCATCCAGCCGGTGCCCTGCGCCCAGTTTAAAGCAGTTTGGGTTCGGGATCGCGCTTTTGGGTTTCTGCCTTTCCGGATTCGCCGATCCCCTCGACTGGCATTACCGTGATGATACCCCCGGGCACGTCATCGAGCCGATTCCGCCGGATTCTGACGACGCCGGCACGATAGGCAAGCCGCCGCCTCTGCTGGCCTCGCCACAGCAACAGGACGACGACCGGGGCTGGTCGCTGATCAACCCCCAGGTGACGACCGGGCGGCCGGACGCGTTTGTCGATCGGCGGGAAGCCGTGCGGATCAACCAGCAGTCGCAGGATCAGTCACGACTGAACGGCGCTCACGACTCGGCGCTGCTGGACAGCCTCCCCGAGTCGTTGCGGGGACTGGATTATCGGCTGGAGATGGGGCTGCGCTACCGTTTTTAAGCGCGGAGGGCCTGCAAGGCGCCCGAGGGCGCCGCAGGGCGGGGTTGCCGCTCAGCCGTGAATCGGCGGAACCTGTTTGGACAACGCCTGCTTTTCCAGCGCGTAATCGCCGGTCACGGCGAAGCCCAGTACGTTACCGTCGGCATCCTTGAACAGGGCTCGCACGTTGTTGCCGTCCTGCTCGATTTCCCACTCCCCCTGGGCTTCCGGCGCGGGCGGGCAGACCGCCGTGGGGCAACAGGGGGTTTTCACCATCACCGGCATCACGCCGTAGGCCACATCCGTGGGCGTACCGGTCAGGGTCTTGGCCAGGGCGCGGGAGCAGGCCATCAGCGGCAGCACGTACAGCAGGACGTGGCCATCCACCTCGGCGCAATCGCCCAGCGCGTAGATGTTGTCGGCACTGGTCTGCAGCTGGCGGTTGACCTGAATCCCCCGACCCACGGCCAGCCCGGCGGCTTCGGCCAGTTCCACTCGAGGACGCAGGCCGACCGCGGAAATCACCCGGTCAGCGTCCACGGTCTCACCGTTGGCCAGGGTCAGGCGAACGCCGTCGCCCTGATGGGCGATGTGCTCCACCACCGTTTCCAGATGGAAGCGCACGCCCTCTTCCGTCAACGCCCTGACCACGGCATTACCGGCCACCGGCGGCACCAGGCCCGGCATGGCGGTATCGGATGGCGCAATCACGTCCACGTCGTAGCCGCCATTGCGCAGGTCGTTGGCGAACTCACAACCAATCAGGCCGGCGCCCATGATGGCGACCCGGGACTGACCTTCCAGCGTGTTGCGGAAGGCCCGGTAATCCATCAGGTCATTAATGGAATAGACGAACTCCTGACCGTCGCCGTCCAGCGGAATGCGGATGACGTCCGCACCCCAGGCCAGCACCAGCTTGCTGTAGGGCAGGCGCTCGTCGCCGATAAGGACGCACTGGTTCGCCGCGTCGATGCCGGTCACCGTGGTGTGGGTACGCAGCTCGATATTGAGCTGTTCGGTCATGCCGGCGGCATCGGACTGGGCCAGTTCGTCGGCGGTCTTACCCTTGGTAAACCCCGTGGAGAGCATCGGCTTGGAATAGCTATGACCATCGTCGGCGGTGATCATCAGGACGGGCACTTCCTTGTCCTGCTTGCGGATTTCCCGCGCCAGCGAATAACCGGACAGGCCGGTACCGATAATGACGATGGGGGCATTCTGACTCATGCCACAGCTCTCCTCTTGTAAGTGTTGACGGCTCGCGCCGGTCAGCGGGATCGGGCTGGCCGATCTCAGCCGATTTCAATCATCTCGAAGTCTTCTTTGCCCACGCCGCAGTCGGGGCAGACCCAGTCCTCGGGAACATCTTCCCAGGCGGTTCCCGGCTCAATGCCGTCTTCCGGCCAGCCCTCGGCTTCATCGTAAATCCAGCCACAGACAACGCACTGCCACTTTTTCATCGTCTTTCCTCCAGTTCCCGGACGGTCGGGACTTCTATTTGGTCTACAATCCCACATGCCCTGCATGCCGGATCAGCGGTCAATCATTGGGCCCGACATGATACCCGTTGTCCACGCGATGACCAATGCCAAGGGGGACAAGGGATTCTCCACAGCGGCCAGCACCGGACACGAGACAGGCCTCCCCCGACGCGGCTCGCTCCGGTATAATGGCGTGCTTTTGGGGAGACGCCGGCGGCGCCTCCCCCCGATACAGGATTTGCACGGTATGACTGATTCCCACGACGAGCTGCAACAGGTCTTTGACGAGGCCGACTGCCTCCGCACCGAGCCGGAGGTCCAGGCCGCGATCGACCGGATGGCCGCCGCCATCACCGACACCCTCAAAGACCGCGACCCGCTGCTGTTCTGCGTCATGAACGGCGGGCTGATCCTGACCGGCCAGTTGCTGACCCGTCTGTGCTTCCCGCTGCAGGCCGAGTACCTGCACGCCACCCGCTACCGTCAGGAGACCACCGGCGGCATCCTGGAATGGAAGCTGCGCCCGGACGTGGACATGCACGGGCGCACGGTGTTGATCGTCGACGACATCCTGGATGAAGGCACCACGCTCAACGCCATTGCCGACTACTGCAAGGCCCAGGGCGCCGCCGACGTGCTGACCGCAGTGCTGGTGGACAAACAGCACGACCGCAAAGCCAAACCGGGCCTGAAGGCCGATTTCACCGGCCTGGACGTCGAAGACCGTTTCCTGTTCGGCTACGGCATGGACTACAAGGGTTACTGGCGCAACGCTCCCGGCATCTATGCCGTCAAGGGGCTTTGATATCTCGACCCGGCCGTCTTACGACATGATACTGCCCCGCGTCCCGGCCGCCCGCTGGTACCCTGGCGTGGCGGCCGCCCAGCTGGTCCGGCCCCAGCCGGTGGCTGACGCGCTGTACTGGCTGGAGCTGGAGGGATCGTTGACTCGCGCCCTGCAGCTGCGCTGCCGTGAGCGCTTTCACGTTGACGTCCTGCGCGAGGGCTTCGCGCGGCCGACCCTGAAAGAAGCCCAAACCCTCCACATTCCATCTCGCCAGCTGGCCTGGATTCGCGAAGTCCAGCTGTGCGGCGACGGTCAGCCCTGGGTCATGGCCCGCACGGTCATTCCGCTGGCAACCCTCCGGGGTCGCGGTCGACGCCTGCGCCACCTGGGCGGCCGCCCACTGGGCGCATTCCTGTTCAGCCAGCGGCGCTGGCATCGGGGCCCGTTCCAGATCGGCCTGACCCAGAACCAGGGACCCGGCCAGCCGACGGTGGGACGCCGCTCCCGCTTCCACCGCGACCACGACGCCCTGCTGGTCGGCGAATATTTCCTGCCCCGCTTGCTTCAGGACGTTTCCAGCCAGAACACAGGTTGAGCGACGCGCTTCAAACCCGATGCATCCCCTCGCTATAATCAGGCGGACGCCCATTTTTACGCCGAAAAGCCGAGCCGCCATGACCCTCGATTTCCTGCCCGACCACCTGCAATCCAAGCTCATCGCCTACATGCAACTGCTGCGGATCGATCGCCCCATCGGCACCCTGCTGCTGCTCTGGCCGACGTACTGGGCCCTGTGGCTGGCAGCCGACGGCGGTATGCCGGGCATCGGCAATATCCTGGTCTTCGGCCTGGGTGTGTTCATGATGCGGGCAGCCGGCTGCGCCATTAACGACTTCGCCGATCGCAAGGTGGATGGCCATGTGAAGCGGACCCAGGCGCGGCCGCTGGCCACCGGCCGGATCGCCCCCGCCGAGGCGGTCCTGCTGTTCCTGGGGCTGTGCCTGGCGTCGTTCCTGATGGTGGTGTTCTTTACCAACACGCTGACGCTGTACCTGTCGTTCGGCGGTCTGGTGCTGGCCTTCATCTATCCGTTCATGAAACGCTACACCCACCTGCCACAACTGTTCCTGGGGGCGGCGTTTTCCTGGGCCATTCCCATGGCCTGGGCGGCGGAAGCCAATGAAGTGACCCGGCTGGCGTGGCTGCTGTTTACCGCCAACGTGCTCTGGACCGTCGCCTACGACACGCTCTACGCCATGGTGGATCGGGATGACGATCTCAAGATTGGCGTCAAATCCACGGCCATCCTGTTCGGCGACGCGGACCGCCTGATCGTGGGGATCCTGCAGGCCCTGGTGATCCTGATCCTGGCCATGGTCGGGACCCAGGCGGAATTGGGCGTGTTGTATTATCTCGGGCTGGTGGGCATGGCGGTCTTTTTCCTGTACCAGCAGCACCTGATCCGCTTCCGCGAACGCGAGCCCTGCTTTCACGCTTTCCTCAACAACAACTGGGCTGGTGCGATCGTGTTTGCCGGCCTGTTCCTCGACAGCCTGATGCGCTGACCCGTCTGTCATATACTTGTAACAAAGGCAGGTTGTAATGAGCCAGCAACAAAGGAACCGGGGCGACGGACGCTCCGCCGTTCCGGAAACAGACTGAATTCAAGCACGCCTTCATGCAGCTCCTGCAGCAAGCGGTCCAGGAGCCCGGCACAGCCTGTTTCAGCGATTCCATAACCGCTGGTGATGACAAGGTAGGATGTCATGACGGGAAAAACAGTTCTTATCGTCGATGACGAAGCATCGATTCGCGAGATGATCGCCGTGGCCCTGGAGATGGCCGATTACGATTACCTCGAAGCTGCTGACGCGCTGGATGCGCACGCCATAATCGTGGACAAGAAGCCGGACCTGATCCTGCTCGACTGGATGCTGCCCGGCACCAGCGGCATCGAACTGGCGCGGCGACTGAAGAAAGATGAAACCACGGCGGAAATTCCGATTATCATGCTTACCGCCAAGGTGGAGGAAGACAACAAGGTCCAGGGCCTGGAATCCGGGGCCGATGACTACATTACCAAACCCTTCTCCCCGCGGGAGCTGGTGGCCCGTCTCAAGGCGGTGCTGCGACGCACGACGCCGGCCGGCGTGGAAACCCCGGTGGAAGTGGACGGCCTGCACCTGGACCCGGCCAGCCATCGCGTCACCACCCCGATCGGTGCGCTGGACATGGGCCCGACCGAATACAAGCTGCTGCAGTTCTTCATGACCCATCAGGAACGGGTCTATACCCGGGCACAGTTGCTGGATCAGGTCTGGGGGGGCAACGTCTATGTGGAAGAGCGGACCGTTGACGTCCATATCCGCCGATTGCGCAAAGCACTGGGCGACAAGTACGATCACCTGATCCAGACGGTTCGCGGCACCGGCTACCGGTTTTCCACCCGCGCCGCCTGACGGCTTGCCGTCACTGAATCGCAAACAGGCGCCGCCATTTATTGGGGCGCCCTGACGGGATCGTTCAATGCAGCACAACTGGTCGCATCATCTGCGCCTGATTATCGGTGTCCTGCTGGGCATTATGCTGGTGGGGCTCTGGTTCGGACACCCCCTGATCGGCCTGGCGGTCGGTCTGTTCGGCTACCTGATCTGGACGCTGGTGCAGATGCGCCGCCTCCACCACTGGCTCAGCCACCCGGACGAGGATGACGAAGCGCCGGGCAGCATCGGCATCTGGGGCGAGATCTTCGACGGCCTGCACCGCATGCACCGGGCCAACCAACGCCGTCAGGATCAACTGCAGACCCGCATCAACCGCGTGCAGGAATCCACCAACGCCATGCGCGACGGCGTTATCATGACCGATGCCGACGGTGCCATGGAATGGTGGAACTGGTCCGCCGAATACCTGCTGGGCTTTCGTCGGGAAACCGACCGCGGCCAGCCCATCCACAACCTGATCCGCAACCCGGCCTTCAAGGCCTACTTCGATGCGCGGGACTACCGCGACCCGCTGGAGCTGCGTTCGCCGGCCAAGCCGCACATTCACCTGCAGATCCAGATCAGCCTGTTCGGCGACGACGACCGCCTGATCGTGGCCAAGGACGTCACCCGCCTGTTCCAGCTGGAACAGATGCGGCGGGATTTCGTCTCCAACGTCTCCCATGAGATGCGCACCCCGCTGACGGTGATCAGCGGCTACCTGGAAACCCTGTCGGACCACGCCGACGAAGTGCCTGCCAAATGGCGCCGGGCTTTGACCACCATGTCCCAGCAGGCGGAGCGGATGGAAGCGCTGATCACCGACCTGATCCTGCTGGCCAAACTGGAAACCGGCGAACAGCACATCGACGACCGCGTGACCGACGTGGCCGCATTGATCCGCCAGACCTGCAGCGACGCCAAAGCCGTCAGCGGCGACGCCGGCCACATCATCGAAATGGACATCGGCGAGCGGCATCACCTGTTCGGTGACGAGAACCAGCTGCGCAGCGCCTTCTCCAATATCATTTTCAATGCGGTGAAGTACACGCCGGCCGGCGACACGATCAAGGTGCGCTGGTACACCGATCGGGAAGGGGCGCACCTGTCGGTCAAAGACAGCGGCATCGGCATCGATCCGGTCCATATTCCGCGCCTGACCGAGCGCTTCTACCGGGCCGATCCCAGCCGTCACCAGCAGACCGGCGGCACCGGCCTGGGCCTGGCCATCGTCAAGCACGTGTTGCTGAACCACGATGGATCGCTGGAGATCAACAGCCAGCCCGGAGAAGGCAGCGAGTTCGTCTGCCATTTCCCGCGCCAGCGCATCACCGAGGCGCCGATCGAGACGGCCTGACGGCGATCAGCCGCCGGCGCGGAAGCGGGCAATGAAGCGCGAGAGGTCTTCCATTTTCTTGGGATCTTCATCGACGAAGCGGATCACCAGGCTGACGAAGTCCGTGTCCTGGCGCTTCTCCACCGCCTGAAGCTGGTGCACGTAGCCGTTCAGCCGCGCCACCTCGCCCTCGTTGATTTCCATATCGACCACCGCCTGGTCGAGGATGCCCGGGAACGACTGGTCGCGCTTGGCGATGACCCGGATTTCGGTGAGGGTGATGTCCTTCACCACGCAGCGCAGCACCGAATCCGCAAAGCGGATCGCCGCCACACTCCGGGACTTGCTGGCAACGGTGCGTTCAGGAGCGGCGGGCGCTTCCTTGGGCTTACCGGTCAGCAGCGCCGCGGATTCCTTGAACGCGTCAGCGGGGCCTTCCAGTGACTTGCCGGAGGACGTCATGGCGTCCTTCAACCGGCGCCCCATCACCTTGATGATCTTCTTGCTGAGGCCATCGGGGCTGAATGGCTTGCCGAGGTATTCGGACACGCCTTCCTGCACCGCTTCGATGACATGGGACTTGTCGCCGCGGCTGGTGATCATGATGAACGGACAGCGCTGGTAATTGTCCTGCTGGCGCACCCAGCGCAGCAGCTCCAGACCCGACATTTCCGGCATCTCCCAGTCGCACAGGACCAGATCGAACCGCGTCCGGGTCATCAGGAACTGCGCCTTCTTGCCATTGGCGGCCTCGGTGATCTCGATGACCGGAAAACGCGTGCGGACGGTGCGCTTGACCAGATCCCGCACAAAGCTGGCGTCATCGACCACCAGCGCCTTGAGTGTCGCCATACTACGGCCCCTTCAACAGTAACTGATGACAACTATAGACCAGAGTGCCCCTACAACCGGAGCCCGGTCGGCCCCGATCCTTAAAAAATTGTCACGCCGGGTCGCCGGAGGCGGTATTTTCCGCGGCCCAAAACAGGCTACCATGCGGTTTCCCCGGACTCGCAGCGAGAGGACGCTTTTGTGACAAGACGAACACCTGCCATGCGCACCCTGGGCGGCCTTTTACTGGCCGGATGCCTGTCCCCGGCCCTGGCCCAGACAGAGGAAGGCACCACCCCCTTCAGCGACTGCGTCGCCAGCCTCAAGGACCGGGCCCTGCAGGCAGGTATTTCTCCGGACACCACCGCCAACGTCCTCGACCAGGTCAGCCTGTTGGACCGGGTGATCGAGCTGGATCGCCGTCAGCCGGAATTCACCACCACCTTCGCCGACTACCTCAACCGCCGGGTTAACGAGGATCGTATCAGCAAGGGCCGGGAACTGCTGCGCAGCCAGTCGGAGCTGCTGCACCGGGTGACCGCCAAGACGGGCGTGCCCGGCCCTTATCTGCTGGCGTTCTGGGGGCTGGAAACCAACTTCGGCACCTATTTCGGAAAGATGTCGGTCCCCAGCGCCCTGGCGACCCTGGCCTGCGATCACCGCCGCAGCCGTTACTTTTCCGGTGAACTGATCTCAGCCCTGCGCATCATCGACGAAGGCGCCATCGATCCGGACCAGATGGAAGGCTCCTGGGCCGGTGCCATGGGCCACGTGCAGTTCATGCCGTCGGTTTTCCTGCGCTATGCCGTGGACGCTGACGGGGACGGCAAGCGGGACCTCTGGCACAGCATACCCGACGCCATGATGTCGGCGGGTAATTTCCTGCAAAACCTGGGCTGGGACGGCGACTACCGCTGGGGCCGTGAGGTCCGACTGCCCAAGAACTTTGACTACAGCCTCGCGGGCCTTCAGCGAGGCAAGCCCCTGTCCGAGTGGCGCAAGCTGGGCGTGACCGATGCCTTCGGTAATACCCTGCCCCAAGCCGACATCAATGCCGCCCTGCTGGTACCGGCCGGCCACGAGGGCCCGGCCTTCCTGGTCTACCACAACTTCCACGTCATCATGGGCTGGAACCGGTCGGAATACTACGCGTTGGCGGTGGGCCACCTGGCAGACCGGATCGCCGGTGCCGGTGGCCTGCAGAATCCGCCACCGGAGGATGCGCCGCGCCTGTCGAGGGCCGAAGTGGAAGCCCTGCAGAAAGCCCTCAGTGCCCGCGGCTACGACAGCGGCAAGCCGGACGGCATCCTGGGTCCGGCCACCCGCAGCGCGATCCGGGACTTCCAGAAAGACCAGAACCTGATCGCCGACGGCTTCCCGGACAAGACCCTGTTCGACGCGCTGGACGTCAAACTCGCCGATCCGGATGCGGGTTGAGTCTATGGACGACAAACCCGAAATTCTCGACACCCGCCTGGTCGCCCGCAGCCGCCTGTTCGGTATCGAGTCCGTCCACTTGCGCTTCAGCAACGGCGAGGAGCGGGAATTCGAGAGACTGCGCACGCCACCTCTGGCGGGCGTGATGTGCGTCCCGCTGTTGGATGAGGATACGGTCGTACTGATTCGCGAATATGGCGCCGGCCTGGAAAACTACCAGCTCACCCTGCCCAAAGGCGCCTACGAGCACGGCGAAGACTGGCGGCAGGCGGCCAACCGGGAGTTGCGCGAAGAGATCGGCTATGGCGCCCGCTCACTGACCCACCTCAAGGACATGAGCCTGTCACCCGGCTACATGGGCCACAAGATTCGCGTCGTGATTGCACGGGATCTCTATGAAGAGTGGCTCGAAGGAGACGAACCCGAGCCGCTGGAGGTGCTGACCTGGAAACTGTCGAACCTGGAATCGCTGGTGCAGCGCGAGGACATGACCGAAGCGCGGGTCATTGCGGCGTTGTATATGGTGCGCGAGAGCTTGCATCGGCTGTAATACCCACGAGCCAAATGTCAGTTTTTTATACAGACCTGACAAATCACTAAATATACCCCTTTGTATTTAAAGACTTTTTAAACCTGGCACAAATATAGCTTTTCCTGCCGTACGTTCGAAAGAACGAACCTCCTTCGGAATGGACAACAGGAATAACGCTATGAAATTCATAAAAACATGCCTGGGTGCTACAGCGCTGTCTCTCGCCCTGGCTTCGTCAGGTGCCTGGGCCTTCCCGATTGACCTGGATTCTGTTTCAGGACAGTGGTCGAATCATTCGGGCGGACAAAACGTGCATTACAACGCTGCCGGCAACCAGATTCGCTGGGGTTACGGCTATCCGCAAAGCGGCTATGGTTTCGTGGGAAGCGCTCCGCCTTCCGTAACCATTAACGATTCCTCGCCGTTCTCACTCGGGACGTTCACGCATTACAACTACCCGATCTCGAATGAAAGCGCCATCGACAGTGTTGACCTCAACATCTACGCCGATTTCTCAACGGCGGACGGCAGCACGTCGCAAGGCCCCTTTGCCTTCACCTTCCTGCATAATGAAACACCGAATAATGCGCCGGTTGAACATTGCGGAAGCCTCTGTCAGTTCCTGGCCATTTTCGGCATTGATACGTCTTACACCACTCACGACGGACCGGTCGACGACATCGTTCAGATCATTTTTGACGACGCCCTGACCAGTTCTGAATTCAAGATCGGTTCAGAAATCTACTCCCTGAGCATTCTGGGCTTTGAGGGTGATTCGTCCATGCTGACAACGTCCGAGTACAGCCAGACGTCAGTCAACCTGCTCGCAAGCCTCAATGTCCGCGATGTCCCGGAACCGGGCACGCTTGGTCTGATGGGTCTGGGTCTGTTGGCTCTGGGCGCCGCACGTCGACGCGCCGCCTGATCGGACATCCCGGTCGCCAGAAATGCCCCGCTCCTGCGGGGCTTTTTATTTTATGGCTTGGCGTCCGATCATGAGATCTCGCCAGGCACATTGCCACTGAGAGGTGTTCCGGCGACAATGCCTCAAATTTCTGAAGAGCCCCCTGTCACCTTGCGCCTCGATTACCTGATTTCCAAAGGCAAGAATCTCTCACGTAAAGAGACTCGCCGGTTCATTCTGGCCGAGCGCGTCAGCGTGGATGGACAGACCTGCAAAAAAGCCGCCACGCAACTTACCGGTGGAGAAGTCGTCTGCCTCGACGGCGAACCGGTGTCCTTGCCCGGCGAACGTTATCTGATGCTGAATAAACCGCTCGATGTCGTTAGCGCCACCCGCGATGACGAGCACTCGACGGTGCTCGACCTGGTGCCGCGAGAGCTGCGCCGCGACCTGCATATTGCCGGTCGCCTGGACCGAGATACCACTGGCCTGCTCCTGCTCACCAGCGACGGCCAGTGGTCACACCGGGTCACGTCGCCGCGTTCACAATGCGACAAGACCTACCGTATGGAGCTGGCGGAGCCCTGCACGGATGCCATGCTGGCCCAACTCCGCGCCGGCGTCCTGCTCAAGGGCGAAAACAAGCCGACGGCGCCGGCGCAGGTCGAGGTATTGGGGGAGAGGCAATTACGATTGGTGATCCGTGAGGGCCGCTATCATCAGGTGAAGCGGATGCTGGCCGCCGTGGGCAATCACGTGAACAACCTTCACCGGGAAGCCATTGGAGCGGTGCATCTGGATCCCGCGTTGGCGCCGGGCGAGTTCCGCGCACTGACTCCGGACGAAATCGACAGCCTGGGCTGACAGGCCACACTGCCGCTCAATCGGTCTCGAAACGACCGGCTTCGCGGTTCTTGCGGGCCTTGCGTGGATCCAGGATCTGGCCACTCATCGCCACATAGACCCCTTCGGGCAGGCTCTGCAGCGCACCGAGTGCAAAGCCGACATTGAAAGGGGCATCGGTCAGGCGCATGCGGGAAGGCTGCATGGCACCGGTGAGGACGATCGTTTTGCCGGGAATATCCAGTAACCGGCGGGCGGTCTCCACCAGGGTGTCGGTGCCATGGGTGATCAACACCCGTTTCTCGGACGCCGCGGCCACCGCCTCCCGGATGACCTCCCGGTCCTCGTCCGTCATGTCGAGGCTGTCCTTGCGAAACACGGACTGCAGCCGGTAGGGCATCTGTACCTGCGCCAATTGGGCGATCTCCGGAAACTCGCTGTCTCCGGTGCTGTATTCACTCTTGGCATCAAAATAGATCTTGTCGATCGTACCGCCTGTGGTCAGCACCAGCAGTCCATCGTCGCTCATCGTCCCGACTCTCCTGTTCACATCGCTCTACGGATCGAGTTTCGCCGTCTGCGTATCGGTCGATCCGGCGTTCTTTTCAGCGTAGTAGGCATTGCGACGATTCTCATAGTTCCGGGCCGCCTTGGCAATCGACCCGCCATGACCGGTGGTCAACCAACGCTTGACGCGCCCGGCATCGCCGATGGGCGTACGCGTTCCGAACGAATCCAGCAGCACGGAAATGACTTCGCGACCGTCGATCCGGGTCACCATGAGCAGGCAGCGCCCGGCTTCGGTAAGGTATCCCGTCTTGCTCAGTTCCACCTGCCAGCTTTTACGGTGAACCAGAATGTTGGTGTTGCCGAACGCCAGCGAATAACGCGGCTGGCGAAAATGGGCGGTGTAATATTCAGTGGTGGTGTATCGGCGCAGTTCAGGATGCTTGAAGGCGGCCCGCACCAGTTTCACCAGGTCACCGGCAGAGGAATGATTCTTGGGCGACAGGCCAGTGGGCTCCACAAAGTGACTGTGGCTCATGCCCAGCTCCCGGGCTTTGTCGTTCATCGCCCGCACGAACGCATCAAAACCTCCCGGATAATGACGTGCCAGGGTGTAGGCCGCCAGGTTCTCCGAAGACATCAGCGCGATCCGCAGCATGTCGCCACGCTTCAGGGTCGAGCCGATGCGGATGCGGGAGTAGCCATTGTTCGGCGCCGCCCGATGCCGTTTGTAAACCTCGATCCACTCATTCAATGGCTGGCCGGCATCCATCACCACCACGGCGGTCATCAGCTTGGTGACCGAGGCGATCGGCACGGAACGGTCCGGATGCTTGCTGTAGATCAGTTCGCCGTCATCCATGTAGGCAACGGCCGCATTGACCGAGGCCAGTTCCAGACCGGCCGGATCCGGCGCGGCCCAGGCGCGGGCAGCCAGGCCCAGCCACAGCATAAGAAAGAGAAATCGCGATCGGCATCCGCCCCATTTCATTCTGACCTGACCTCCGGGTTCGGGCTGTTTTTATTGAACAGGCGAGCCTCTGATTCGCTGAAAAACACGACCATGGCGTGCGCGGAGGCTACGCCGGCGTCCATCAGAAGCTCTCAGGTTTTATACACGGATGGTCCACAGAATTCAGCCCCGACCGAACGTTTGTAACAATCCACCCGGTCCGGGCCGCTTTCAGCCAAAGAACACGTAACGCCCACCGGAGGCGACCACAATCACGATCAACCCCAGGATGAGGTTGATCCCGACGAAGCGGCGGATCTGGCCGATCCGGCGACCGGCTTCGGGGATATCGTTGGCCGCAACGGCCTGTTTCAGGCGGCGGAATGGGGCAAACCAGACGTGCAGGAACAGCAGCATCATGACAACGCCCAGGGCGATCATGACGTGAATGTGCCAGCCGGCTCCGGCCATACCGTTGAAATAAAGGAACAGGGTTGTCAGCCCGGTCACCAGCAGGACCGCAATGGCCGCCCAGACCCAGGCGAAGAAGCGAGTCAGCGTCTGGCACCACAGCGGTGCCCGCTGGGCGGGTTCCAGCACGCTGGCTGCGGCGGGCCGCAGCGCCATGTAGGCAAAGAACATCCCGCCGACCCAGATCACGGCCGCCAGGGTATGCAGGGCTATCAGGTATCCCATGGTTATCACTCCTCAGTCCGGAATGAACGCACTCTACCAGATAGCCGCTTCCAGAGGGGCGTCGGCGGATGCTTCGGACAACCCGGGGGTAACCGGGGTTGTCCGTCGCCAATCAGGCGTGTTCGGCGATAAACGCGTCGAGAGCGCCAGCGCCAACCGCACCCACCTGGGTACCGACCGGTTCGCCGTCCTTGAACAGCATCAGCGTGGGAATCGAACGAATGCCGAACTTCACCGCCAGTTCGCCCTGGGCGTCCACGTCCACCTTGGCGACCCGCAGGCTATCGGCGCGTTCGTCGGCGAGATCCTCCAGCAGCGGGGCGATGGATTTACAGGGGCCGCACCAGGCCGCCCAGAAGTCCACCAGTACAGGTTTATCCGCCTGCAGGACGTCTTTTTCGAACGTGTCGACGGTTACTGCAATGGGTTGAGTCATGGCTTGTCCTCCTCTGCTTGGAACCGATGATCTGTCATCACCGGCATTTTATAGACCAGTCTACTAGTATCCCGTATCAAAAAAAGACGGTCACGGCAGACCGCCTCTCTACTTCTGATCAATCATTTGCGAGCTTGGCGTCCTCAAGCACCTGGCATCGGCACGCCGAGCACGGTCTCGAAAAACATCGCCGCAAAGCGCTCCATCGGAACCACCGACTTGGCCACCTTGGCCCTCAATGTCGCCCCCTGCCAGCCCATTTGCAGCAGTTGTGCGAGGGCATCGGGATCCATCTCGCTCTGGATATCACCGCGCTCGCGGGCCTCATCCAGGCAGCCGGCAAACCGTTTCTGCCAGGCGCTGAAAATCCCGTCCAGGCGCGCCCGGAAAGCTTCGTTCTGACCGGCGAGCTCCTGACCCAGATTGCCAATCAGGCACCCGCGACAGAAGTCACAGGCCGCCATATCGGCGATGGAAGTGTCCAGGTAACGGCGTATCCGCACCAGCGGCGGCTGGGTGTGATCGCCCAGCGTATTGTCGAGTCGGGCGTCGGACGCGGCGGCAAAATCATCGATCACCGCCAGCCCGAAATCCTCCTTGCTACCGAAATAATAGTAGAAGGAGCCCTTGGGCACTCCCGCCTCCTTCAACACCACGTTGATACCGGTGTTGTTGAACCCGCGGCGGGCAATAATATCGCTGCCGACACGAATCAGCTCGGCCCGGGTTTCGTTGCCGGGTCTGGCCTGGGATTTGGAAAGCGTTGTCATCATCAACCTATATTAGACCAGTCGTCTAGTTAGCGTCAAATGGCTCATGGGGCCAGAGGATCGAGCGCCTCCCCTGGCCCCTCACGCCTTCAGGAGGCGTCCGTCACAGCGCCCTTGGAGGCCGAGTTGACCGTCCGTGCGTACTTGGCCAGCACCCCTCTCGGGTAGCGCAGCGCCGGCGCCTGCCAGCGGGCCCGGCGGGCTTCCATGTCATCGTCGGAAATAGCCAGCTCGATGGTGTTGGCCTCAGCATCGATGGTAATGGTATCGCCATCCTCCACCAGGGCAATCGGGCCGCCGTCCTGCGCCTCCGGGGTAATGTGGCCCACCACGAAACCGTGACTGCCACCGGAGAAACGACCGTCGGTAATCAGCGCGACATCGCTTCCCAGGCCCTTGCCCATGATGGCCGAGGTTGGCGTCAACATTTCACGCATGCCGGGCCCGCCTTTGGGGCCTTCGTAACGGATAACCAGCACGTCGCCGGCCACCACGGTGCCATCCATGATCCGGGCCTGGGCCTCTTCCTCGGAATGGAATACCCGGGCCCGACCGGAAAAGTGGGTGCCTTCCTTGCCGGTGATCTTTGCCACGGCGCCGGTAGGCGCGAGATTTCCCCGCAGGATCCGCAGGTGACTGTCTTTCTTGATGGGGTTGTCCAGGGCATGCACGATCGTCTGGCTGTCCGGATAGGGCGCCACGTCCGCCAGGTTTTCCGCCAGCGTCTTGCCGGTGACGGTCAGGCAGTCGCCGTGCAGCATGCCCGCCTCCAGCAGCATTTTCATCAGAGGCTGGATGCCGCCGATGGCCAC
Source organism: Marinobacter sp. R17 (assembly GCF_003789045.1). Taxonomy (NCBI): domain Bacteria; kingdom Pseudomonadati; phylum Pseudomonadota; class Gammaproteobacteria; order Pseudomonadales; family Marinobacteraceae; genus Marinobacter; species Marinobacter sp. R17. Next base: position 11,891 of record NZ_RHGZ01000016.1, on the reverse strand, counting down.
CAGTTCCGACATCATGTAGTGGCCGCTGGGTCGCAGGTCCGCCAGCACGGGCACCCGTTTGCCAATGCGGACGAAGTCGTCGATCTCCAGGTCCACTTCGGCGGTGCTGGCCATGGCCAGCAGGTGCAACACGGCGTTGGTGGAGCCGCCCAGGGCGATGACGACGGTGATGGCATTCTCGAACGCCTCGCGGGTCATGATGTCGCGGGGCTTGATGTCCTTGTCCAGCAGGTTGAGCACCGCCGCACCGGCGGCCCGGCAATCCGCTTCCTTGGTCTCGGAGACCGCATTCTGCGCCGAGCTGCCCGGCAGGCTCATACCCATCGCCTCAATGGCCGAGGCCATGGTATTGGCGGTGTACATGCCGCCGCAGGAGCCCGGTCCGGGAATTGCCGTCTCCTCGATCTGTTTCACCTCGATCAGGTCCATGTCGCCCTTGGCGTGGGCACCGACGGCCTCGAACACCGAGATGATATCGGTGTGATTGTCACCGGGCTGGATGGTACCGCCGTAGACGAAAACGGACGGCCGATTGAGCCGGGCCAGCCCCATCATGCAACCGGGCATGTTCTTGTCACACCCGCCGATGGCAACCAGCCCGTCAAAGCCTTCGCAGCCCGCCACGGTTTCGATGGAGTCAGCGATCACTTCCCGCGACACCAGCGAATACTTCATGCCTTCGGTGCCGTTGGCGATCCCGTCGGACACGGTAATGGTGTTGAAGATCAGGCTCTTGCCACCGGCCTCGTCGGCACCGCTGGCCGCTTCCCGGGCCAGCCCGTCGATGTGCATATTGCAGGGCGTCAAGTTACTCCAGGTGGACGCAATGCCCACCTGGGGGCGCTTGAAGTCCTCATCGGTGAAGCCTACCGCACGCAGCATGGCGCGGCTGGCGGATTTCCCGAGGCCGTCGACCACGGGGCTCGAATAGCGGCGTCGCTTGTCTTCGCTCATAGTCTCTCCCGTTGCACCGCACCCGCTCGATCCGGGCGGCGCTTATCCGTTCTTCTTGAACATCAGCAGACGATTGTTCGCCGGCATAGCCTGTGCCGTGACGAACGCCAGGTGATAGAGGGCGGCCTGCTCGATCACATCCGCCTCGTCCTTGATACCGCTGTCGTGATCACGCTCCCGCAACCAGGCATCCAGCGTGGCGTTGCCCGCGCTAGTGTACTGTCCCTCCCGATTGAAGGGCCCGTAAATCGCCAACCAGCCGTCAGCGGCCAGCGCCTCCGAAGCACAGCGTAACAGCGCGTCCACGACGGTCCAGCCGATAAAGTGCACCGTGTTGGCGGTAAAGACGCCGGCATAATCATGCGCCGGCGGTCCGGTCCGGGTCACGTCCAGCACCACCGGCGGCGGCAGATTGGCCAGACCGGCTTCCGATTGCCAGGCCCGCAAACCGGGCAGGGATTCCGCCAGGTCGGTCAACTGCCAGGTCACCTGAGGTTCCCGCCCGGCGATGAACACGCCGTGCTGTCCCGTCCCGCTGCCCAGTTCCAGCCAACGGCCGCCCGCTTCCAGATAAGGCCGCAGGGCCTCTGCAATGGGCGCCTGATTTCGCAGGCAATGTTCGGCAACAGGCTTCATCCGGAGTCGCTCCACAGGGACATCGCTTCAGGGTAACACCCCGTTAAATAAGGCGCTGCCCTCTGATCTGTGGCGCGGACCTCAAATCACCAAAAGATGAAATGCAAAAAATCTTCAAATGGAATAAAATATTCGCAAATTCAGCATGTTACATAACTTTACCGTGTGTAAGTGAAATGTAACCGGTGACGATAGGTTGGACAGCCTTGTCCAGGAAGGGCTCATGCCGGAACGGAAGCACCCCAACATCATGCGAGGCCGCCATGGCTGATCCGCACGCGCCTCGTGGCCGATACTGGATGTGGTTTCCGCTGGCGCTGTTTCTGGCCCTTGGCATTTATGGTTATCTGCTCAACCTGACGCCGGTCTTCGACTCGGGTGCGGACAGCCGCCTGCTCCCCCCGCTGCTGCCTACCGCCGCCCTGGAGCCGGGCCAGTCACCCGTGAGCTACCGACTGGCCAGCCTGGATCGAATCCTGTCCGAGCAATCCTGGAACAACGAGGCCGGCTGGCAAACGCTCGCACCAAACGACAACGGCCTGGGTTATCTGTCCGGGCCCGCCACCTTCCGCGTGACACTCGACAATCCCACCGCTGAGACAATGCCCCTGCTCCTGGATCTGCAGGCGCCGTCCCTGGATCAGGTGCGAGCCGTTCGTATCGCCGGTCACGAACCGCCGCATACCCTGCCGACACTGGGCGACAGTTTCCCCTTCGGCGAGCGCCTGGTAGAGCTGCCATCGCTGATCTGGCCCCTACGCCTGGCCCCGCACAGTCAAAACACGCTCCTTTTCGAAGTCATCAACGCCGGCCCCACCCTGTTCCCCCTGCACTTGTCCCATCCCGAACATCTATTGAGCCATGCCGGCAGCGTGATCGCCTGGAAAGCGGTCCTCTATGGCGTCCTGCTCTTTGCCCTGGTGTTCGACCTGGCCCTGTTGCTCACGCTGCGCAGCATGGCCGCCGCCTGGCTCACCTGCCTGTTGGCCAGCATTCTCTACAGCCAATTGTGTGTGGATGGATTCGGTCTCTGGCTGGTCTGGCCCGAGTGGCCGGCCCTGAACAACCTGCTCACGCCCATGCTGGCCCTCAGCGCCGCCGCCTTGCTGGGCTTTGCCCGACATTTCCTGCACCTGACCGGTCGCCCGGCACGCCTCTGCCTGGCGGGCACCGGGGTCATGCTGACGCTCGCCCTGCTGGCTCCGCTGCATCTGCCGCTGCTGGGCCAGGGAACCGTATTGATCGCCGGCAGCGCCACCCTGGTATTGGTTCTGGGACTCTCGCTGCTGCGCTGGCCCACCAGCGTATCGGCGCGTCACCTTGCGATCGCCCTGCTCCTGCTGCTGGCCGGCGCCGCGACGGCCATGGCCCGGACGGTGAGCTGGATGCCGGTCAATGCGTTGACCAGCTCCGGTTTCTACCTGGGGACCGGTGCCGCGTCGGTATTCCTCACGCTGGTCGTCGGGTACCGCCTGGTGGAAGAACGACGCCGGCGTTTCGATGCGACTTTCAAAGTGGTCGAAGAACGGCGCCTGCGCGCCCGACTGGAGCAGGACTACGACCAACTGATGGCCTCTCACCGGGTCACCGGTCGCCCGGACCGGCCGGTCGTGGAGCAGACCCTGGACCAGCTCGCCGCGTCACACGCACCGTTTGTGGTCGGCCTGCTGCGTCTGGAACGCTACGGTGAAATCGAACGGGCGCTGGGCTACCAGGAGGCCGAGAACCTGCTGCGCAAATACCTGACCCGGCTCTGCCGGTTCCTGGAGACCGCTTTCCCCCGCCAGTTGGTGCTGTTCCGCGGCCACCCGCTGGGCACCGTGGACACCTTCAATCACGTCATCGCCCTGCGTACCGACGTGGACAGCATCCCCTGGAACGAGATTCGCACCTGGCTGGAAAAGGCCTTCAGCGAAGATCACTACGCCTTCAGCTGGATGGCGCGACTGGGCCTGGCCTACGCCCCGGAACACGGCGGCAGCGGCAGTGAGCTGATCTCCCGGGCCGGCTTTGCCGCCCTGTCCACTGACGTGACCATCAACGTCTACGACCCTTACACCGAGCGTAAACAGAACCTGCAGCACTTCCTGATCCTCGACCTGGACCGCGCCCTGCGTACCGGGGGCATCCAGCTGCACTACCAGCCCAAGGTCAGCCTCATCGATGAACGGGTGCTCGCCTACGAAGCGCTGATTCGCTGGCAGCATCCGGAGTACGGTGCCATCAGCCCCGGCCAGTGGATTCCCTTTGCCGAGCAGGTGGGCGCCATTCACAGTGTGACGCTCTGGACCATCGAGCGCGCGGCACAGGACCTGGCCGCCCTGGAACAGCAAAGCGGGGCGCCAGTCACCGTGTCGGTCAATATTTCCGCCCGGGATCTCGCCCGAACCGACTTCCACAGCGAGGCCCTGGCGATCCTGGCCCGCCATCGCGTGTCGCCCCAGCGATTGATGCTGGAAATTACCGAGACGGCCGTCATGCGGGATGTGGACCAGGCCCGGCAGATGCTGGAGAAGCTGAGTCACGCCGGCTTCCGCATCGCCCTGGACGACTTCGGCACCGGCTACTCCTCACTGAGCGCCCTGGCCACCTTCAGCCTGGACGAGCTCAAGATCGACCGCAGCTTCCTCACCGACATACCGACGGATTCCGTACGCCAACGGATTTTCCACGCCGCGGTGGAACTGGGCGAAGCCCTGGGATTACGGATAGTGGTGGAAGGGGTCGAATCCGAGGCGGTGGCCCAATGGCTCAAGCGCTACCCCGGACTCTGTGGGCAGGGTTACTTCTGGGGCCGCCCGGCCCCGCTCGCCGCGACCTCCGTCAGTGGATACGACTCAGTCCAAAGCGATTGACCAGCCCCACACCCATCGCGTAGCTGCGCGGCACGAAGCGCTTGGTCCGCCAGATCAGGCGGGCATCAAACTGAGGCATGACGTAGAGGTCACCGCGCTGGTGGGCATCCAGCGTCATCCGCACCACCTTGTCCGGTGACACGCCGAAACGGTCCATCAGCCGGTGGAACAGTCTGGAGGTGTCGCCGATGATGCGTCCATTGTCACCGATATTGGTCTTGACCAGTGTCGGGCACAACGCCGTCACCTTGACGCCGGTACCGGCCAGCTCGGCCGACAGCGTCTCGCTCAGCGCCAGCGCGCCCGCTTTGGACACGTTATAGGGCCCCATTAGCGGCGCTGCGGAATAGCTCGCCGTAGAGGCGACGTTGATGATGCCGCCATAGCCCTGCTCCCGCAGCTTCGGCGCAAACACGTGGCAGCCGTGGATGACGCCCCACAGGTTGATCCCCAGCGTCCACTTCCAGTCCGCCATGGTGGTTTCCCCTACCGGCGTCCCGCCAACGCCGACCCCGGCGTTGTTGATCACCAGGCTGACGGGTTCGGACAGCAGCGTTTCGGCGTCCTTCGCCAACTTCTGTACGGCGCTGAGCTTGCTGACATCGCAGACCACCGCGTGAGCCTCGCCCCCGAAAGCGCGAATCTCCTCAGCGGTCGCCCGGGCGCTGGTTTCGTTGATGTCCGAACACAGGACGGCTCCGCCACGACGGGCAATTTCCAGGGCAAAGGACCGACCGATTCCGCTACCGGCACCGGTTACGACTGCAGAAACCGGGCGATCCGGTTTCTGGGGCAAACGACTTCCGAACATGGGCCACCTAAACTGGTTGAGTGTGAGGGCCATCGATCGGCCCAGCCTGACGAGAAATTAAAGCGAAGACTTGTTCGGATTCAATTCGGAAAAAACATGGCGAGAAAACCGCAACAGGAACGTTCCAGGGCGACCGTCAACGCCATAGTCGAGGCCGGCTTCATCGCCATGGCCAAGAGTGGCCCGGCGGCCACCACGACGCGACAGATCGCTGACATTGCGGGGGTTGGCGTCGGTTCACTGTACGAATACTTCGACAACAAGGAAGCGATTTTCAGCGAGATGTCCCAGCGTTTCGTGGCCGACACGGTCGCGATGATCCAGCCCCAGGTGCCCCGACTTGTTCGGATGCCGATAGACGAGGCAGTCAAAGCCCTGCTGCAGGCCTTCCGCGAGTTCCTGCAGCACAACGACGGGCGCTATCTCAATTGCGTACAGCACGCCATGACGCTGGACTTCGAGATGTATCTGGAGCCGTTGCAGAAAGCACTGTCGGACCTGGTCACCCAGTACCTGATGCATCACCCCGAGACCCTGCAGATCCGCAACATCCCGACCATGAGCTACATCATGATCCACGGCGGCATCTTCGCAGTGGTCCGCCATCTGACCGATCCCAACCCGACGATCAGCTTCGGCGAACTGGCCGACGGGCTGGCCCGGATGGTCGGACACTACACCGAACAGGAAATCCGCATCGCCAGGGCCACCCGGGAACGGCTGGCTCAGACCGGTCAGGGCAGCAGCGCTGGATCAACCGATGAACTGGGGCGCGAAGCCGTAGTTCCAGATCAGGACCGAACCGATGCGAGTGGTGACCAGGATCACGAGGGCAACCGTCAACACCGCGCCGGCGTAGACGATGGCCCGCTCCTTGGGGATCCCCATCACGATCGGTAACCCGTCGAATAACAGGTAACCGGAATAGGCCGCCGCGGCCAGGAACACCAGGGCGTTGAACCAGGGCACCGGATAGAGCAGCGCAAACCCGGCCAGGAACATCGGTGTCGCCGCGTAAGCCGCCAGCGCCATGCCATTGGACTTGTCGTCCTCACTCTTGGCGCCGTAAGTGGTGGCCATCCAGTCAATCATCCAGCCCAGCGCAAACACCCCCACCAGCATCGCGACATAGGTCAGTACGCTGAGTTGGACGGCACTGATATTGGAGAGCTTGATCAGGCGCTCATTGCCCACGGTCCAGCCAAACATGGCCGTGGAGATGTAAGCACAGATCGGCCCGATCGCGGCCAGGACCAGCACGTAAGCCCAGAGCACATGCCAGGGTGTTTCGTGTTCCCGGCGGATTTCAGCCCATTCGCTGTCGGGATGGGTGAACAGACCGAAAGCATGTTTGAGAAGCATAGCCCTCTCCTTGTTCTTGTTCGACGGCAGCCGGAACGGTCTTCAGTGTCCCTGAACACAGCATAGATCAAACCCGGAAAACCGGTTAATGATTATACAATCGGGCATTCGGGCTGACCTTCCTCATCCTGGCCTTTGACGCCGATAGACGACCGGTCTAGTGTCCGTGGACGGACATTCATCGCCACGCGACCAAGGAGTTCCTATGAAAAGCGAAGCACTGGAATACACGATCGATGGCCAGCGCTACATCGGCCACATCGCCTATGACGAGAGTCAGAACGGCCCGCGCCCGGGCATCCTCCTGGTTCATGAATGGTGGGGACTGAACGACTTTGTCCGCGAACAGGCGGAAAGACTCGCGCAGGAAGGCTATACCGCCTTCGCCGTTGATATGTATGGAGAAGCCCGACAGGCCGAAACGCCGGACGAGGCGAAGAGCCTGATGCTGGCGGTCATGGACACCCCGGGTGAACTCGAGAAACGTTACCGGGCCGCCCTGGAGGTGCTGCAAGCCCACGACAGCGCGGATCCGGAACGGATCGCCTCCCAGGGCTACTGCTTCGGCGGTGCGGTATCGCTGAACATGGCCCGCCTGGGACTGGACCTGAAAGGCGTCGTCAGCTTCCACGGCAACCTGGGCACCGAAATCGCCATCAAGCCGGGCGACACCAAGGGCCATCTGCAGGTCTATACCGGCGGCGCCGATGCCATGATTCCACCGTCCCAGGTGGCGGCGTTCGTCGAGGAAATGCAGGAAGCGGGCGTGCGCTTCGACCTGATCAATTACCCAGGCGCCCAACACGGCTTCACCAATCCGGGGGCCACCGCCAAGGGGCAGAAGTTCGGCTTCCCGGTGGGCTACGACGCCGATGCGGCGCAGGATGCCTGGGAAGGCTCCCTTGCCTTCTACCGTCGGCTGTTCGGTTAAACGGCCAAACGGCGCGGGCTCCGGCTAACCAGAGCCCATTGCTATCAGCTTCGGGGATCGGTATCCGCCACCATGGGCCGCTCCCGATTGCGGTCACGGAACGACAGCAGACTCTCCACCCCGGTGAAATCCACCACATCCCGGAACTCCAGCCAGTCCACCAGGCTGTACAGACACATGGCCGGATATTGCCAGGCTTCGAACTCGCCAGCGTCAATCATGGCCGCCAGGGTCCGCATGGACATCATGATGCGCTCGCGCTGCAGGTTGTAGAACATCAGATCCTGTTCCACATCGATGCCGGACTTCATGGACAGCACCAGTGTGACCGCCGAATCGTTGATCGCGTCGATCAGGGTCAGCTGGTTTTCCTGCTCCCAACTCAGCGGCGTATCCCCCCGTTTTCCGGCGATGTAGCGGGAAATCACGCGGGAATCGAACACTTCCTGATCACCGTCGATCAGCACGGGAATTTTCAGCGCCGGGTTGTTGCGTCGCAGTTCGTCCCGACCTTCGCCATAAATATTCAGATTGACGAATTCGTAGTCGGTGTCACCGAGCAACAGGCGCGTGCGGCGTACGTAGGGCGAGGTGGTCGAACCGATCAATTTCATGACGTCGTTCCATATGATGGCCAGTGAATGTTGGCAGGGTGCCAGGGTTCAAGTGTAACGCACCTGCTCGGCTTTCTTCTCAGGCAGCGGCAGACGGCTTTCAATCCGGTCCCGGGTCTCGTCCATCAGCTCTTCCAGAGAAAGATCTTCAGTGGGAATGGGCGGATGAATCACCACTTCGATCTCACCCGGCGTGAACGCCCCGGTGCCTTTGGGCAACCGATCGTGACTGCCGCGGATGGTGATCGGCAGGATCGGCAGCTGGCCGTCCTTGGCAATCACGAATCCGCCCTTCTTGAATGGCAGCAGCTGGCCATCCCAGCTGCGGGTCCCTTCCGGAAACAGCAGCACGCCGGTGCCGTCCGGCAGCTGCGCCACCGCCTCGCGAATGCTTTGCATGGCATCGCTGCCTTTGGCCCGGTCGATAAACAGGTTGCGGGAGGCTTCCAGCGCCAGACCGAACAGCGGCACCTTGCGCAGCTCCTTCTTGATGACCCAGCGATACTGGATGCCCAGGGCCAGCACCAGTGCCGGCGGGTCCAGATAGGACGCGTGATTGCTGAGAATCACGTAGCGCCGACCGGCTTCGATGTGCTCGCGACCGGTCACCTTCAGGCGCATGCCCGTCATCTTCAGGAGGATCCAGGCGTAGACCTGGGTACCGTGGAACGCCATATCACCGCGCCGGCCCAACAACGCCGCAACGACGATGGGCAGGAACAGGAGCAGCGTCAGGGCAATACCCCAGAATATGATCCAGACTGATTTCAGGGCTTTCATGGAATCGACTACGGTCCTTGGTCTGCTGAAACGGTGCCATGCTTCATCCTACCTTCACGGCCCTGTCACGGATCACAGGCAGCCTGAAGCAGCAACCCACCCTTCTGATGGTAAAAGGATCTTACTATGAAACCAGTACGACATTGGCAGTGGCTGCTGTCACTGGCCATTCTCTTCAACGTCCTGGGCAGTGCCGACCTGCAGGCGGGCAACTGGCGGGATCATGATCGCGACGACCGTTCCGGCCGGGGCCACCCCGGACATCATCCACACCACGGCAACGACAACATCCAGTTAGGACCTCGCCCCTATTTCCTGGTCAACGACATGGACGACGGGCCTCTCAAACGTCGGCTTCAGGCCTGCTCAAACAAGCCGGTGAAGCGGACGGCGTTTTCCATCGGCCACCGCGGCGCCCCGCTGCAGTTTCCCGAGCACACCCGCGAATCCTACATCGCCGCGGCCCGCATGGGTGCCGGCATTGTTGAGTGCGATGTGGCCTTCACCAAGGATCGCCAACTGGTGTGCCGTCACGCCCAGAACGATCTGGCGACCACCACCAACATCGTCACCCTTCCCGAACTGAATGCGAAATGCACCCAGCCGTTTGTGCCGGCCGATCCCGCCAGCGGTACCCCGGCCTCGGCCGAATGCCGCACCAGCGATATTACGCTCGCCGAGTTCAAACAGCTCAAGGGCAAGATGGACGGTTACAACCCGCAAGCCACCACACCCGAAGCATTCGTCGAGGGCACGCCCGGCTGGCGCACCGATCTCTATGCCACGGAAGGCACGCTGATGACCCATCGCGAGAGTATCGCGCTGTTCAAATCACTGGGGGTCAAATTTACTCCGGAGCTCAAGGCCCCGGTGGAGGACATGCCGTTCGAGGGCGACTACACCCAGGAGGATTACGCCCGGCAGATGATTCAGGATTACCGCGATGCCGGCGTCGATCCACGCGATGTCTGGCCGCAATCGTTCCAGCTCGAGGACATCCTGTTCTGGATTCAGGAAACGCCGGCGTTCGGCCAACAGGCCGTCTTCCTCGACCAGCGTCCCAACGAGCCGGACGTCACGTCCCTCGCCTACCTGCAGTCTCTCAAAAGTCAGGGGGTTAACATTGTGGCGCCGCCGATCTGGAAGATGATCGATCTGGACCCGTATGGTGAGATTGTGCCCTCGGACTACGCCCGCCACGCAAAAGCCGCCGGTCTGGACATGATCGCCTGGAGCATGGAGCGCAGTGGCCCGCTGGCCGACGGCGGCGGCTGGTATTACCAGTCGGTGAATGACGCCATCAACAACGACGGTGATATGTACACCGTGCTGGACGTGCTGGCGCGGGATGTCGGTGTCATGGCTATCTTTTCGGACTGGCCCGCTACCGTCACCTACTACGCCAACTGCATGAAACTTTAAGCTCTCGCCGGGCTGCCCGCTATTCGGCGAAGCGGCCCGGCCGGAAGGCATCCAGATCCAGCGACGGCGTTTCCCCGTCAATCACCTGCGCGATCAGATCGGCGCTGCCGGCGGACAAGGTCCAGCCGAAGGTGCCGTGACCGGTGTTGAGATAGAGGTTGTCGCGGGTGCCGCGGCCGATGGCCGGCGGGCCGTCCGGCGTCATGGGCCGAAAGCCGGTCCAGGTGCTGGCCCGGTCCATATCGGCCGCCCCCGGAAAGCGGGACGCCACCGACGCCTTGATGGTATCGAGCCGCGATTCGTGAATTCGCCGGTCAAAATCCGCCAGCTCGACAAAGCCGGTCGCGCGCAGCCGGTCTCCCAGGCGCGTGGAGACCACCTTGTAGTTGTCGTCATGAACCGTGGATCGCGGGGCCCGCTCGCGATCGATCAGCGGCGCCGTCAGGGAGTAACCCTTCACCGGGTAGACCGGCAGGTGCAATCCCAGGGGCCTCAGTAATTCCGGCGAGGCACAGCCCGCCGACATGACGACCGCGTCCGCTTCGATACGCTCCACAGCGCCGCCGGCATCCGCCACTTCCACCGCATTGACGCGACGGTCGTCGGCCACCAGGCGCCGCACCGAGGTGTTGAATCGGAAAGTCACACCGCGCTTCTCACAGGCCTCGGCCAGTGCCCGTGAAAACAGGTGGCAGTCGCCGGTGCCGTCGGTGGTGTATTGCAGCGCGCCGAATAGAGGACCGGGACCGCGCATGCCGGGCTCGACGTCACGGACCTGGTCGGGGGTCAGCAACGCGTGCTCAATGCCCAGTTCAGCCAGCAGGGCGGCGGTATCCGCGTAGTCGGTCATGGCCGCCGGCGAACTGGCCAGATGCAACAGGCCGGCATGATCCCCATCGAACGACAGGTCCACCGCCTCTTCCAGGGTCTGGAAGCAGGTTCGGCTGTGAATGCCGAGGCGCAGCATGGCCCGCTTGTTCAGGCCGAAGACGCCCGGTGCATAGGCAAATCGCAGCGTATCCAGCAGGAAGCGGAGGGTCTTCAGGGAAGGCGGCATGCTCATTTTCAGCGGGCCCTGGCGATCCAGCAGCCACGGCAGTGCCTTGCGCACCATGGCCGCCGACGCCCAGGGATACACCACGCCATAGGAGCGCTGGCCGGCATTGCCCTTACTGGTTTCCTGGCCGGCGCCCTCAAGACGCTCGATCACCGTAACCTGATGTCCCCGCTGCTGCAGGGCCCAGGCCGTCGTGACTCCAACAACCCCTGCCCCGATAACCACAATGTGCATAACTGCCTCCTTGACGTCCTGTCCTATCACAGTGATTGGAGCGGCATCCGTCAACCGGGCCGGGATGGGTATTTTCCGAAGACGAGCTGCGGGAAGCGAACACTCGGGCACATCGGGATAGGGGGGAGCCTTCTGGCTCCGCCCCTCCCACACCACCCGGCAAGCGGGTCCGCACCGGGCGGTTCGAGAAGTTGAGGTTTACGAGAGACGCGGCACGCCTAACCGGTCGAAGTGG
>NZ_RHGZ01000015.1:0-116085 GCF_003789045.1 Marinobacter sp. R17 | reverse complement strand
AAGTGATCAAACGCAGCCGCTGGCTGCTGTTGAGAAACCGAGACAACCTCAAGGAAGACCAGGCCGTTAAGCTCAAGGAGTTGCTCCAGGCCAATCAGTCACTCCTGACGGTGTACCTGCTGAAAGACCAGCTCAAGGAGCTCTGGTATGCGCCCTCTGAGGACGAGGCGAGGCAGCGCTGGCGCAACTGGTTCAATCTGGCCATCAGTAGCGGCCTCAGACCTGTGCAGCAATTTGCCCGACGGCTTAGAGACTATCGGGAGGGCATTGTCGCCAGTGCCCGCTACCGCCTGAACACGAGCGTACTCGAGGGCATGAATAACAAGATCAAGGTGATCAAACGAATGGCTTACGGATACCGGGACAGCGATTACTTCTTCCTGAAGATCAAAGCCGCTTTTCCCGGTAAAGTGCGATGAACCAAAAATATGCGTCCGCATACTCTCGGCATGAAGAGTCCATAGTTTGAGCGACATGATATGAGAGCTGATACTTTTGGTCCCTACCCGGGGCCTGTCCATTTGAAGTGGAGCAGGCGAGACGGCTCTTTCTAAACCCTCAATCACGTTACTCCCTCAGCCAACCACCGCCATGCGTATCCCCAGCCCAACAAGGCAGGCACCAACGACCTTATCAAGTAAACGCCCGAACGACTGCAGACGCCGCTGCATCCCCCGGGTCGCCATCAAACGACTGAGCAAAGAGAACCAGGCGACGTGCGCCAGTACTATAAACACCCCACAGCCCACCTGAACCGACAGCGCCGTGTCTGACGAAACCACCTGGCTGAACAGGGCAACCCACTCAACCTCCAGCGTATCTCTTGCGCCATTCCCGCGGCGACAGTCCCGTCCAGCCCTTGAAAGCCCGGGTGAAGTTAGCCGGGTTGAGATAGCCCAGGGTTTCGCCGATGCGGCGAATTTCCAGTTCCGGGTCCTGCAACAGCTGACAGCTGTCGCGCCGGCGCGCTTCCTCCAGCAGTTGCTGATAGCTGTAACCCTGTTCGTGCAATCGGCGGCGTAGGGTGCGCGGGGTCAGGTGCAGGGTCTCGGCCAGATCCTCCGGCGATGGATAACCCGCCAGCCCTGGTACCAGGGCCGCGCGGGTGCTGCGCAACGTATTGTCGGCCTCCTCGCTGAGGGCACTTTCCCGTTCACATTGCAGCAGTGCTGCGCTCAGCGCCTCCGGGTCTGCAGTAGGCTGGGGCCGGTCCAGCACGCGGGTGTCACCCAGCAGGGAAAGCCCTGCCCGCGGCATGTTGAAACGTACTTCCGGCAAACGGGACTGCCAGCGTTCAAAGCCGGCCGGTTGGGGGCCACGCAACCAGATCGACACGGTCACCGGCATGCCCGGCAGCAGAAACGCCATGCCACGGTAGACACTGGTCAGCATGGAGCTGAACATCACCTGGTTGATCCGGGCCGGCACGGCGAATTCCGGCATCAGCTCCAGAAACCCGCCGTCATCGCGTTCTTCCACGGATAACAGCGCTCCGCGCCCACGCAGATGCCAGAAACGCTCGAGAATGCGGATGGCTTCCCGGGGTGTACCGGCACACAACAGCGCATATCCCAGACTGCCGTGAGCGGTGAGCGGCATGCGGTCGCCAGTGGCAAACCCCAGCGACTCGTCGCCGGTCAGCACCACTACCGCCGCGGCGATGCACCAGACATCCTGCAGCGACACCTTGCCGCCGGGATCATCCACCCGTTCCGCCGATACCCCCGCCAGCGCCAGCAGATCTTCCCGGGCTACCCCGTAAGCGTTGGCGACATCCAGAAACGCACGGGGATACGTTGACGCCTGAGTGCGCTGGCGCGCCCAGGCCGGCAGAGCGGCCATCTGTTCCTTGGTCTGCGTTAACAGAGTGTTAGCCGTCACTTGGCCACCAATGATAAGTACAATGTCCGTGCAGAATCTCACGCTGACCGGGCATTCACCAGTACCGTAGAGGCCATATTGAGTGACAACCCGTTACCGGGCTTGAGAAAGGAGCACCGATATGAATGCCGTGGTTCCCCCACACCTCAAGAAAACCGCCGATAAACGCCAGGCCGATTCCCCGCGCACCGCGCCCACATCGCCCAAGGTCCACATTCCCAAGGTCCGCCGTCCCGGTTTCGACTTTGCCGACAGTGGCGACAGCGTGCCCCGCTACTGGTGGGACAACGACCCGGTAAAAACCCTGTTGCTGGCGGCCCTGTCCGCCAGCTTCCCGGCGGGGGAGCGCTTCTTCATTGATTCAGTGCGCCACTACCAGGACCGCATCACCGACCCGGAACTGAAAAAGGCCGTGAAAGGCTTTATCGGCCAGGAGGCGCACCACTCCCGGGAGCACGACCTGATGAACGGCTTCCTGCAGGAGCGTGGCGTGAACCTGGCCCGGCTGGACCGGGAAATCCAGGCCTTCATGAACTGGATGCGCAAGAACCTGAGCCCGGAACGCCAGCTGGCCCACACGGTGGCGGTGGAGCACTTCACCGCCCTGATGGCCGAGGAATTCCTGCTCAAGTACGATGCCCTGGACCAGATGGACCCGCGCATGGCCCCCATCTGGGCCTGGCATGCCATCGAGGAATCCGAGCACAAGGCCGTCGCCTTTGACGTTTACAAGGCCATTGGCGGCAGCGAGTTTGTCCGGGTGACGGAGATGATGCAGGTCAGCATCATGTTCCCGCTGTTCAGCACCCTGCACGTGGTGCAATTGATGAAAGAGGACGGCCAACTGGGCAACGTGAAATCCTGGTTGGGCGCCGTGAATTACATGTGGGGCAAACCCGGCGTGTTCCGCAAGTTGCTGCCCTCCTACTTCCGGTTCTACAGCCGCAACTTCCACCCCTGGAACCACGACGCCCGGGATTTAGTGGAAAAGGCCAAGAAGAAGTGGCTGGGTGACTGGGCCTGAAGGACGTTAGCCTGGCGGGAGCCATGGCCCCGCAGGAAGTCGCCGACGTGGCGCTGTTCCTGGCTTCCGATATGGCGCGGTGGATGACCGGCCAGACCTTGGTAGTGGATGGCGGGCAGGTTCTGTCCTGAGTCGCCAAGCCACACAGGACGATCCGGCGCAGAGCCCCGGCCCCTCTTTCGAAGGGGACTCGGGGCCCTGATTCTCGCGGATCAGCCCTTCAAATCCGGGAAATCGGCTTCGGTATAGGCAAAGTCTCCGCGGTCCCCGCTCGCGGCATGGGCGCGCAGCTCAACACGACGGATCTTGCCGGAGATGGTCTTGGGCAACTCCGCGAACTCCAGCTCCCGGATCCGCATATACGGCGCCATGCGCTCGCGGGCGAACGCGAACAGGGCCTTTGCCGCCTCCGGGCCGGGCTCGTAGTCGCGGCGCAACACGACATAGGCTTTGGGCACACTCAGCCGCACCTCATCGGGTGCGGGCACGACCGCCGCCTCGGCTACGGATTCGTGTTCAATGAGGATGGACTCCAGTTCGAAGGGACTGACCCGATAGTCCGAGCTCTTGAACACATCGTCCGCTCGGCCGACGTACCAGTAGTAGCCATCCTCGTCACGGCTGGCCACGTCGCCGGTGCGATAAAAGCCGTCGTGCAGCGCCTTTGCCATGCGTGCCGGGTCGTCGCGGTACTCCTGCATCAAGCCAAGCGGTCGCTGCTGGCGCACATCAATGGCAATCTCACCCTCGTTCTGCTCGTTGTCGTCGGCATCGAGCAGGGCAATCTTGTAGCCGGGCAATGGCCGGCCCATCGAGCCGGACTTCATCTTTTGGGCCGGCGGATTACCGATCTGGGCCGTGGTCTCCGTCTGGCCATAGCCGTCCCGGATTCTCAGTCCCCAGTATTTCTCAACCCGTGCAATGACTTCCGGGTTGAGCGGCTCGCCCGCGCCCACCAGACTCCGGAGCTTGACGTCGTAGGCTGACAAATCCTCCTGAATCAGCATGCGCCAGACCGTGGGCGGTGCGCACAGGGAGGTCACGCCCTTGTCGGCGATCACCTGCAGCGTGGCGGGCGCATCAAAGCGTGGCTGCCGGTAGATAAAGACCGTACAGCCGGCGTCCCACGGCGCGAACAGATTGGACCAGGCATGCTTGGCCCAGCCCGGCGAACTGATGTTGAAGTGGATGTCATCCGGCTGCAGGCCAAGCCAGTACATGGTGGACAACGACCCCACGGGGTAGCTCTGGTGGGTATGCAACACAAGCTTGGGCTGCGACGTTGTGCCCGACGTGAAATAAAGCAGCATCGGGTCCGTAGCGAGGGTCACACCCTCCGGCTGGAATGTGACAGGCGATTGATACGAGGCGTCGTAGCCCATCCAGGATCCGCTTGCCTCACCGGCCACGATACGGGTCAGGCCCTCGGCCACGCCCTCGAATTTCTGGACGTAGTCGTCGGCGGAGAGGATGTGGGTGACACCGCCGCGCGCGAGACGGTCTCCGAGATCCTTTCGCGACAGCAGCGTACTGGCAGGAATGACCACCGCACCCAGCTTGATGGCCGCCAGCATGGTTTCCCAGAGTTCGATGACGTTATCGAGCATGATCAGCAACGTATCGCCCCGACCGAGCCCATTACCGCGCAGGAAATTCGCCACCTGGTTGGAGCGTTGCCGCATCTGCTCGAAACTGTAGCGTTGATCTGTGCCGTCGGCATCCACCAGCCAGAGCGCTATCTTGTCATTGTCTTTCGCGTAATCATCAAACCAGTCCAGTGCCCAGTTAAACTGGTCCAGCTCTGGCCATTTGAAGGTCTCGTAGGCGCGGTCGTAATCTTCGCGCAGGTCCAGCAACTGCTGGCGTGCGGCTTTGAAGGCTTCGGCTGATGGCATCACGTTCTCCTTATCTCGCGGTTGGCGGCCCGGAGATCGGCCACCCTGTTTTTGTTGTCCAGCGATACGACGTTCCTGAACTGGCGCAGTCAACACATCGTCATGACATCATAGACCCACTTTCCATCATTGTTGATGCGAACCGCAATCGGGCGCTGGTGGTGAATGCCGCCTCCAGTAACCGCTTCATGTTTGCCGTGGAGCTCACCACAGGCGAACGCGCCATGATCTCCGGGAAGGGTAAAGGTGCCGGCACCTGCCGGTATAAGGCGCATGGAGGCCAGCAACCCGAGCCCACGCATGGCCCACAAAAAAGCCCTCAACGCACAGCGTGAGGGCCAAAGTATTCCCGAGTCAGACTCATTGCTACCGGGCAGCCGCTACCGGGGGCCTGCCCCATCCTCAAAAAAGATAAGCCGCGCCGGCTCCGCCTGCGGAATTATCGCTCTGGTCGTCATTCACGCCCCTCGCGGCGCTGCTTTCACTGTACGCGCCTACCGCCAGCGTGGTGCCATCCGAATTCAGGCTGACCGCCCTGCCAAAGGAATCCCCCGCATCCGTATTGCTCGCCTTCAGGTAAACCTGCTGCGACCAGGTGCCCGCTTCTCGGGTAAAGACGTACACGGCGCCAGCATAGTAGGCCGAGTTGTCGTTCTGGTCGTTATCGACGCCCGTCGCGACGCTGGCCTCTTGATTCGCCCCGACCGCCAGTGTGTCGCCATCCGCACTCAAACTGATCGCATCGCCAAATTCGTCATCGGCGTCCGTATTACTCGCCTTCAGGTAGGCCTGCTGGGTCCATGTGTCGCCATCACGGATAAAGACGTACACGGCGCCCGATGAGTCAGCGGAATTGTCGCTCTCATCAGCATTCACACCGGTCGTGCCGCCTTCTTCCCAATTCGCACCAACTGCCAGCGTGTTGCCATCCGCACTCACGCTAACCACCGTGCCAAAGTAATCATAGGTGTCCGCATTGCTGGCCTTGAGATAAGCCTGTTGCGACCAGGTATCGGCGTCGCGGACAAACACATATACGGCGCCGGCCCGCTCGGCCGAGTTGTCGCTCTGATCGGCGTTCACGCCTCGATCAGCGCTGGCCTCCTGCTCCGCTCCGACCGCCAGCGTATTGCCATCCGCACTCAGACTGACAGCCGCGCCGAAGGCATCATGGGCATCCATGTTGCTGGGCTTGAGGTAGGCCTGCTGAGACCAGTTGTCAGCGTCGCGGACAAACACATACGCGGCCCCCGCTTCGACGGCCGAGTTGTCACTCTCATCCGCGTTCACACCGCGATCGGCACTGCGCTCATGAAAGGCCCCGACCGCCAGCGTGGCGCCATCAGCACTCAGGCTGACCGAGTTGCCAAAGGCATCGGAGGCATCCGCATTACTGGCTTTCAGGTAAGCCTGCTGGGACCAGGTGCCGGATTCCCGGGTAAACACGTAGACAGCACCGGCACCATCGGCCGAGTTGTCGTCCTGATCCTGATTCACGCCCTGCGCGGCGCTGGCCTCACCCATCGCGCTAACCGCCAGTGTGGCGCCATCCGCACTCAAACTGACCGCGTAGCCAAAGCCATCACCGGCGTCCGTATTCGAGGCCTTCAGATAGGCTTGCTGCGACCAGGTGCCGGCTTCGCGCGCAAACACATACACGGCACCGGAGTTATCGGCCGAGTTGTCGTCCTGATCCTGATTCACGCCTTTCGCCGCGCTGCCCTCAAAATAGGCGCCAACCGCCAGCGTGGTGCCATCCGCGCTCAAACTGACCGCAACGCCAAAGAGATCACCGGCATCGGTATTGCTCGCCTTGACGTAGCCAATCCCCGACACCAGGTGACCACTGACCGACAGCGTGTCCGAATCCACACATCCCCCGGCATTGCAGGCCTGCAGGATGTACTGCGCATTGACCCGGGCATACAGCGGCACCGTCAGCCCCAACGTCTCCGCGCCTGGCTCGATCGCCTCACCCACCTGCGTAAACCCGGACATGCCGTCCGGATTTTCCAGCAACCGGTACTCCGTCGCACCCGCCACATCCGCCCAGTCAAACCGGAACGTCTTGACCGACTCGATGCTCAAACTCACGGTCGGTGCAGCCTGCGGGGTCGACGTGGACGCATCCGACGAGCCGCCCGATCCACCACCGCCACACGCACTCAATACCGCGGCCAACAACACCACGCAAAAACCCCTGAACCACGTTTGCGACAACAACATTCTCGAGTATTCCCTGACAGCATTCGTTATTCCGCCAAACATAACGATGTCCGGAACACGTCGGTACCCGACAGATGTTGGGGTTCAGGTGGAATTCAGCAGGAGGGAGGGACTGGCGGGGACAACGACGAAGTGACGCCTTTGGTGAAAAATAAATCCGCACCAGTTCTGCAGTCTTGGCCCCTGGTCAGCGAGCCCTGCTACGCCTGCCCGCAGTTGTCGTACTCAAGACGATTCCTCTCGATCCTTTCCTGATGTGTGATCGTCCATTCGGCCAGTTGCCGCAAGTGTTCGGCCAAGGAATAGCCGAGTGGAGTGAGGGAGTATTCGACCCCGGGTGGCGAGCCTGTAAGAACGACTCGATCCAGGAGGCCATCACGCTCCAGGGATTTAAGCGTTCTCGTCAGCATCTGTTGCGAGATGCCATTGACCTTCCGCACGATCTCGTTAAAGCGTTGCGGGCCGGTATGAAGGGTCGCCACCACTTGAACGGTCCATCTCTTGCCGACCCGGCTGAGCATTTCTTTTATACCGTTGCATTCAGCACTCGCTTTTGAGGCAGTCATATTCATAGGACTTACTCCTAAATATATGCTTTGACGGGATTTATGGCTCTCCATACCTTTGAGTTTCCCACTCACGAAGCGTCCTCAAACTGAACCGATGGGGACGACGACCATGATATGGAGACCACGATGATTCTTTATTACTTCCCGGGCGCCTGCAGCCTTGCCGATCATATGGCACTTATCGAAGCGGGCCTGGACTACACGCTGATCAGCATCACCCCTGAGAAACAAACCGAAGACCACCGTGATTTTCTGTCAATCAACCCCAAAGGCTACATCCCGGCACTTGAGCTCGACGATGGAGAAATACTCACGGAGAATATGGTTATCCTTCAATATATTGCGGAGATCAGCGGCAAGCTGCTTCCCCAAACAAACCTCTTAAGATGGCGAACGTTGGAAGCACTGGCTTTTATGTCTTCCGAAATCCATGGCAGCTATGCCCCCTTCTTCAGGAACTTTCCGGAAATTGAAAAAGAACGGGCTCGAGAAAAGCTGGCAAAAGCGTTCTCCCTGCTAGACCACCAACTGGGCGATAAAAACTATCTCATAGGCGAGCAGCTTACGATTGCCGATTTCTACTTGTTCTGGAGCCTGATGGCGTCTTCGAGAACAGGGCTCGAACTCTCGCAAGGGCTGCAACGCTATTATTCACGTATGAAGCGTTTGCCCTCCGTAGCCCGTGCACTTGATGAAGAAGGTCTAAGCTGAATAACCGCTGGTCCGGGTTTCCCACAGAGACCACATCAGACGTGATGACGCCTCACGTACCCGACCACGAGAATGTGATCGTCACGGGAACCGTCTGGCATGTCATCACGAAGAACGGTCAACTTTTCACCGCACCGATGGTCGACCTCAAAGACCGCCCCAACACCCCCTAGACGGCAGGGATCTGGGAATGATGGCTTCGCCGGGGTTTGTTCCATCCAGGACGCCGGGGCAGAGGCCCCGGCGTCCTGGATGTCCCCCGCCAAACGGGGGAATCCGGTTCGATCGACTACCTGGAATCACGGTTGCCATAATTGATGGGCACCCAATCGTAGCCTTCCCGCGCTTTACGAATGTGGCCAACACCCGGAAAGGGCATGTGGGGCACGGCGACCAATTCAGATTGCCTGGCGAAAGTTGAGAACGCTTTGGAGCGCACGGCAATGGCCTTATCCGGATCGACATCGTAGGCAATAGTCACCGAGGGATCCGGCAACTGCACCGCGGCCACGTGAATGATGTCGCCAATGAATGTCACGCTCTGCCCTTTGCTCTCCAACCTGAAGAACGCGCTGCCCGGGGTATGCCCCGGATGCAAAGCAGCGGTGACCCCGGGAAGGATTTCGGTGCTCTTGTCAAAGGCATCAATTTTCCCGGCATCAACATAGGGCGTCATGATCTGGATAGCCTGGTTGAAGTAGTGCATGTCATAGCCGGATCGCTCCGCGTTCTTGCGATCCAGAAAGAAGTCCATATCCGGCTTGCCGACATGAACGGTCGCGTTACGAAAGACCATCTGACCCTCTCGGGTGAGTCCGCCCATGTGATCGGAATGGACATGAGTGAGCAGGACATCCGTCACGTCATCGGCCTTGAATCCCGCGGAATGCAGGCTATCAATCAGGTTGCCTCCGAAACCGGGGCCGAACAGCTCACCGGAACCGGTATCCACAAGAGCAAGTCTGTCGCCGATCTCCAGCAGGAATGCATTGATTGACACTTCGACCGGGTTGGTCTGGTACGCATACGCCAGTCGTGAATCAATCTCGTCATCGGAGATACCATGCAGGAGCTTGTGAAGGTCCTGGGGCACCGAGCCATCGGACAATGCCGTGACGCGAACATCACCGATTTTGAAAGCGTAGGTGTCGACACCTTGGCGTTGCTGCGTTATTCCCGGCGAAAATGGTTCCGCCGCAAAAACCGACCCGGTTGCAAAAAGGCCCAACACCAATGTGAGAAGCATGAACGAACGTACAGCCATTTTTCCGTTTCCTGATTTGGGTGCATGTCAGCAACCGATCATAGAGACGACTGAGCTTGCTGAGAAAACAACCCGCGTTATACCTTGCATCACCTGGATTGATAGCCTCAGGACGGCCCTGTCATGGCCACAAACGGAGAGAGCATCGACATGCCCGATCGCCTGAATGAAATGGATATTGGCCTGCTGAAAGCGTTCGAAGCCCTGATGGAGGAACGCAATGTCAGCCACGCCGCAGAAAGGCTCAGTATCACTCAGCCGGCTCTTTCCGGACGGCTGACCCGTCTGCGCAGGCTCTTCGGTGATCAGCTGTTTGTCCCGGTGGCTGGCCGTGGTGTGGTGCCGACGCCTCGCGCCGAGGAGCTGGGGAGAACGCTGCCCCAACTGCTGAGCGATCTGCGCGATTTCGTTGGCCATGCTCCAACGTTCAACCCCGCTGAAAGCAACCGCGAATTTGTCATCGCCGGCTATGACAACCCGGCGATCATGCTGGGGCCGGACCTGGTCCCCGCTTTAACCCGCACGGCGCCCAACATCCGGATGACGTTCGTGCTGCCCGATCCAGAGACCATGGCGCAGAAGCTCGACCGGGGCGAGATCGACCTGGTCATCGGTTCGCCTGGAATGGCGGATGAAGGGCTGATCGCTCGAAAGCTGTTTACAGATCGGTTCGTCACCGCCCAGCGCCGCCATCACCCTCGAGGCACTCACCCGATCTCGCTGGACGAGTTCTGCCGCTGCGAACACGTCGTGGTGTCAAACAGCGGCCATGGCTATGCGGGTAGTGTGGATCGCTCCCTTGACGAACTGGGTCGCTCCCGACGAGTCAGCCTTTCCGTACAGAGCTACGCGCTCGCTCCCGCGATCATCGCCAACAGCGATCACCTCTGTACGTTGCCCAGCCGGTTTCTACGCCGTTTCGAGTCAACGCTGGATTTGTTTACGCCGCCGCTCGAGATGGAAGCCATTGAGCTTTACGCGTTATGGCACCCACGCATGAAGGACGACCCGGCTCACCAATGGTTTCGTCATCAGGTTCTGGACATCGCGCAGGGGTAAGAAGCCAATCGTCACTCGATGATTGGCTTCTTACCAAAAACCGTCTCTACACACCCGGTGGGCGTGTGCCCGCCATCGTTGGCATGACTTCGCGCATCAGGTCGATAAAGGTGCGCAGCCGGGCCGGGTAATAGGCGGCGTAGGGGTACAGCAGATAAATGGGCAGCGGATGCGCACACCACTGGGGCTGGATACGGACAAGGCGCCCGGCCTCCAGGTCTTCCTGCACAATCCATGTCGACACGATTGCGACCCCCAAGCCTTCGAGCGCACTCTGGCGCAGGGCATAGAGGCTGTCGGTACTGACCCGGGGCCGGATATTGAGTTGCTGTGAGCGGTCAGCCCGCCGATCGACCAGGGTCACCTCGTTGCGGTAATAGGTGCTCAAGGCAACCCAGGGAAGCCGTTCCAGATCCCGCACCTGTTCTATGGGCGGGGATTGCTCGAGCAACCCCGGCGCCGCAACCACAATACGCGGCACCTCCGCCAGCAGAACCGCGATCACCGAAGGGTCCGTCACGCTGCCCACATGGATCGCGCAGTCGATGTTGTCGGCGATAAAATCGGGCGAATGATCGTTCAGCATCCAGTCGATGGACACCCCGGGATAGCGCTGCAGGTAACGGCTCAGTGGCCGGATCATCTGATCCTGGCCAAACGCATGGGGAGCGCGCACCCGCAGGCGCCCCATCGGTTCCTCTCCCGCACCCCGCAGGCCGTCTTCAAGCTCGGACCACTGCTCGATCAGCGTTCTCGCGTGGGCATAGCAGCGCTCGCCATCGTCGGTCAGCTTCCGGCCGTGGGTACTGCGCAGGATCAGCTCGGTTCCCAGCAGTTTCTCCAGGGTCTTCAGGCGGCGGCTGATGGTGGGCTGGGTCGTGCCGAGCTGCCGGGCAGCCGCCGAGAGACTGCCGCTATCGACGATCCGCACGAATGTCCGCATCAGCTCTATACGGTCTATTGTCAGGCTATTCAGTTGGCTCATACGCCAAGTGTATAACAGTCTTTCCCGTCAGCCGTCTACCGGCAAGGCAGCGCATCGGTGACACTTCACCTCACCCGAACAGCCACCTGACCGGTGGCACACCAGACCATCGAACCAACGATGATCTCCTGACAGGAAACAGGCCGTATGCCCGTCGATAACAGACACACCGACGACACAGAGTCGCAGCCACTCCCATCGCATTATTTTCTGTTGATGGCGCTGATATTCGCCATCAACATGGCGGGCACCACCGTGCCGGCGCCGCTGTATCCGCTCTACCAGGAAGCCTTCGGCTTCAGCAATCTCACCGTCTCGATCATCTTTGCCACCTACGCCGTGGGGGTTCTGGGCGCACTGGTGACCACCGGCCCCTGGTCGGACCAGGTCGGGCGCCGTCCGGTACTCTTCGCCGGCCTGATCGCGTCCGCCCTGAGCGCCCTGCTGTTCCTGTACCAGGGCTCGCTCCCGATCCTGCTGCTGGCCCGCTTGCTGTCGGGCATCTCTGCGGGCCTGTTCACCGCGACGGCGACCATAGCGGTGATCGAGCTGGCGCCCCTGCAACAACGCGGCCGGGCAACACTGGCCGCCGGCGTCGCGAATATGGGCGGCCTGGGAATGGGGCCATTGCTCTCGGGCCTGCTTTCCCAATATGCGTTTTGGCCGCTTCACCTCCCCTACCTGCTGCACCTGGCCCTGATCCTGGTCGCCGCAGTGCTGCTGTGGCGGCTGCCCGAAACCGTGACACCGCCGCCCCGGTTGCAACTGCGTCGGCAGCCCCTGGGATTGCCGCCGGAAGTTCGCCCACTGTTCTTGCCGGCCGCCGTGGGCTGCTTTGCCGGCTTCGCGGTACTCGGCCTGTTTACCTCGCTGGCTCCGGCGGTCATGGGTCAGGTTCTGGGCCTGACCAATCGGGCCGGTATCGGCGTGGTGGTTTTCACCGTCTTTGCCGCCTCCCTCGCCGGCCAGACGGTGCAGCGTCGCATACCGGACTCGATGCGCCTGCCCCTGGCCTGCGTGGCACTGCTCATCGGTGTCGGGCTGCTCGGGCTGTCGATTGCCTGCAGCGCCCTGCTGGCACTGATCGCGGCCGCGCTGATTGCCGGTGCCGGCCAGGGCGCCATTTTTGCTGCCAGTATCGCGGCGTTGGCCGGCGCCAGCCCGTCCGGGAAAAAGGCGGAGGTGACCTCGCTCCTGTTCGTGATTGCCTACATTGCCATCTCGGTACCGATCGTGAGTCTCGGGCTCGCCGTCGAGGCATTTGGATTGCGGGACGCCGGCATCGCCTTTACGGCGGCCATCATGGTGTTGATTGCCTTCGCCCTGCTCGCCCTGTGGCGTCTTCGACGCCGGGCGCCATCCCCCGCTTGATGCACCTTTCCAGACCAGAGGCTTTTACCCATGACTGAACAGATTCAGCAAAACGCGCACGCCACAGCCCCCTTGCCTGCGTTTGACCCCGGTTCTTTCTGGAACCGCTTCAGCCGCAACTACGCCGTTCTGGATGATATCCGCTTGCACTATGTCGAAGGCGGTGCGGGCGACCCCATCCTGCTGATCGCCGGTTGGCCGCAGAGCTGGTACACCTGGCGCCATGTCATGGAAAGGCTGGCGACAAGCGGCCACCGGGTGATTGCCGTCGACCCGCGGGGCATCGGCGACTCGGACAAACCACTCGGCGGCTATGACCTGGCAACGGTCGCCCACGACCTGCACCGGTTTGCCGGGCACCTGGGACTGACCGACAACGGCGCCCTGAATGTGGCCGGACACGATATCGGCGCCTGGATCGCCTACGCCTGGGCCGCGGACTGGCCGGACGATATCCGCCGACTGGCGCTCTACGATGCAGCCCTGCCCGGCATCAGCCCGGCCGGCCCCGGCGGCATTCCCGATGAGACCACCAATGTGCGGACCTGGCACTTCGGCTTCAACCGGCTGGACGACCTCCCGGAACTGTTGATCCGTGGGCGCGAGCGGCCCTATCTCGACTGGCTGTTCAGAACCAAGGCACGCAACCCCGCCGCCATCACCCCGGAGGACCTGGATGAATACACGCGCCTATTCAGCGCGCCGGGCGCCATGCGGGCCGCGTTTGCCTACTACCGCACCCTGTTCAATGCCGGGGGACTCGAACAGAACCGACAGCGCGCCGACAAAAAGCTGGCCATGCCGGTAATGGCCTGGGGTGCAGACGGCGGTGTTGGAAACCGGCTCTACACTACGATGCGGGATATCGCCGACCGGGTTGAGGGCGGCGTGATCGAGCAGTGCGGGCACTTCCCGCCGGAAGAGGCCCCCGACACGGTCGCCAGCCAACTGGCAGGCTTTTTCGGAATTGACGACTGGCAGTCACACACTCCGTGAGCCCTTCCAAAAGGAGGGGCTTTTGTCTGTTTCTGATACCGCAATAAATATGCGTTCTGACACCTTTATCATTTGCGCGGATTCTGGATTCTAATGTAGCGGAACTAGGCGTCAGACTAGTCAATTAATATGCGGTCTGACGACATTCATTATCTACATCATCAACTTTACGGAGAAGGTGCTGAAACTCGCTATCACTCATATTTGAAGTGACGAGCGGGGAAGTCTCATGCTCTGAATCGTAAGCGGCGGTCGTGGGATCAAACGGTCTTCTTGAGGCCAGAAACAGAGACTCCGGAAGTGGAAGCGCTGTATTCATGTAGCACTTGATGATCTCCCAAACCTCCAAATAGGCACGGGCCGACGTATTGCTCACGAATGTCGCCAAATTCACGACATGGTCATAGGGATAATCTTCATTTCGATAAGCCATATGTAAACTTCTCACCCACCCAGTTCGGCCACCGAAATACTCTTGTTTAAAATAGCAGTTAAAATCAATGAATCGATGACAAAAAACCTCTTCACCGCTCTCATATAAAGTAACCAGTCCCGTTCGCCGATTCAGCGCGAATTTCTTAGTGCCACCATGATCATGATAGTGTTTCTTGAAAATTAATGAATGAAAAACCCCTCCTCCGCTCAGAAGAAAGAAAATGGCATAACCGATAACGTTAATGTCATCCACATCGAGATAAAATAAATGCAGGACGATGATCGGCCAACCCAAAACAATAATCGGCCAACATACGAATAGTACTCCAGTCATCTTCCCTTGGAAGGAAGAAGGTGAGAAATATGCGAGCTCCTCCTCATCCCACTTCACGCCCTTAAAGTTGGACAATCCACTGATATACTTTCGCCATTTGCTTGGCCTAACATCACCACTACGAAAAAACAACAAAGCAGATCTAGAGCTAGGCCGGCACTCGAAATCAAGAATTTCCAATCTCGCTGCTTCCGACTTAAGGCGATGACTGGCACGCCTCTGAAACCCGTTAGCCTGTAACTGGCTCTGTTTTTTGTCGTCAATTCTGACGACAACATCAACCATGACGATGGCGGCAATTAGCACGTAGAGCGCCGAAAATAGCGGGTCTTCAATCATCACAGAAAGCCTCAGACCTGAACCGAACGCAGCCATACCAAAGAGGATGATGCTGGCAACCAGTGCAGCGATTAGAAGAATCATGAGAAGCGTTTTGGTAACCCGCCAGGCTTTACCCGGAACCGGCAAACGTTCTTCGTGAGGAGGCCTAACTGCAAATTCACAACTGAAAGGTCTATCGCCGCACCAAGCTGTGCTTGCATATGTCTGCATCGAACGATCCTTGTTCTGGAAAACTAATAATTTGGAATTTTACAAATTTAGAAGGGCACAAGCTCATCCATAAATTTTCTTGGTCATGGTACCTGAAGTCTATGTCCATACCCTCCAAAAATTCAGGCAAATTCTCGCTGCTAATTCGTAAATCATTCTCCGCCGATGCACAGGCGCTCTTTTAGTTGGGGCCTGCGCTTCCCTGCATGATGACTTCGCCCTGGCGCCAGAGGCGCCACTCACCGGGCCGGTAGATGTCCCAGATCTCATCCGTGGTCAGGGGCTCGGTCACAATCACACTGACCACGTCGTCAGGGGTGGTTTCCGACTCGAAATCGACGATGACATCGGCGTCTTTCAGTCGCGCGGGGCCGAAGGGCGCGCGGCGGGTGATGCTCGCCATCTTGGTGCTGCAGAACGTAAAGAGCCAGTCCCCGTTGCTGAGCAGGAGGTTGAACACCCCCTGACGGGCATAACCCCGGGCCCGTTCCACCAGCCGGCCGACAATCACCTCGGTGGCGGTGTCACGGTCGCAGTCGCGTCGAAGGTCATTCAGAATATCGCAGAACAGCGCTTCACTGTCGGTGCTGCCGACCGGCTCGTAGTAACCCGGCGCCGGTCGGAAGCCCGTAATCTGGCCATTATGGGCACAAACCCAGTACCGCCCCCAGAGTTCGCGGATAAACGGGTGCGTGTTGGCGAGACAGATCTCCCCCACATTGGCCTGGCGGATGTGGCAAATGGCCACCTCACTCTTGATCGGGCTGGTCTGGACCACCTCGGCGATGCGGGAATTGGCACTGGCATCCACATCGTGGAAGGCCCGAACGCCCTTCCCTTCGTAAAAGGCCACACCCCAGCCGTCCTTGTGGGGACCGGTGGCCCCGCCACGACGGGTCAGGCCGGTGAAACTGAAACACAGGTCGGTGGGGGTGTTGGCGCTCATGGCCAGCAGTTCGCACATGGCTCGACGTCGTCCCTGGCGGGGAATGGTTGATGCCTCAAGGGTACCGGATTTAGCGGGCCCGGCCAGCCCGAATTTGCCCGGGCGGCGGCGAGGTGTTTCCAGCCGGGCCGCCCACGCCGTTGGGTTGTGCGCGCTTGCCGGGGTACGGGCCACGATCAGCCATGTAGAACAGAGAATGGGCGTTGCGCTCGTCGGCGGGCCTCTGAGCAATACCAAAGGTGGCGGCAACGAAAATAGATCTGTCCCGGTTATCCGTTAACTGTTCTTATTTGCGGCAATTATCAAAGCAGCGAGCGCAGCTCCTCCCAAGAGCAGGAGGCCGGTATTGTCTTTCTCCGGAGATCCTCTCTTCGGTTTATCATAGGAAACTTGGAAGTTTTGACTCTTCATCTCCAAGACAGTTTTGTCGGCCATTTGGAGGACATCAGAAGGTGAACAGTTCAACGCAGCTGCCGCCCTAGCCAACTGGTCAACCGTCAATGCACTGCCTCCCTTTTCTATACGTGACCAAGCTGGCTGCCCCACCCCCACAGCAGCCGCTAAATCGCCCTGACCAATTGCTCGTTCGGACCTAAGTTTCCCAATTACTGCGCCGACCACAGCCGCGTATGTAGATCCTGCTTGCACGTAACCTCCAATTGATACACAATCGACCTAACCTCACAGGCATCTTTGCCTGTGAGGCATTTTTATAAAATTGGCGCGTATTAACTTAATAGGCATATTTTACAGCAAAAAAGGTAAAAAAACATGACTCAAAATTCGCACAAACCGGGCTCTATCATCGCCGTTCGACATTCAACCTACACACACTACGGTATCGTGTCGGATAGGTATGACGAGACTGGTGCACCGATGGTTATTGACAACTCCGCTGCGAAGGGTTTAGTCCAAGAACGCACTTGGAATGAAGCAGTTGGAAACAAGCCGGTATCCAGAGCTTCTTTCCAATCAATGCTGCCCCCCGAAATCATTGTTCTCAGAGCACGGCAACACATCGGCAAGTTGAAGTACTGTTTGTTCAGCTCAAACTGTGAAGCATTTGCTCGTCGAGTAGCTGGATTGGAGCCCAAGAGCCATCAAATTGCGGCCTGCGGCATCACTGCTCCAACCGCTGCTTACTTTACGTATAAAGCCACCGACGGGAACTGGTTCTGGACACTGGTCGCCGCGACTGCGGCCGTTGCAGCAACGACCTATGCCGTTGGTAAGTAACCTCGGGGTCTGGCCATCAATTAAGCCTCAACAGTTCAGAACTTTGAGGCTTTTATCCTCCTAGAAGCAGGAGAAACCTCATTTCGCGGTTTTACATCCTTTTCACTGAACAGCTCAAAACCCAAGCAAACGCTCAAATGCCGTACTAGGCTACACACTAGGAAGGTATCAATAACAAAAAGGAGCGCGCTGTGTCTGACCGTCCCGAATTCCTAGCAAGCGGTGAACCCGCCCGTCTCATCCCCATCGTTGCTGATAGTGCAAGAGAACAAAAATCTGCATCCGTGCTGCTGGCGGGCATGCGAGCCGTCTACGAACTCCGGCAAGCTCTACTGAAGTCGATTGGCATTCGAGTTGGGTCTCGGGCAACGCTGGAGGCGTGGACCGAAGTCGTCTTCGAGAGCGCTGACAAAAAAGCGCCCAAACCTAAAGATCGACCCGACGGGCTTCTGATTCTCAGAACCGGCAAGAAGGAATGGCGAGCGCTCATTGAGGCGAAGATCGGGAACGAGTCCGTTACTGAAGAGCAAATATCTCGATATCTTCAGCAGGCGAAGGCTCACAAAATCGACGCCGTTATTACCATCACCAACCAGTTCTCTGCCCTGCCAACGCATCACCCGGTCTCATTACCGAAGAACGCCACGAAATCGGTCAGTCTGTTCCACTGGTCCTGGGCCTTTGTGAGAACCCAATGCGCCCTGCTCCTGAAAAACGATGGCGTTGAAGACGAGGATCAGATTTTCATCCTCAACGAAATCCAGCGTTACTTCGAGAGCGATCGCTCCGGCATCAGCCACTTCGATCAAATGAATGCAGAGTGGAAGGACGTGGTCAACAAGGTCAAAAGCAACGCCTCGCTGGCCAAAACGAGCGACGAAGTACAAAACACCATCGCGGCCTGGCATCAGGAGCAGCGTGATTTGTGCCTAATCATGTCTCGACTTACCGGTAGCGATGTCTCGCTAAAACTGAAGAACGATCACCGCCTTGATCCTGCAAAGCGCGTTAAAGATGACGCAGAAGCTTTCAGCAAAGCCCCCTCTCTCCAATGTGCACTCAGCATCATCAACACCGCTGCGGATCTCGAAGTGACCGCCGATCTCCAACGGCGGATGATCTATTGCTCCATGCGACTCGCCGCCCCTAAAGACAAACAGAGTACAAAAGCGAGAGCTAACTGGCTGCTGCGCCAGCTCAAGAAGACCAATGCGGCTGGATTCTTCATTAGGGCAACTCGCCCAGGGAAAGCCGAAGCCACATACCAGCCGTTAAAGGATCTTCGAGAAGCCCCAGAACTCATCGAATCCGAAACATCAAACACCACCGCCACAACATTCGAAGTGGTGTATGAGGTCGACTTGGCAGGGAAGTTCAGTGGGCGAAAGGTATT
Source organism: Marinobacter sp. R17 (assembly GCF_003789045.1). Classification (NCBI taxonomy): domain Bacteria; kingdom Pseudomonadati; phylum Pseudomonadota; class Gammaproteobacteria; order Pseudomonadales; family Marinobacteraceae; genus Marinobacter; species Marinobacter sp. R17. Next base: position 97,208 of record NZ_RHGZ01000015.1, on the reverse strand, counting down.
CGTTGAAGAGCTTGAGAAGGCGGTGCCGCATTTCTATCAAGAAGCCGGCCAGTGGTTGAAGGCCTGGACACCGCCGCCTCCGAAGATCGAAAAGAGGCAGTCTGCTAAAGAGCAAGATGAGGAAAATTATGAATCGGAAGCAGCAGAGTGAAGCTCTGCTGCTTCAATGATCAGTGGCGGAAAAACGATCAGACTCGGTTTTCTGTCTACGAGGCTATGGAGTCAGAGTTGATCACTAACTATGCACTCTGACCCCGCCGCCATCATTTTTTCGGGGGGGGGTTACCCCCATTTACCGCCCAATTCTTTTTCTCGACTTGCCAGGCCTGATTATGGTAGTTACACTCTTCTGAAAACTAGGGGTAACTAATGCAGACATCAAAGACTATTTATTTCTCCGATTACCCATCCTCCGGAAAGACCAAATCTGGCCTGACAGTTCCTTTCTCTCAAGAAGACAGGCAGCTTTTTGATTTTGTGAAACCGCTTAGCAGCCACACTGTTCGACGCCTCATTGGACACGATCAGTATGTGGATATTGAGTTAGCCGCGGCCAAAGCGAACCGACATGTGACGGCATATGTCCGCGACCTCCTCCGTAAACGAGCCCTTTTGGAACCGAAGAAGGATGATGCATTCTTCCAAATTCAATCAACATTCCGCGGTGGGCGCGGGAGTCCGCTTCACGAATGGTACCCATACTTAGAAGGGTACTCTCCAGAGTTTGTTTCGAAAATCATAGAAACCTTCTCTCCAGATGCCCGAGATATTCTTGATCCATTTTGTGGTTCAGGCACAACAGCACTGGTCGCTGCAATGCGCGGCGGAGTTGGGTATTACTCAGAGGTCAATCCCGCCTGTCAGTATGTGATTGAAGCCAAAGCTCTTGCTCTAACTCTCAGTACAAAAGAGCGCCATCGCATTGCCTCTCGACTTCACGAAATCGCCGAAAATGCAAGACTCATAATAAGCAGAACTAAGTCCGACGAGAGTTTGCGCGTTGTATTTTCGACAGCCTTTGGAGACCGCCCTTACTTTTCTGAAGAATCCTATGAAGCTGTTTTGCAGGCAAGAAGCCTTGCCGATCGATTTGAAAAAGATGACCCAGTCTTGGGCCGTTTTTTTGTCGTCGGCGTGTTGCGCTGCTTAGTACCGTGCTCATTCTTAGTTCGCCGAGGCGATCTACGTTTTATGAATGACAAGGAGCTTTCGAAAGGAATACCGAGTTTTTTTGAAGAGCTCTCATCTAGCCTAAACCTTATTGCTAGCGATCTAATCGATGCGATTGCTGCTCCCGGCCGCACACAGTTTGTAGCAGATGACGCGCGCTCAATCCATACGGCATTGTCGACAAAAGTTGATGCCATAATCACGTCGCCGCCCTACCTCAATGGTACTAACTACTTCCGCAACACAAAGATCGAACTTTGGTTCCTACGCCATCTCGCCACTAAAGCTGATCTACGTAAGTACCGTGATGCAGCAATCACAAGTGGAATCAATGATGTCACCAAAGGCAAGCTCATCGAAGCACGAAAAATCGAAGCGCGATTCCACTCGCCCTTGCTCGAACAAACAGTAAACACGTTAAATGAAGTTGCTTACGACTCGCGCATCCCTGCAATGGTCGAGAACTATTTTTATGACATGCATGATGTACTCTCGAATCTACCAAAGCTTCTTAAAGAAGGGGGAATCATAGCAATTGATTTGGGCGACTCTGTCTACAGTGGTGTTCACGTTCCAACACAAAACATACTCGCCGAAATGTTAGAGGGCACTCGCTTCAAGCTGAACGAAACAATAACTCTAAGAGAACGTCAATCGCGCGACGGGCGACCTTTAAGCCAAACATTGCAAGTATTTAAATATGAGACTGCTTCCCAGTCAATTAACCCTGCTCTATCCGACACCTCAGCTCGGTTCGACGGTTGGAAGAAATTTAAGACAACGCTTCCTCATCAACAAGGCTTGATGGCTCGTCGAAACTGGGGGCATTCCTGGCATTCGATGTGCTCTTACCAAGGGAAGCTCAAGCCTGCGATCGCACGCTCACTTATTGACGCTCTGATGCCTGAAAGTGGAGGAAGAGTACTAGATACCTTTTCCGGTGTAGGAACAATTCCGTTCGAAGCTAGATTGCGTGGACATACAGCTTTTGGCTTCGACATCAGTCCCGCTGCTGTTGCTATATCTCGCGCCAAGCTAGAGAAAATTAACTGGGAAAGCGTCGAACTCCTTCTCGATAAGTTGGAATCGCTGATCGAAAGTGAAAAAAATAAAAAACGCTCAACAAGAAACATTGAGGCGATCCGCTTCAACGGAGCGCTTGAATCGTATTTTCACGAGGATACTCTTCAAGAGATTCTTATTGCCCGCGACTATTTCCTTCAAAACAAGCCCAAGTCAGGCTCATCCGCTATAGTGTTCGCTTCTATGCTGCATATTCTTCATGGCAATCGCCCCTATGCACTTAGCCGACGTTCACACCCAATTACACCATTTTCTCCTACGGGCGAAGCGGAATATCGCAGCTTAATTGAACGCCTCCGCCAAAAAGTAAACCGCTGCATATCTGCGGCGGAAGATATACCCACAACGTATGGTGAATCATTCTATCAGGACGTGACAAAAGTCTGGCCAGATTCCGTCGACGAGCTCGATGCGATTATTACTTCACCTCCATTCTTCGATAGTACCCGCTTTCACACAGCAAACTGGATGCGACTCTGGTTTTCCGGTTGGGAGGCAGAAGATTTTCTAACTCGCCCTGCGGATTTCGTTGACGAACGTCAAAAGAAAAGCTTTGCGATATATGAAAACATATTTAGGCAAGCGCAACAGCGTCTCAAGCGTGGTGGCTTGTTTGCGATTCATGTTGGGAAAAGCACTAAATGCGATATGGCTGCAGCACTTCAACAAATTGGCGAACGCTTTCTGCATTTTGAGGATTGGTTTTCAGAAAGCGTTGAACATTGTGAAAGCCACGGAATCCGTGACAAGGGGACAGTTACACATCACCAATACTTGCTATTTGAAAAAACTTAATTAGCATCTCATTTAAAGCTTGCCAAAATATGGGTACAGTCTGGAGATACCCCCCCATCTTCAGACTTCCCCACTCAACACCCTTAACCATTCAACTCGAGAAATTGAGTATGTAGCTTCTTGGCGCTCGACGATCTTTAGGCTGCTAATCGGGTTCATAATTATCGAAAGATTTGGATCCTCAGATTCCAAGTTCTCAACCAATGCTAAGGCAAAGTTCTCACCATGCTCAATTGCAGCTTGATATTCAACAGAGGTCAAATTCACTGAACCAAGATCTCCTACGCTACTTTTAACTTCTATCACCATCGCCTTATCCTCTTTTCTCGCCCATAGATCGAAACCGAAACCCCGACGATTTGTATAAAACGCCACAGTCCAACCTTGCGAGCGAAAGACCTTTGCCACAAAACTTTCTGCATCAGACCCATCATTACTTGCTGGCGCGGCGGGAGGAACAAGTAAATGTTCTGAGCTAGCGGGATCGGGGATCCTGATCTTTGAAACTCCAGAACGAGTACTAATCAAGAAATCGTCAGCCCAACGGGAAGTTAGAAAAAGATGAGTCCTATTTCGAACCATGCTTGTGCCAAGAGAGAAAAGCGAAAATGTATGTAGCGCTACATCGCGCCAATTGTAATATGCCTTGTCTCCCGGAATTCTATCCCGAACCAATTCATGCAAGGTCTGCTGTTGTTCCTCGGATAATTCTCGATATTGAGAAATAGCTCTGGAGGCCCAATTAACTTCAGACATCCTTTTAATTCTCGATACGAAGAAATCGAACTCGTTGCGGTCAATATATCCATCTGTCCGTTCTAGAACTCGCTTTGTAGCTTCATAGATCTGGACGTCGAATTCACTATATTGCTCAACTCGACTAGTCGGTGACCATGGTTCAACGGCGAAGCGAATCTCTGTGAGTGCTTCCTCCAAAACCTCAGCTGGATCATCTGCTAAAGCGAGAGCCCTTCCTCTTTCAGTTAGAGAAATAACTTGCCAACTTTGGCCGTTCTCGCGTCGCAAAAGACGAAGTGGCTTATCCATCACCAACAGATGATGGCGGCGAAGCTGCTGACCAGGGTTATCATTATCGGTTTCTATAATGGTCGCTAACTGCTGATAATCCCGTTCGTCAAATTCTATGGGATTCCCCATGCTACGATACTCTATATATTCAGCTATCGCCTTTAACCAAGACGATGAGACATGTACTCGAGTTATAGCAAACCAGCCACGGTCTCCTCGGTCGAATTCATCAAATCGTTGAACCAATTTATTCCTTAAAACGTCCAAACTCATATTTAAACCCTCTTTTCTATAGTGCTCGAATTTGATTATTTAATGAATGAAGTTATTGAAATTCTGCGAAAAACCGGAACAGAACTATGTCTTAACTGTCATCAGAAAACATCAAGTTGATAACGTCGTTGAACTGACTTAAGGCCAAAATACCCTGCACGGGACTGAGTTTCCGCCCGCACCCTATGATTAATACATTCCACCAAGCGCCGCTCTGACCGCCATTTTCCGAGTCCCTCCACCTCCACGTACTGACGCGAAAATGCACGCTCAGCAGCAACCCCCGCTTGGCAAGCACTGCTTATTACTTTCGGCAACTCCGAATATGTCGCTTCCGAGGGCTGGGAAGCCTGAATGGGCTTGATTATCCAACGACTCCGCGATGGTCTTTTCCTTTGAACCAACCTGTCCTCAGGAGTGACTCCACCGAAGTCCGTCGTGCCATTCTTCTGTGTTACGAGACGCTGAACATGCCTCAAATGTTCGCGATAAGTCTTCAACGAAGACGCCAATCGGCCAGAAGCAATCGTCTCCAATACGCTTTTAACCTGTTCCGCCGTCAGTATCCAATCCGGATATGATTTGATGAAACGCAAATACCCACCGCCCCGCGTCACATTTGCAGGCATCTTCGTCTTAAACGTCGCATCCCCCACAAACACCACCACCGAATGCACCTGCGCATCGCCCAGCCCCAGCAGTGCCTGGATCGTTTTCACATGCTTGTAGTTCTGATGCAGCGGGTTCTGAAATTTCTGCGAATGCTTGTAGATCTTCTGCGTCCAGTACCGCTGTTTGGCACTGCCGAAGATCCACCCTTTCATGTTCTTGGTTTCCACCACGAACACGCCGTAGGGCGAGACGATGATGTGATCGATCTGGGTGGTGCCGTCTTCGGTGGGCAGGGTGACGTTGCGGATCAGGTGGTAGGTGTTCTTGTCGAGAAACAGGCGTGCCGAGAGGTTAACCAGGCTTTCGCCGACCCAGCCTTTGAACTGTGGCGACTTAATAATACCGCCGAGGATGGCCAGCGGGATGAGGTACCAGAGGGCGTGGATTAACGGTTGTAAGACGGGAGCAAAGTCCATTTTTTTATCCTCAGACAGTGGGCACTCCGTGCCTCGTCTGTTTCACCCTAAAACACCTTTGGCGCTCACGTCTTAAAAATGATGTGAAACAAGGTTGGGAGCTAATTGAATGATTCTGGAAGGGTAGCTTATTGCTGCAGGTTTTGTGAGGAACGAGTTCCGGGGAATTGATTTGGGGCAAAAAGAATGGGTGCGAGTTGGGTAGCTCGCGCCCTTTTACTTGGGGATTCATGGGCAGGCTGGCGCCTGCTCCCCCTCTCTCCAAACCTCCGCTCCGCGCCCCGGCCCATTGCCTGAGGCAATGGGCGTTCCGGCGGACGAAGCGGTGCTTCGTGTCTATCCGCCTCCACCCCACAAGGGGAGAGAGGCTTTTTAGGCTAACCTCAAGCTACCAGGAAGGCTCCAGTTGCTGCCAGGGCTGCGCCAATTGCTTGTGACACACGGTTGTCGGTCTTCATCAGCAATGCACCAAGGCCACGACCTGCAAACGCAATCGCCAGCGTCGCGATGCCAAAGCCCGCCATGTAAGCCAGGAAATGCGACCCGGCCGGCATTTCAGCCGCGTGTGCGAAGCCGTGGAACACCATAAACGCCGCCACCAGCGATCCACCCACAGCCGTTGGCAGCTTCGCCAGTGTGGCGATCAGTACGCCCGCCAGCATGACGGACAGCGCGATGCCGGTTTCGACGCCGGGGATGTTCAGGCCTGCGAAGGCCAGTCCCGCACCCAGGAACATGCCGCCGATCATGAACAGCGGCGTGCCGCGTTTCATCCAGCCGCTCTGGCGCATGCTCCAGAAGCCGATGGCGGCCATGGCCAGCAGGTGGTCGAGGCCCAGCATGGGGTGCAGCAGGCCGCTGGTGAAGCCGCCCTGGCCGTGGCCCGGGTGGGCGGAAGCGGCGGTGGCGGTCAGCATGAGGCCGGCGGTGAGCAGGGTTTTGGTGAGTCGTGTCATGGTTATCTCCGTTTAACTGCAATCCAATTCGTTTGGTTTGGGCCGGTCTCAGGCGCTGGCTTCAATGTTCTCTGGGCGACGTTCCGGAAGCATTCCGCGTTCCAGGATGAAGCTGATGATCGTCTCCAGCCCTATCCCGTCATACAGGTTGGTGAACACGAACGGCCGCTCGCCGCGCATCTTTTTGGAATCCCGATCCATCACCTCCAGCGAGGCGTGGACCTGTTCGGCGATGTCGATCTTGTTGATGATCAGCAGGTCGGACTTGGTGATGCCCGGCCCGCCCTTGCGGGGGATCTTGTCGCCGGCGGAGACGTCGATGACGTACAGGGTGAGGTCCGACAGTTCCGGGCTGAAGGTGGCGGAGAGGTTGTCGCCGCCGGATTCCACCAGCACCAGTTCCAGGTCCGGGTGGCGGGACTGGAGGTCGTCGATGGCCGCCAGGTTCATGGAGGCATCCTCGCGGATGGCGGTGTGCGGGCAGCCACCGGTTTCCACGCCGAGGATGCGGTCGGCTTCCAGGGCTTCGTGGCGCAGCAGGAAATCGGCGTCTTCCCGGGTGTAAATATCGTTGGTGACCACGGCGATGTTGTAGTGGTCGCGCAGGGCCAGGCAGAGCTGGCGCAGCAGGGCGGTTTTACCGGAACCGACAGGGCCACCGACCCCGACTCGCAGACAATGTTTCATGGTGTGTTCCTCATCGTTGTTTGTTTTCAAAGGCCTCCACCGGGCGTCGAAGCAGTCAGGCATTCAGCTTCCGGGACATCCCACAGCAGGGATGCTGTGGGTAGCGTACAGGGACGTATGTACAGCGCGTCCCGGAAGCTGGGTGCCTGTCTGCGCACCTCAGTCGAAGTCCTCCTAACTTCTGAACAATCTCGAATACTGTGTTTCGTGGTGTGCGGACGCGAGTGCCAAACCCGGCAGAATCGGGCCCAGCTCGTCATCCTCCAGCACCAGAGCGTTATCCACGGCATTTACCAGTGCCGGGCGCAGGTGTTCGGTCAGCCGCTGGGCGGCGGTGTGCCCCAGCGGCAGCGCCTTGCAGGCCACGGCGAGCTGGTTTTCCAGCCACGCCCAGGCGAAGCCGAGCAGGGTCTGGCGCACGGGCACGCTGCGCTGGTGCGCGGCCCAGGCGAAGACGGTGACGTAGCCCGGCTCGTGGGGCATCTGGCCGTCTTCCGGCATCAGCGCCAGGCTGGTGAGCAGGCGCGTGAGCGCCGAGCCCAGGCGGATGTCCTCGTCGCTCAGTTCGGCGGTTTCCCGGGTGGCGTGGAGCCAGTCGTTCCACTGCGCCAGGGTCGCGGTGTCGCCGTCGGCCCAGGCCTGTTGCTGGCGTGCCAGCACGGGCAGTTCGCAGCGGGTCAGGCCGTCGTCCAGCACGCCCGCCAGCCACTGGCCCAGGTCGGCCTCATTGCGCACCCAGTCCAGCTCGAAAGCGCTTTCCAGCCCCTGGGACCAGGCAAAGGCCCCGATGGGCAGCGCCGGGCTGACCAGTTGCAGCAGGCCGAGCAGGCTGAGATCCGCCATGGGCGATGCCTCAGTGGACATGATCGCTCCCGTGTCCGTGGCTGTGCGGGTGATCGTGACCGTGGTCGTGATCGTGCGAATGGCCGTGACTCTCTCCGTGGCTATGGCTATGCCCATGGCCATGACAGTGACCGTGCGAGTGCCCCGCCTGGGAATAGGCGCCCGGCTCGGGATCAAACGGGGCCTGATGGTGCTTCAGGGTGGCGCCGAGGCGTTCGGCCAGCTCTTCCAGCACGTGGTCCGGCGGGAAGCGGACCCAGCCGGACTGCCCAGAGCCCCCATCGAGCGTCTCATCAATCGTGCCGATGGCCAGCTGCACGTGGCGGTTGCCCAGGTGGTAACACAGGCGCGCCAGCGGCAGGCCCGCGGGGATCTGGGCGGTGACCACCGGCTCGTCGGCGGCGCGGATGCGGACCACTTCGCCGCCGGCGGATTGCAGGCAGTCGCCGTCCCGCAGCACCGGGCCGCGATCCAGGAACAGGCCCACGTCGGTGCCGTTGTCCGTGGTGGCCCGCAGGCGGCCGCGGATGCGCAGCTCGAACGGCAGGGTCAGGCTGTCGAAGATTTCCGCCGACTCGACCGGGGCGATGCGTTGTGTCAGTTCAATCATGCGGGCGTCCTCAGAACAGGTGATAACGCTGGGCCAGCGGCAGCTCGGTGGCCGGCTCGCAGGTGAGCAGCTCGCCGTCGGCGTGGACCTCGTAGGTCTGCGGGTCGACGGTCAGCGTCGGGCAGGCGTCGTTGAGTTTCATGTCGCTCTTGCGCACCTGGCGTACGCCTTTGCAGGCCGACAGCGGACTGTCCAGCCCCAGCGCCTTGTCGATGCCGGCGTCCAGTGCGGCCTGGCTGACGAAGGTCAGGCGGGTGGCACTGGCGGCCTTGCCGTAGGCGCCGAACATGGGGCGGTAGTGCACCGGCTGCGGCGTGGGGATGGAGGCGTTCGGGTCGCCCATCGGCGCCGCGGCGATCATGCCGCCCTTGATAATGGTGGCGGGCTTCACGCCGAAGAAGGCCGGGCTCCACAGCACGAGGTCCGCCAGCTTGCCCACTTCCACCGAGCCCACGTCGTGCGCGATGCCGTGGGTGATGGCGGAGTTGATGGTGTACTTGGCGATGTAGCGCTTGGCGCGGAAGTTGTCGGCGCCCAGTTCCTGGTCTTCCGGCAGCAGGCCGCGCTGGACTTTCATCTTGTGGGCGGTCTGCCAGGTGCGGCAGATGACCTCGCCCACCCGGCCCATGGCCTGGGAGTCGGAGGAGATCATGGAGATCACGCCCATGTCGTGGAGGATGTCCTCGGCGGCGATGGTCTCGCGGCGGATGCGGGAGTCGGCGAAGGCCACGTCTTCCGGGATGTTCGGATCCAGGTGGTGGCAGACCATCAGCATGTCCAGGTGCTCGTCGATGGTGTTCACCGTGTAGGGCCGCGTCGGGTTGGTGGACGACGGCAGCACGTTGGCTTTCGAGCATGCGGTGATGATGTCCGGCGCGTGGCCGCCGCCCGCCCCTTCCGTGTGGAAGGTGTGGATGCAGCGGTCCTTGAACGCGGCCAGGGTGTCTTCGACGAAGCCGGATTCGTTCAGGGTGTCGGTGTGGATGGCCACCTGCACGTCGTACTTGTCGGCGACGGTCAGGCAGTTGTCGATGGCGGCCGGGGTGGTGCCCCAGTCTTCGTGCAGCTTGAGACCGATCACGCCTGCTTCCACCTGAATTTCCAGCGCTTCCGGCAGGGAGGCGTTGCCCTTGCCGAGGAAGCCGATGTTCATGGGCAGCGTGTCCACTGCCTGCAGCATCTTGCCGATGTGCCACGGCCCCGGCGTGCAGGTGGTGGCGTTGGTGCCGGTGGCCGGCCCGGTGCCGCCGCCGAGCATGGTGGTGATGCCGCTCATCAGGGCCTCTTCCACCTGCTGCGGGCAGATGAAGTGGATGTGCGGGTCGATGCCGCCGGCGGTGAGGATCTTGCCCTCCCCGGCGATGATTTCAGTGCCCGGGCCGATGAAGATCTCGACGTCCGGCTGGGTGTCCGGGTTGCCCGCCTTGCCGATGGCGGCGATGCGGCCTTTCTGGAGGCCAACGTCCGCTTTGACGACGCCCCACCAGTCGAGGATCAGGGCGTTGGTGATGACGGTGTCCATGACCGCGTCGTCGCAGCGCTGGCTCTGGCCCATGCCGTCACGGATGACTTTGCCGCCGCCGAATTTAACCTCGTCGCCGTAGTGGGTGTGGTCCTTCTCGACCTCGATCCAGAGTTCGGTGTCCCCGAGCCGCACGCGGTCGCCCACGGTGGGGCCGTACATGTCGGCGTAGGCTTGTCTGCTGATTTTCATTGTCTGCCTCATATCCTTGAAACTTGTGCCGGAGCCGTGCGGTCAGTGGTGCTCGGGACACGCTGCAAGTCCATCCCTGGACGCTCGACGGCAGCATCCCTGCTGCCGACGGTCCCGATCACCACTGCCCGCCCGTCTCTAAAGCTCATGCCTTATCGTCGACCTTGCCCATGACCTCACCCCGGAAGCCGTAGATCTCGCGCTTGCCCGCGTAGGGAATCAGGGTGACTTCGCGGGTCTGGCCCGGTTCGAAGCGGATCGCGGTGCCGGCGGCGATGTCCAGCCGGTAGCCGGTGGCCTTATTGCGGTCGAAGGTGAGCGCCGGGTTGGCTTCGGCAAAGTGGTAGTGGGAGCCGATCTGCACCGGGCGGTCGCCGGTGTTGCCCACCTCGACGGTGATGCGCTCGCGGCCGGCACAGAGTTCGATGTCGCCGTCCTTGATGTGGTATTCGCCGGGAATCATAAAAAGCCTCCTGTAAAGGCCGGTGAGAAGCGTTGGCGAGGCTGCCAGTGCAAGGCAAAAGAAGGCGAAAAAGCGCAGTTTATGTGCGAATAAATGAGCATTTTGAGTCTTCTTTTAACGCCGCAATGGCAACGCAGGTAGCTTCTCATCGGCCTTCAGACGATTGGGTTGTGGACGGTGACTAGTTTGGTGCCGTCCGGAAAGGTGGCTTCGACCTGCACTTCGTCGACCATTTCCGCGACGCCTTCCATCACGTCGTCCCGGGTCAGCACTTCGGTGCCCAGGCTCATGAGTTCGGCGACGGTGCGGCCTTCGCGGGCGCCCTCGAGGATTTCGGCGCTGATCAGGGCCACGGATTCCGGGTAGTTGAGCTTGAGGCCCTTGGCCTTGCGGCGCTCGGCGAGCAGTGCTGCGGTGAACAGCATCAGCTTGTCTTTGTCTCTGGGGGTGAGCTCCATCGTCGTAACTCCGTTGTTTGCGATGTTCTTATGTCTTTTCTGGTGTAGCCGACGCTTTAGCTTCGGAGCGGGCCATGGGGCCGCCGGATGTTGGCCGGGCGTCTGGCGACGCCTCCGAAGCTGAAGCGTCGGCTACATTGGATCGTGCTTCCTGTTCTCCCCGAGCTATCGGTCTCGGGTCGTTAGCCCCTCGCCCCTGGTGGGGTGAAGGCGGATCAAGCGAAGCAACGCTTCGCCCGCCGGAACGCCCGTTGCCTCCGGCAATGGGCCGGGGCGCGGAGCGGGGGTTGGGGAGAGGGGGGGGAGCGTTTGACTCCGAATCTCTATCGGGCGCCTTTGGCGCCTACCCCTCTCCCTGACCCTCTCCCTCAAGGGGAGAGGGAATGCATCTGTTCAACCTCTTGCCTTTCTCATGCCTGCGCCACCCAACCGACATCCCCTCCTGTTATCCCCGAGCTATCGGTCTCGGGTCGTTAGCCCCTCGCCCCTGGAGGGAGAGGGGTTGGGGAGAGGGGGGAGCGGTTAACTCCGAATCTCTATCAGGCGCCTTTGGCGCCTACCCCTCTCCCTGGCCCTCTCCCTCAAGGGGAGAGGGGATGCATGTCTTCAGCCTTGTGCCATTCGAGTGTCTGGTAGCTCGTAGGTTGGGCTGACGCAGGAAGCCCAACAGACCGGGTTAGCGGCCAATCTCATCCAATCCAATGATCGTCAAGCCAGGCTCCAGGCCCGCCCTCGATAACGGGAACGCCCGGTGCCTGCTTATTGTTGGGCTTCCTGCGTCAGCCCAACCTACGTTCCTAGGTCATCCAGATTCTCGGTATATGAGCTTCCTGCCTCGTCAATCTCGGCCTCAGGATCTCCCAGGCCTGCTGGCAAATGGCCCAGCTCGTAGGTTGGGCTGACGCAGGAAGCCCGACAGACCGGGTTAGCGGCCAATCTCGTCCAATCCAATGATCGTCAAGCCAGGCTCCAGGCCCGTCCTCGATAACGGGAACGTCCGGTGCCTGCCTATTGTTGGGCTTCCTGCGTCAGCCCAACCTACGTTCCTAGGTCATCCAGATTCTCGGTATATGAGCTTCCTGACCCGTCAATCTCGGTCTCAGGATTTCCCAGGCCAGCTGGCAAATGGCCCAGGCTTCGTTGCGTTCGTGGCCGATGTAGCGCAGCAGCAACACGCCCCGGCGGCGGGTGACCGCCCATCTCGGGGACGCGGTGATCTGCTCGCGCAGGGCGTCGATGGCTTCGTTTTCATCCTCTAAACCCACCGCCCACAGCGTGGCCTGGACGGTGCTGCCGCCCTGCCCCCAATGGCCTTTGAACCGGGGATGCGTCGGGTCCATGGGCTGGCGTTCGATCCACAGGGGGCGACCGTCGCGGGTCAGGCGGAAGCGTTGTTCCAGATGGCCGCTGACGAACGGCAAATCCCCCACCGGGCGGCCGAGGGCCAGCACTTCCCAGCCGATGCAGCGGGCCGATCCGGTGAGGTCGATGGTGGTGGTCTGTTCGCCCCGGGAGCCGTCGAAGGCGAGGGTTTCCTGGGGGAGCCATTCCAGGGTGGCTCCGTCGGCCACGTTCAGCTGCGTGTGCTGCGCCCAGGCGACGCCGTGGCTGTCGGCCTTGTAGAGCTTGGCGGCGGCCGGGGTGGTCAGCAGCGCGTGCGCGCCTTCCGCCAGGGAGGCGGTGATGGACAGCGCGTCGCCGCTTACCAGTCCGCCCGGCGGATGCAGCAGGTACACGTGGCAGCAGCCGTCACGGCCTTCCGGGTAGAACGGCTTCTGGACCCGCAGCGGGCCGTAGTGGCGGCGGCGGACCAGTCGGGTGATGCGCTGCAGCGACTCGCGCCGGGCCTCGAAACCCAGTTCGATGGACGCCGCCCAGCGCCGCCCGGTATCGAAGCGGTGGCCCGAGTCGTTGGCGGACTCGCGGTCGTTGGGCAGCGGCGTGTTCAGGGGTGCAAAAATCGTCATACGGTCAGGTGCTGCTTGATGAGTGCGTCGGACAGCTCGGCGATCTCGCCGTCAGCCACATGACGGCCCCGGTCCATGATGGCGAAACGGTCGGCGTACTTGCGGGCAAACGGCAGTTTCTGTTCCACCAGCAACACGGTCAGACCGTCCTCCTCGATCAGCTTGCGAATGACCTCGCCGATCTGGGCGACGATGTTGGGCTGGATACCCTCGCCCGGTTCATCGAGGATCAGCAGGCGCGGCTCGATCACCAGCGCGCGGCCGATGGCCAACTGCTGTTGCTGGCCGCCGGAGAGGTCGCCGCCGCGGCGGTTTTTCATTTCCCTGAGCACCGGGAACAGCTCATAGACCCGTTCCGGGATGGTCTTGCTGCCGTCCTGCCGCACGGCCAGGCCGGTGCGCAGGTTTTCCTCGACGGTCAGCAGCGGAAAAATCTGCCGCCCCTGAGGAACATAGCCGATGCCCAGACGGGAGCGGTCCTCGATCTTGCGTTGGGTCAATTCCACGTCGCCGGCGAACAGGATGCTGCCGTCCTTGACGCTTTCCTCGCCCATGACGCATTTCATCAGGGTGGTCTTGCCCACGCCGTTGCGGCCCATGACACAGGTGCACTGGCCCTGGGGCACGTCCAGGTCGAGGTCCCAGAGGGTGTGGCTCTCGCCGTAGAACTGGTTGAGTTTTTCGATCTTGAGCATCAGGCGCCCTCCCCCAGATAGACTTCGATCACCTTGGGATCGTTGGACACGTCGTCCATGGAACCTTCCGCCAGCACGCTGCCCTGGTGCAGGACGGTGACGGTGCGGGCGATGGAGCGGACGAAGCCCATGTCGTGCTCGACGACGACCACGGACTGCTTGCCCGCCAGGCTGGTGAGCAGTTCGGCGGTGCGCTCCATTTCCTGTTCGGTCATGCCGGCGACGGGTTCGTCCACCAGCAGCAGGCGCGGCTTCTGCATCAGCAGCATGCCGATCTCCAGCCACTGTTTCTGGCCGTGGGAAAGGATGCCCGCCTCGCGGTGGCGCAGGTCGGTGAGGCCGATGGTGGTCAACACTTCGTCGATGCGGGCCTTGGCCTCGCCGGTGAGTCGGGCGGTCAGGGTCGGCAGCACCCGCTTGTCGGTGGCCATGGCCAGCTCGAGGTTTTCGAACACGGTCAGGGCCTCGAACACGGTGGGCTTCTGGAACTTGCGGCCGATGCCGAGGCTGGCGATGTCCGGCTCGTTCATCGTCAGCAGGTTGTGACGGCTGCCGAACCAGACCGAGCCCATGTCCGGGCGGGTCTTGCCGGTGATGATGTCCATCATCGTGGTCTTGCCCGCGCCGTTGGGACCGATGATGCAGCGCAGTTCACCGTCGTCGATGGTCAGGTTCAGGTTGTTGATGGCCCGGAAGCCGTCGAAGCTGACGGTGACGTCTTCCAGGTAGAGGATCGGCCCGTGACGGACGTCCACCGGGGACGCCGTCGGGGTCAGGAAATCAAAGACCCGGTCGCGGTGGGTCAGCTCGCTCATGATGCTCATGCGGTGGCCTCCTTGCCGCTGGTGGGTGCTTCGGATTCATCATCCGTTTTCTTCTTCAGGCCCGGCAGCAGGCCGGCGATGCCCTTGGGCAGGAACACGGTGACCAGCACGAACAACGCGCCCAGGGCGAACAGCCACGCGTCCGGTAGGATGCCGGTGAACACGGTCTTGGCGTAGTTGATGATGATCGCGCCGATGACCGCCCCGTAGAGCGTCGCGCGGCCGCCGAGGGCCACCCACACCACGATCTCAATCGAGAACAGCGGCGAGAATTCGCTGGGGTTGATGATGCCCACCTGCGGCACATAGAGCGCTCCGGCCACACCCGCCAGCATGGCGGAGACCACGAACACGAACAGCTGCACCCGCTCCACCCGATAGCCGAGGAACCGCGTGCGCGCCTCGGCGTCCCGGCAGGCCACGCTGACGCGGCCCAGCTTGGAGGTGACGATGGCGCGACAGATCACGTAGCCCACCGCCAGCGCGATGCCGGTGGCGATGAACAAGCCGAGGCGGGCGGCGTCGGTGCGCAGGTCGAAGCCGAGAATGTCCTTGAAGTCGGTCAGCCCGTTGTTGCCGCCGAAGCCCATCTCGTTGCGGAAGAAGGCCAGCATCAGGGCGAAGGTCAGCGCCTGGGTGATGATCGACAGGTACACGCCGGTCACCCGCGAGCGGAAGGCGAGGAAGCCGAACACCAGCGCCAGCAGGCCCGGGGCCAGCAGCACCATGATGAAGGCGAACCAGGCCATGTCGAAGCCGTACCAGTACCAGGGCAGCGAGTCCCAGTTCAGGAACACCATGAAGTCCGGCAGGGTCGGGTCGCCGTAGACGCCGCGATCGCCGATCTGGCGCATCAGGTACATGCCCATGGCGTAGCCGCCCAGGGCAAAGAAGGCGCCGTGGCCCAGGCTGAGGATACCGAGGTAGCCCCAGACCAGATCGACGGCCACCGCCAGCAGCGCGTAGCACAGATACTTGCCCAGCAGGGTGACGGTGTAGGAACTCACGTACAGGGCGCTGCCTTCCGGCATCACCAGATGCAGGACGGAAACGGCCATAACGGCCAGGAACAGCACGCCCAGGAAGATCTGGGTAGACCGCTCATTAAAGGGTTTCGTTAACCACATGCCTCAACCCTCCGCAGCGCGGCCTTTCTGGGGGAAGAGTCCCCTCGGGCGCTTTTGAATGAACAGGATGATGAAGACCAGCACCAGGATCTTGGCCAGGACGGCGCCCGCCCAAGGTTCCAGCAACTGGTTGATGGTGCCCAGCGACAGACCGGCCACCAGCGTGCCCCACAGGTTCCCGACGCCGCCGAACACCACGACCATGAAGGAGTCGATGATGTAGTTCTGGCCCAGGTTGGGACCGACGTTGGTGATCTGCGACAGGGCCACGCCCGCCAGCCCGGCGACGCCGGAGCCGAGTGCGAAGGTCATGATGTCCACCTTGGTGGCCTTGATGCCCATGGAGCGGGCCATGGCGCGGTTCTGGGTGACGGCGCGCACTTCGAGACCCAGGCGGGTCTTGCGCATGATCAGCATCAGGCCGACGAACACGACCAGCGCGAAGCCGATGATGTAGAGCCGGTTCAGCGTCAGGGACAGGGCCTCGTTCACCATGATGGAGCCGCTCATCCAGTCCGGCGTGACCACCGTGCGGTTGAGCGGGGAAATGACGGTCCGCACCAGTTGCTGCAGCACCAGGCTGATGCCGAAGGTGGCCAGCAGGGTTTCCAGCGGGCGGCCCTTCAGGAACTGGATGACGCTGCGTTCGATGGCCACGCCCGCCAGCGCAGAGACCAGGAAGCCGGCCGGAATGGAGAGGACCAGCGCCAGTCCCGGCTGGCCCGGCAGCATCTGCTGCATGCCCCAGGTGGTGTAGGCGCCGAGCATGATCAGCTCGCCGTGGGCCATGTTGATCACGCCCATGACGCCGAAGGTGATGGCCAGGCCGATGGCCGCCAGCACCAGCACGGAACCGAGCGACAGGCCGAAGTACAGGGTCTCGGCCGCGCGATTCCATTTGAGTTTGGTTTCGATGGAGGCCAGCGCGTCCTCGGCCGCTTTCTTGAGGGCCGGGTCGTCGCTGTAGGTGGCGCTGTTCAGGGCCGCGCGGGCTTCAGAGTTGAGGCTGCCGGAGAGCGTCTTCACCGCACTCAGGTCGCCCTGCTCTTCCACCTTGTAGATCGCCAGCGCCTCGTTCAGCGTGGCCTTGACGTCGGCGTCTTCCTCGCTGGCCATCAGCTCGGTCAGCTTCTTGGCCATGGCCTCATCAACGTTGCCGCGCAGGCCCCGGGCCGCTTCCAGACGCTTGTCGGCGTCGTTCACGGTCAGGTCGATGACCGAGAGGATGCCGTCGATCTCGCTGCGCAGGGAGTTGTTGACGCGGATGGTATCCAGATCGCGGCGGGAGATCTCCCCCAGGTCGTCGCCGGTCAGGGCATCCTGGACTTTCCAGTTGCGGCCGCGGTTGGACAGTACGATGACGAATTTGCCGGAGCCCTCAGCGTCACCTTTAGAAGGTTCTATTTTCGCGAGCTTGCCGGCGGAGAAGGCTTCCAGCCAGCCCCGGGCCCGCTCGTCGCCACTGCGGGCGATCTCACCGGCGATCTTCCCTTTCTGGGCGTAGGAAGCGTCCGCCAGTTGGGTCAGTAACGACTGAGCCTGCTCGTCGTTGGCCTGGGCGTGCCCCAGCACCGGCAACGACAGCAGGCAGACAATAAGCAGCTGTTTGAGCGATCGGATGATGCTCATGGTTGCGTCCTATCCAATGTGAATCCTTGAGGCGGCGACGCTTCGAAAAAGGGCTGTGACAACCCGACGACAGTCCCTTTCGGAAACGCCCGCCCTGTGCCTTGAGGTGGGCGGGTGCCCCGAAGGACACCCGCACCGGATGGTGCCTTACTCGGCAGCGACTTCAGACTTGCCACCGCAGGACTTGGTGACGACGTTGTAGTTGCCGCAGTGCAGGGGCTTGCGCCAGTCACTGATCAGGTCCTTCGAACCCGGCAGGTAATCCGACCACGCATCGCCCGCAACGGTGGACGGGGTCTGCCAGACGACGGAGAACTGACCGTTGTCCTGGATCTCGCCGATCAGCACCGGCTTGGTGATGTGATGGTTCGGCATCATGGTGGCGTAGCCGCCGGTCAGGTTCGGTACGGATACTCCGATGATGGCGTCCTTAACCGCGTCCACGTCGGTGGTGCCGGCCTTCTTGACCGCTTCCTTCCACATGTTGAAGCCGATGTAGTGCGCTTCCATCGGGTCGTTGGTCACGGCGTCTTCCTTGCCGGTGTAGGCGACCCACTTGTCGATAAAGTCGTAGTTGGCGTCGGTGTCGACGCTCATGAAGTAGTTCCACGCGGCCAGGTGACCGACCAGCGGGCCGGTGTCGATGCCGGACAGTTCCTGCTCACCCACGGAGAAAGCGACGACCGGGATGTCCTCGGCCTTGATGCCCTGGTTGGCCAGCTCGCGGTAGAACGGGACGTTGGCGTCGCCGTTGATGGTGGAGACCACGGCGGTTTTCTTGCCCTGGCTGCCGAAGGTCTTGATGTCGGAGACGATGGACTGCCAGTTGGAGTGACCGAACGGCGTGTAGTTGACCATGATGTCCTCATCGGCCACGCCGTGATCCTTCAGGTACGCCTCGAGGATCTTGTTGGTGGTGCGCGGGTAGACGTAGTCGGTGCCCGCCAGGACCCAGCGCTTCACGCCGACCTGGTTCATCAGGTAATTCACCGCCGGGATCGCCTGCTGGTTGGGCGCGGCACCGGTGTAGAACACGTTTTCGGAAGATTCTTCACCTTCGTACTGGACCGGGTAGAACAGCAGGCCGTTCAGTTCCTCGACCACCGGCAGTACGGATTTACGGGAGACGGACGTCCAGTTACCGAAGATGACGTCGACTTTGTCCTTGGCCAGCAGCTCGCGGGCCTTCTCGGCGAACAGCGGCCAGTTGGAGGCCGGATCCACCACCACCGGCTCGAGCTTGCGACCCAGCAGGCCGCCCTTCTCGTTCTGCTCCTTGATGAGCATGAGCATGGTGTCTTTCAGGGTGGATTCACTGATGGCCATGGTGCCGGACAGGGAGTGAAGGATACCGATCTTGATCGGGCCTTCGTCGGCCGCAGCCACCGGGGCAGAAACGGAAACGGTCAGAGTAAGAGCCAGCGCAGATAAACCTGCTGTTATTTGCTTTTTGATTTTCATGGAATGCGTCCTTTTATCCTGGTTGGGTTTTCCAATGCTTCAAACGCATCCCACGGCAGTGCATCCAGCATTCCAGCACCCAATTATCGATTACATTTCAGTAAGTTAACTAGTATACAAGGCAGACAACCCCTGCTCCCGCAACGCTGCAGGCGCCCCGATTGAAGACAGGCGGCCCATTTGCGCACCATTTAAGTGCAACGCTACCGAAAGTCCGGTCTCCGGGCTGCAGGCCGAAAACTTCAATATCGGTATAGGGTTACTGAATCATCTCGAATACGGCCGCCTAAGCCCCTTGACACGCACCGTGATGGCGCCGGTGATCACTCCTTGCTCACGTGCAGTGCATGCGTCGGCGCACCATCCCGTGCAACGAATCGCCAGCCGCTTGTTTTTCAAGGCTTTCCGAGCATGGCTCCAGAATGGCACGCGGCTTGCGAAAGGCTCTTGTATACAAGGGAGCCACGCCTCCCTCTCCGCTGACCACAAAGGATGTTCCCATGACCGACCTTCGAGGATGGACGCTCGCCGAGTGGCGTGAGGCCTACCAGCACCAGAAGACACCGGCGGATTTGCTGCACCGACTGCTGGACCAGCTCGCCGACGACGATCCGGCCTGGATCAGCCGACTGACCCACGATCAGCTGCAGGCGGCGCTGGCAGACCTGGCGCATCGCCTGGAGCGGGCGGGCGGCGATCGGAAAAGGCTGCCGCTGTATGGCATCCCCTGCGCGGTGAAGGACAACATCGATGTGGCCGGCTTCCCCACCACCGCGGCCTGCCCCGCTTTCGCCTACACGCCGGAGAAGGACGCCGCGGCCGTGAGCCGGTTGCGTGCGGCCGGCGCGATCATTATGGGTAAGACCAATCTGGACCAGTTTGCCACCGGTCTGGTGGGCACCCGCTCGCCTTATGGTGAGGTGCCTAACAGCTTCAATCCCGAGTTTGTCAGCGGTGGCTCCAGCTCTGGTTCCGCGTCGGTGGTGGCCCGCGGGCTGGTGCCGTTTTCGCTGGGGACCGACACCGCAGGCTCTGGCCGGGTGCCCGCGGGGCTCAACAACATTGTCGGTCTCAAGCCCACCAAAGGCGCCATCAGCATTGAAGGCGTGGTGCCCGCCTGCCGGTCGCTGGACTGCGTCTCCGTGTTTGCGTTGACCATTGGCGATGCCGGTGAGGTGTTCGAGCTGATCCGCGGCGAGGAGCCTGCCGATCCCTATTCCCGCAGCGCGCCGCCCGCGTTTGCATCGACGCCGGCCCTGCGACACCCCGGCCCGATCCGTCGCCTGGCTGTTCCCGCCGATCCCGACTGGTTCGGCGATGCCCGCAACGCCGCAGCCTGGGACACCCTGCTGCGGCGCTGGAGTGCGCTGGACGTCACGCTGGTGCCGATGGATTTCTCCCTTCTGTTCGAGCTGGCTGCCCTGCTCTATGAAGGGCCGTGGGTGGCCGAGCGTCATGCGGCGGTTGAATCGTTTATGGCAGAGCATGCGGATGGGATGAACCCGGTTGTGCGCGGGATCATTGAGAAGGCAAAACACTTCTCGGCCACCGATACCTTCAATGCAATCTACCGGCGAGAGGCGCTGCTCAAGGCCATCGATCACCTGCTGAGCGATGTGGACGGTTTGTTGGTGCCGACCGCGCCGATCACACCCACCCGGCAAGCAGTCGCGACCGATCCGGTGGGCGTGAACAGCCTGTTGGGCACTTACACCAACTTCGTGAACCTGGCGGACATGAGCGCCCTGGCCATTCCCGCCGGTTTCCGTACCGACGGCCAGCCCTTCGGACTGACGCTGATCAGCGGCGCCTGGCGGGACAGCGACCTGCAGCAGCTCGCCATACGCTGGCTGAACAGCCATCCCACAACCCTGGGGGCCACCGGTCGGCCTCGCCCCAAAGAAACGCTGCCAACGTCCGCCGACGGTGAAGCGACCATCGATGTGGCGGTCGTCGGCGCCCACCTGAGCGGCATGCCCCTGAACGGGCAGTTGCTGGAGCGCGAGGCGGAGTGCATCGCAGAAACCACCACCACCTCCAATTACCGGCTTTATGCGCTGCCCGGCACCACACCGGCCAAGCCCGGCCTGCGCCGGGTGGCGGCCGACGACGGTGCGGCCATTATCGTGGAGGTGTGGCGCGTGCCGGCGGCCGCCTTCGGCTCGTTTGTGGATCTGGTGCCACCGCCCCTGGGGATCGGCAACGTGGAACTGGCGGACGGCACCTGGGTCAACGGCTTCGTCTGCGAAGGCTATGGCTTCGAAGGAGCGCTGGACGTCACCCATTTCGGGGGCTGGCGCGCCTATGTCGAAAGCCTGAAACAGACCACGGCCTGAGGTCGTTATGGCAAAGACACGTGAAACCGAAACGGGCAATGACCCACCACGTCGACGGGGCAGCGTTGCGGACCGGGTCTATGAGGCACTGAAGGAAGACATCTTCGAATTCCGGCTGATTCCCGGCGACAAGTTCAGTGAGGGGGACGTGGCGACCCGGCTGTCCGCCAGTCGCACGCCGGTACGCGAAGCCCTTTACCGATTGCAGCGGGAAGGCTACGTGGAGGTGCTGTTCCGCAGCGGCTGGCAGGTGCAGCCGCTGGATTCCCGCAAGGTGGATGAACTCTACGACCTGCGCATCACCCTGGAGCGGGCGGCCGTTCACAAGCTATGCCGCCAGACCACAGCGCCGGCCGTCCTGCGCCAGCTCAATGCGGTCTGGCGACCGGACCACCCATCGGAACGGGCCTTCGGCAGCACCGTTCGGGCGCTGGACGAACATTTTCACTGCGACCTGGTCGCGGCCGCCGGCAATCAGGAAATGACCCGCATCCACCAGGAAATCACCGAGCGCCTGCGCGTCATCCGCCGACTCGACTTCACCCGCAGCGACCGGGTGGACGCCACCTACGAAGAGCACGCCGAGATCCTCGATGCCCTGGCCAACAACAACCCGGCCGAAGCCGCCGCCAGACTGACCGCGCATATTCGGGCCAGCCAGGCCGCCGTGCGGGAAATCACCATGGAAAAGATTCGCGAGGCGGCGGCCCAGCAGCGCCCGAAAAAGCCGGACTGAACGGCAACTGTCAATCGGTTTACAGACGACGGTGACAATTCCGGCTATGTTGTCGGGCACGACAATAACCGGAAGACGTTCATGGCCCAGACTCCCCGCATCGCAATCTTCGGCGCCGGCAGCATTGGCTGCTACCTGGGCGGTCGCCTGCTGGCCGGGGGCGCCGATGTGGTGATGATCGGCCGCGACCGGCTGGCCACGCTGTTCCAGACGCACCCCTTGCGCGTCAGCGACTACCAGGGCGTCGACAGCACCCTGACGCTGTCGCCCGAGCATTACACCACCGATCCGGCAGCTGTCGCCGGCGCTGATCTGGTGCTGCTCACCGTCAAATCCGCCGCCACCGAGGAAGCCGGCCAGGCCATGGCGCCGTATCTGGCCCCTGGTACCGTCGTCATCAGCCTGCAGAACGGGATTTCCAATGCCGAGCGGCTGGCGCCGTTGCTGCCGGAGCAGGTGGTGCTGCCGGGCATGGTGCCCTTTAACGTGCTGCAGCGCTCGCCGGGCCATTTCCACCACGGTACGGAAGGAGAACTGATGGCGGCGCGGCATCCGGCCATCACGTCGACCATGGAGGATGCCTTTGCCCGAGCGGGCCTGCCCCTGAGCCTGCAGTCCGATATGCGGGCGGTGCTGTGGTCGAAGCTGCTGCTCAACCTCAACAATCCGATCAATGCCCTGTCGGGTCTGCCGCTCAAGGCGGAACTCTCACAACGGGCCTACCGCCTCTGCCTGGCACGGGCCCAGCGGGAAACGCTGGCGTTGCTGCGGGCGGCGAATATTCCCACCGTCAAACTGGCCGCCGTCCCCATGCCGCTGATTCCCATGGTGATGTCGCTGCCCGACTGGCTGTTCCAGCGGCTGGCCCAGGCGATGCTCTCAATCGACCCGCTGGCGCGCTCGTCCATGTGGGAAGACCTGCAGGCCGGACGACGCACGGAGGTGGACTGGATCAATGGCGAAGTGGTCCAGCTGGCCCGGCGTCTGGGGCGCCCTGCGCCGGTGAATCAATGCCTGGTGGATCTGGTCCGCCAGGCCGAGGCGGGCACCCTGAAAAACCTGTCCGGCGATGACTTGCTGACAAACCTGAACGCCGCGTCACGCAAGGCCTGAGGGAATCTGACGACCGACCTTTCCAAACGATTACGTGCGTGTAATCCATTTCGCACACGCGCGAGCGTGAATGTCCGATTTGCCAAATCCCGCGATCCAGTAAGCTTGTTTTCAGCAAGGACGCAGAACTGCACGGACGCAGCACAAGGAAGTTACTGCCTGACGGAACAGGCACACAGGGAAAGGACAACCTGAAGGATCAGGTCGCTCAGGGACGGATTCAGCCTGAAGGATCAGGCGCTATAGGGATATTTCAGCCCAACGGATCAGGGCTTTTAAGCCACGGAACGGGTGCACAAGGATTGTGGGCCCGCATCCGTGACTTAACACTTCTCACGGATTCCATCTCAGCTGTCTTTTTTCTCTAACCGACACTCACTTCCTGACCATCTCCTCGTCAGCTCCCTGCCGGAGCACCGACGATGGCTGCGCTTTGCGATCCTGGCCGGTTTGCACGCTGTGCGTTCTTCGCTGAACAACAAACTGCAACTACCCATGGAGACTTCATGAAATTCCTCATCTCAGCTTTTTTCGTATTCGCTACCCTGCTTTCCGGCGCCGCCATGGCCGACAGTGCCGCCACGGACAAGGCAGCCACCACCGTTAACATCAACACCGCCGACGCCAAGACCCTGTCCGAGCAACTGGATGGCATCGGTGAAGTGAAGGCCCAGGCCATCATCGATTACCGCAAGGCCAACGGCCCGTTCAAGACCGTCGCCGACCTGGACAAGGTGGACGGTATTGGCGCCGCCACACTGGACAGCAACCGCAGCCACATCACCGTCCAGTAAGCCGCAACCGGCTTGACCCTGCGGGAGCCGGCCCCCGCAGGTTGCCACACCCGCCGATTCCCGCTAATCTCGCGGCATGATGAAACTGACCCACCTTTTCGGAAAACGCACACCACCGCCTGTCCGGTCCTGAACCGGGTATGGACTGGATCACGCAGCGACTCGCTCTTTAACAGAACGTAAAGCGCCGCACCCGCCTGTCCGGTTGTTGTCTCTTTACCTTTTCTTTCTGAACCGGACGAGATTTGAGTCATGACCGTTTTATCCTCGAAGAATGCCGCCGTGCGCGGTGCCATCCTGATCGCCATCGCGGCCGCGCTCTGGGCGACCACCAGCATTGCCGCCAAAACCCTGTTTACCCGAAGTGAGTTGGAGCCGCTGGCCCTGGCTTTCCTGCGCCTGTGCGTGGCCTGCCCGTTTTTTGGTGTACTGATGTGGCACACGCGCAAGCCCGGCGGGTTCCGTCTTAGCCGGGGTCTGTTCATCGGACTGGTGGGGCTGGGCTTTTTGCAGGCGGGCTATCAGGGGGCTTACCTGTGGGCCGTCGACCTGACCGGGGCGGGTATCGCCACCCTGATCACGCTCTGCTTGGCGCCGGTTCTTGTCGCCATAGCGGCGGCACCGCTATTGGGCGAGCGTCCCACACTGACCACCGTTCTGGCGCTGATCAGCGCGATTGTCGGCACCCTGATGCTGGTCTCCGGGGATATCAGCAACCCTGACGCCACCCGTCTGGGCGGGGTGATGATTGCCGTCCTGGCGGCGGCGGTCTATGCCGCGTTCACCCTGACCAGCCGGCATGTGTCCGGCAGCGGATCGGTGTTCGGGACGGCCTTTATCTGCTTTACGACCGGCGCCATCGTGCTGGCGCCCATCGCGTACCTGACCGGCAGCCTCGACGGACTGGGCGCCCTGGATGGAGTCGACTGGCTGCTGATTGCCTACATCGGCATCGTGCCGACCTGCGTGGGCTATGTCTGCTTCTTCCGGGGCATGGAGACCACACCGGCGACCACCTCCAGCATCATCGTGACGCTGGAGCCGCTGTTTGCGGCGCTGTTGGCGTGGATGATCCTTGGAGAGTCGCTGGGCACCCTTGGGATCATCGGGGCGGTGGTGCTGACGGTGTCGGTGTTGGTGGCGTCGAGAAATGGAGCGCCGGCTCGGGACGAGTGACCGGCCTCGGTAGGTTGGGCTGACGCAGGAAGCCCAACACAAAATATGCCGAACAACATCGTCGATCCTGGGAGTCCAGAACGAGCGTAAAGCGGCGTACCGAGTCAAATCGATTCTGCCTGGAGGCGGTCGCAAGCCTCGAATGTTGGGCTTCCTGCGTCAGCCCAACCTACCCACGATAATCCGGGGTGAACGCTTTCCCTTCCGATAACCCACAAAAAAGGCCGGGACATGCCCGGCCTTTCTTGTGATTCGGGCCTCAGCCCTCTTGCGCTTCCTTGCGTTGACGCTCCAGCATGTTCGGCTGCAGGATCTCGATCCAGTAACCGTCCGGATCGCGGATGAAGGCCAAGCCTTTCATCTTGCCGTCGTCCGGACGTTTCTGGAACGGTACGCCCAGTGATTCAAAGCGCTCGGCGGCCTGGTAGACGTCCGGCACGGCGATGCCGATGTGGCCGAAGCCCTGGGGCTCGTCGTTGCCGTTGTGGTATTCAAAATCCTCTTTGTCCTCGGTGCCCCAATTGTGGGTCAGCTCGAGCATGGCTTCGCGGGCGAAAATGTAGGTGGTGCGATGGCCATCGCCCTGCGGCACGGTGGTCGCCTGCCGGTCATCCAGATAGCCGAGGAAGTACAGGGTGAACTGCATTTCGGGGAAATCGAGCTTGCGGATCAGGCGCATGCCCAGCACGCGCGTGTAGAAATCCAGACTGCGCTCAGGATCCTTGATGCGCATCATGGTCTGGTTGAACACATAGCCGTCGGTCGCCGGATCAATTTCGGTGGAAAGACCGGGGGCTTCCTCAAAATGGGGGGTCATGTCATGGCTCCTGTAGTGACGCATGAGAACGAACTCGCTTTCAAAGCAAGACTTCGTTATACGTTTCGAGGATTAAAATTGGACGACGCCGTCAGTCGGCGTCTTGCGTGCGCGTTGTATTCCGGGGCGCCCTGATACACAACAAGGCGGTTTACCACTACATTAACCATGGGGCGCGTCGGCTAAACTTTCAAGCCGTAGTGCCTCCTGATACCCGCCATTCCGGTTTGCCGGCAGTAAGGAAACCCATGAACCCTCTTGGCCAACTTGTTGTTCTCTTCCTCGTGGCGGTGGTCGCCGTACCCTTGTTCAAACGCGCCGGCCTGGGCGCCCTGCTGGGCTATATCGCGGCCGGTGTACTGATCGGCCCCCACGGACTCGGTGTGGTGGGCGATGTGGACAACATGCTGCACATCTCCGAATTCGGGGTCGTGCTGTTGATGTTCGTGATCGGGCTCGAGCTGCAGTTCTCGCGCCTGAAAGCCCTGCGCAAACCCATCTTCGGACTGGGCACGATACAGGTAGTCAGCGGCATTGTCGGCATCGGCGGGCTGATCATGCTGGCCGGGTATCCGCTCACCCTGGCGGTGGTGCTCGGTTGTGGCCTGGCGTTGTCTTCCACCGCGTTCGTCCTGCAGTTGCTGGCGGAGAAAAAGGAGCTGGCCACCGGCCACGGCCGCCTGTCGTTCACCATCCTGCTGTTCCAGGATATGGCGGCGGTGCCGATGCTGGCGTTCATCCCGTTCCTCGCCTCCGGCGGTGCGGACGAAGCCGCCAGTTGGCAGGAGATCGCCTACGGCGTCGGCCGCGCGGCCCTGATCTTCGGCGCCATCGTGATCGCCGGCCGCTACCTGCTGCGCCACGCGCTGCGCTTTATTCATGCCACCCGGGTGCGGGAGATTTCCATCGCCGCAGCGCTGCTGCTGGTGACCGGCACGGCGTTTCTGATGGAGTCGGTGGGCCTGTCCATGGCGCTCGGCGCTTTCGTCGCCGGCGTGCTGCTCGCGGACTCGGAATTCCGCCACCAGCTGGAAGCGGACATCGAGCCGTTCAAAGGGCTGCTGCTGGGGCTGTTCTTTATCTCCGTCGGCATGACGCTGAACCTGGGTGCGGTGCTGGCCGAACCGCTCAAACTGATTGCCGGCGCGGCTCTGCTGATGCTGATCAAAGCCATCCTGATCGCGGCGATCGGTCGCTGGGGCGGTAAGCTGAATGGCATCAGCGCCATGCGGCTGGGCCTGCTGCTGAGTCAGGGCGGTGAATTTGGCTTCGTGATTTTCTCGCTGGCGACGCAGCTGCAGTTGATCGATCGGCAGCTCCACGAACAGCTGATCGCCGTGGTGACGATTTCCATGGTGCTGACGCCGCTGGCGCTGTTTGTGTTCGAGGCGCTGGTCAAACGCTTTGCCAGCGACACCCGACCGCCGTTCGACACCATTGAGGATGAAAAAACCGGTGCGGTGATTGCCGGCTTCGGGCGTTTCGGCCAGATCAGCGGCCGTCTGCTCCGGTCCCTGAAAATCCCGTTCACCGCCCTGGACATCAATCCGGACCAGGTCGACGTCGTGCGCCGGTTTGGCAACAAGGTCCACTATGGCGACGCGTCCCAACTGGACGTCCTGCGCGCCGCGCGTGTGGGCGAAGCCAGCGTGTTCATTCTCGCCATCGATGACATTGATGCCTCGCTGCGCGCCGTGCGATTGGTCCGCCAGTATTTTCCGGACGTCCGCATCCTTGCCCGGGCCCGCAACCGTCGCCATGCCCATCTGTTGATGGATGCCGGGGTGCGCTGGCTGGTGCGGGAAACCTACCACTCGGCCCTGCTGATGGCGGAGGAGATGCTGGTCAGCCTGGGGCGTGAGCGTGAAGAGGCCCAGGAGTACGTGCGCCTGTTCCGCGACACCGACCAACGCAACCTGGTCCGCCAGCACGAGAAAGGCCTGCATCACGATGCCGCCAAGATCCTGCAGTCGTCCCGGGATGCCGCCGAGGAATTGCAGCGGCTGTTCGAGGAAGATCAGGACGAGGATGAGAAGAAGGATGGTTGAACGATTGCAACCGGGCTTGAATTAAAAGGCGACGCCGGGGTTTTCCGGATAAAAGTCGGGCGCCTTCGGAGCCGCCCATGGGGCGGCCACGTAGGTTGGGCTGACGCAGGAAGCCCAACATGAACCTTGCCGGACAAAATCATCATAACCCGGTGTTCTGGAAAGAATAC
The DNA here is from genome assembly GCF_003789045.1 of Marinobacter sp. R17. Lineage (NCBI taxonomy): Bacteria > Pseudomonadati > Pseudomonadota > Gammaproteobacteria > Pseudomonadales > Marinobacteraceae > Marinobacter > Marinobacter sp. R17. The sequence goes on along the minus strand of NZ_RHGZ01000015.1, from coordinate 69,146 downwards.
AAAAGCTGGATACCGCATCGAATCACGTCAACCAGGCGTTAGCTGCAGGCTTGAGATGTTGGGCTTCCTGCGTCAGCCCAACCTACCGGCCCCTCTCGGCTCAAGCCAACTGATGCTCCTCGCCCTCGTAGTAGGCCTCCACCCGCGGATTCATGATCCGCATCCACAACGGGGGCACCAGCGCCAGCACCACCATGGCGGCATAGCCCGCCGGCAGCTGAGGCGCGACATCGTGATGGCGCAGCACCTGGTAGCGGCGCTTGGCATAGGCGTGGTGATCACTGTGGCGCTGCAGATGGAACAGGAACACGTTGGTCAGGAAATAGTTGGAATTCCAGCTGTGGGCCGGCGTGGTGCGCTCGTAGCGACCGTTCTCCAGCTTGCGGCGGTGCAGACCGTAATGCTCCAGGTAGTTGACGATTTCCAGCAGGGTGAAGGCAATGAAGCTCTGCCCGATAAAGAAGGCCGCGCCCAGCCAGCCGAACGCCACCGTGAAACCCACCAGCGTCAGCAGCGTGATGCCGTACCACCAGATCAGTTCGTTGCGCCAGCTGAACGGCGAATGCCCCTTGCGCTCAAGGCGCTTCGCCTCCAGCCGCCAGGCGTTCATGAAGTTGCGGCCATAGGCCTGCGGCAGGAACTGGTAGAGCGACTGGTTGTAGCGTGACGAGGACGCGTCTTCAGGGGTGGACACGTGCACGTGATGCCCGCGCAGGTGCTCCACCTTGAAGCCGGCGTAGCTCACCAGGGACAGCAGCAGCCCGCCGGCCCAGGTCTCCAGCCGGGCGTCCTTGTGAATCAGCTCGTGGGCCACGTTAATGCCCAGCCCGCCGACAATGCCGATCGAAACGGTCCAACCGATCATCCCAACCGGTGAAAACACGCCGCTGGCCAGCACCTGCATGCCCCAGACCAGTATGGCGGCGAACGCGACCACCCAGCCCAGGGTGAGGAAACGGTAGAACGCCTCGCTGTTCATGTGCGGGACATCGGCCTGCTCGTCGGGATTCAGGGCATCCTGCCCCAGCATGAAGTCCAGCAGCGGAATAATGCCGAAGACGACCACCGGCACGCCCCAGGCGAACAGGTTGATCCAGCCGGTGGCTTCGCCCGCGCTCAGCAGCAGGAGAGGCAACGCCAGGGGCAACAGCGCAATCACGAAGCTGTATTTCTTCAGGCGCAACAGGAGCCGCCGGCGGGTGGGTGACTGTTCCAGGGTGGCTTGTTGTGTACTCACGTCTTTACCTCGCTTGTCGGGGCCGCTTTGTCGTGAGCGATCCCTTTCCGTGTGGTGACGGGTTTGTTGTTGGAATCCGTTGGCCAGCGACGCTCACTGTTATTCGGTGATGGGAGATCGTCGCTCAACCTTGATTGCTATATTGTCTGACAATATAGCAATAGTCAAACGAAGCGGGCAAAATATGATCGATCAAAGCCACATGGCCCGAGGGGCCTGCCTTTTGGCCCCGCTGCACGGTAGGATGGTGACTTCCGCCCCTGCCGGGACGGCCGTTCTCTCTTCAAGGGCAACACAACGTCTATGGATTTCCAGGCCCCCAACACGCTGGCCGAGCAGATCGCCAACTACCTGGCCGAACGCCTGATGACCGGCGACATCCAGCCGGGCGAACGCATCCAGGAAGCCACCATCGCCAGTGACCTGGCCGTCAGCCGGGCATCGGTCAAGGAAGCGCTGTATACCCTGGAACGCTGGCATCTGGTGGACATCACGCCGCGCAAGGGCGCGTCAGCGACGGTACTGGACGCCAGCCACGCCGCCGAACTCTATGACGTGTATATGCATTTACTGATCATGCTGGCCCGGCGGCTCTGCGAACGCTGGGAAGAAGGGGATCGGGATGGTTTGCTGGCCGCCATCAAGCAGGCAACGACGCGGCTATACGCCAAGCCGCCGAACATCCTGGCGGTGGTCCAGGCGAGTTTTGATGTGATGGATGCCTGTTGCGCGGTGGTTCGCAACCCTTATTTGACCGAGGCTCTGGCCAACTTCAAACCGGCGGTCAGCCGCACCTACTATTTCTGTGCCGACCGCTACCGCCAGGATCTGGATCGTACGGCCGCGTTCTTCGCCCGGCTCACCCAGGCGGTTCTGGCGCGGAACACCGATGCCGCGGAAGAACAGATCGTCCAGTTTGCCGAACACCAGAAAACGTTGATTCGCCAGGCCCTGGAGCAAGACACGCCGGCAACCACGTAGGTCGCCACTAAAAAAGGCGCGTTTACCCCTCAGATGCCTCCGGCCACTTGCTCCAGCACGACACCGCCAATGCACCACCCGCCGTCCTGACGTTCCATTCGGTAGTAGGCGTCCCAGTAAAGGCCGTTGGGGCCTCGCAACTGGACCCGCTGCACGACAAAACCCTCGTGCGGCACCTGCTCGCGGAACCTCACTGTCTTGGCGCTGTACACCGCCGGATAGCGCTCACGAACCATATCACCGAAGGCCTGTGGGCTCTCGAACCCTCGTTGGATGGCCGGCGAGGCAAAGCTGAAGGCCTTTTCGTCATCGTCCCGGGAGAACGCCTTCAGTTGGGCCCGGATGACCCGCTCAACGGCTTCACGCGCGGCGGTGTCGTCGGCCTGTAAGGCGACCGGGGCCGTGATGAGGACCATCAGGATGACCAGCCAGGCAGCGCGCCCGGGACAATGGCCGGCAAATAATCTCAGGCTCATGGCGATTCCTCCTGGCGGTTGATACGCGCCCAGGCCCTGGCCGGATGCCCTGTGGCCGACGGCCGTGGAATCAGATTTTGCAATCTTTTGTCGTCTGGGCCTCTTACGTCCTCCCCTGTTAGCTATATTAGACCTGTGGCCCGGTTGGCACTATGCAAAACTCCTGGCTCCCTTAAACCGGCAACAAGTGGGCTTTAATGCACGGCAGTCGTCACCGAATCAAGATCCGGCTCTTCCTGCTTGTCATCGGCTTCTGGATGCTCGGGATCAACGTCGTTCAGGCCATGGACCCGGCAGAGCATGCGCACGGACTGCCGCCAGTCATTCGCTTCAACATTGCGCCGGGCGGCTACCCGCCTTACACCATCATTGATGCAGACGGCCGGGTCTCGGGCATCATGTGGGACGTGATGCAGGTGCTGGCCAAACGCCAGAACCTGACCCTGGAAACCCGCCAGATTCCGACGAAGCGGGTCAACCACTTCCTGTTAACCGGTCGCCTCGATGCCACCATGCGAGCCATTGAATGGACGCCGGATCCCGACCGGTTTGCGTTTACCGATGGCGTCGTGAAAGCCCACGATGTCATCTTCAGTGCCCGCAACGCGCCCATCGATGCCCACACGATCAACGACCTCAAAGGCCGTACCCTGTTGGCGAACCTGGGCTACCACCACCCGGCCCTGAAACCGCTGTTCGAGGCGGGCGACATTCGGCGCGTCGATGTGCCGAATACACTGGAGATGCTGCAGCGACTCAACGCCGGTGCCCATTTCGACGGCGGCATTGCCAACGCCCGCGCCGGCCAGTGGCTGATCCGCCAGCATGGTTGGGAAAATGCCTTCCACATCGAACCGGTAAAACTGGACGTCACGGACTACCGCCTGATGTTTGCCCCACAATGGGCGCCCCTGGTCGAGGCCTTCAACCAGACACTGCTCGATCTGCGGCAATCCGGCGAGCTGGACGGCATCATCAGCCGCTATGTGCCCATCGATCCTCAAACCGTGCCCGGGACGTGAATCCGGTCACAGACCCGACACACCCTGCCCTTTAATGTAACTCTGTGTCATTTGCCCTGAGCCCGCAGTCCGGCGCAAATGCAGACAACAACACGGAACCTTCGCGTCGTCGGCCTGAACGGCGCGGACAACAACGATAAAAACGTGGCGCACAAGACGCCGCGACAAGGAAAGAATCATGACCGGACTGCAGCGTACAGCCCTGTGCTTGCCCCTGTTCGTCATCTCGCCCTACACGTTGGCTGACATCGAAGCACTCGACGACAAAAGCATGAGCCAGGTGACCGGCCAGTCGGGGGTGACCATCGAACTGGCCACCCGCATCGACCTGGATCGATTTTCCTACATCGACGAAGGCGCCCTGAGCATCTACGACCTGTCGCTGTCCGATATGGACGGCTCCGCCATGGACAACATGAAGCTGACCGTGGATGTGGCCGGCGACGGCGAAGTGCTGGAACACGGTTTCTCGGAAATCGCACGGCGCGCCAATGCGGGCCAACTGGACACCAGCAACCCGGATGTAGCCGACGCCCTCGCCAAGTACGCCGTTGGCGGCAGCTTCGGCAAGCAGTTCAATTCGGGCGATGCGGTGATTCACCTGGGCCCGGTCGACAGCGGCGACCCGACCTCCCTGGCCGATTACCTGCACTCGGTGGACTTCGCCCTGGACATCGGCTCGGTGAAAGCCGAAGGCCCGGTGGACAGCACGACGCTGTTCTCCAACATTCATCTGGAAGGCTATCTCGGGCCGACGGACATCGTCATCCGCAATGCCGGCGATGCGACCCACACGCTGGCCAACGGCGATACGGTGTCGGATTCGGAGCTGCAGCTGGACACCCACTTCGAGATCACCGACGGCTCCCTGGACTGGGATGTGGGCGACGTCATCCTGTTGTTCAACTTTGCCGGCGTGGGCATCGAGGGCCTGCAGATTCACAACCGCTGGGGTGAGGATACGGCCGGGCATTTCGGCATGGCCAGCGCCACCGCCAAGCTGTCCCAGGGCACCAGTGGCAGCAGCGGTCACGAAGGGCTATCGATCCACGACGTGGAGTTCCGCGCCGACATCGACATGCCCGTGTTCAAGGTGGGCGGCACCAGTATCGGCACCGTGCAGTTTGAGGATTTTGTGATCAGCAATACGAATATGATGGTTTATGGGCACTGAGACCCCGTATCGACTCCATGAAATGTAGCCGACGCTTCAGCTTCGGAGCAGGCCTGAGGCCTGCCGTGCTTCGTCTGGGGCACCTGCGGCGCCTCAGAAGGTAAAGCATCTGCTACATTTTCAGCGGAACACGTAGGTTGGGCTGACGCAGGAAGCCCAACAATGATCGGACATCGGACTTTGCCGTTAAGGCGAGAATGTTTGTAGCCTGGGTTTTCTAAAACCGACTTGGCGGCCACTGGATTGGATGAGATTGGCCATAAGCCGGGTTTGTTGGGCTTCCTGCGTCAGCCCAACCTACGCCCTGAGGCGCCGAAGGTGCCCCGGGTTGATCGTTGATCCCGGCAGGCCGCGGGCCTGCTCCGAAGCTGAAGCGTCGGCTACATTATTCAGGGATCTCTTGAAAACCCCGCCTCAATCCCGATTACTCAACCAGATAAACTGATACGGCTCCAATGTCACCGGCTTCATGCGGTCCTCGAACGACTCCCCGCTCACCAGATCCTTCCACTGATCCGTCACGATCAGGTTCAGTTCCGATAGATTGAATACCTGCGCCTGCCCGCTGATGTTATGGATGGCGAATATGCTCTGCCGGCGGTCGATGCTCTGCCGCCAGAAGGCGAACAGCCCATCGCCCAGGTGCAGGGTGTACTGGGTGGCGTTGGGGTGAAACGCGCCTTGCCGGGTGCGGATGGCCAGCAGGCGGCGCAGGGCCTTGAACACGTCCCGGTGGTGCGTGTCGCTTTCCAACAGCTTGTCCAGCTCGTCCGCATCCCACACGTGGCGGTTGATGGAGCGGTTCTGGCTGGTGTGTTCCACCCGGGCCTCGTCGTTCTCGGTGGCCAGCAGGCTGTGGATGTAGAACGCGGGCATGCCCTCCAGCGCCATCATGATGGCGTGGGCGCAGATAAAGCGGGCGAACTGCAGGCCGTCGTTCTCGCCAGACGTTTCGGTCCGGGCCATGGCGTTCCACAGGCTGATGTTGATTTCATAGGGCCGCACTTCGCCGGAGGCCCCCGTCCGCGCGGTGATGCGGGCACCGGACTGGACCAGGGTGTCGATCATCCGGTCCCGCTCTTCATCGGTCAGCAGCCCTTCCACCGGGCGCAGGCCGATGCCGTCGTGGGAGGCGATGAAATTGAGGTAGGCGGTGCCCTGCTGCGCCGGCGGCATGGTCATCAGCCAGTGCTTGAGGTGCTGGGCGTTCCCGCTGAGCATGGCGTGCAGCAGCAGCGGCGGCAGCGAGAAGTTATAGATCATGTGGGCTTCGTTGGCGTTGCCGAAGTAGGTCAGGTTCTCCTGGTTGGGGATGTTGGTCTCGGTGATGATCACCGCGTCCGGATCCCGGTGTTCCACCAGCAGGCGGATCAGTCGGATGACCTCGTGGGTCTCCGGCAGGTTGATGCACGGGGTGCCGATGGTTTTCCACAGGAAGGCCACCGCATCCAGTCGGAACCAGCGCATGCCGCGGTCCATGTAGAGCTTGATGATGCCGAGGAATTCCAGCAGCACATCCGGGTTGGCAAAATCCAAATCCACCTGGTCGTGGCTGAACGTGCACCACACGTGCCCTTCACCGCCGACCGTTTCCACCGCCCGCAAAAGCGGCGAGGTTCGGGGCCGGACCACGTCCGACAGGTCCTCGTCCGGCGACACTTCAACAAAGTAGCGCTTCCCGGGATCCCGGCCGGCCTTGTAGTTCTCGAACCAGAGGCTGCGGCTGGAGCAGTGGTTGATCACCAGATCCGTCATCACCTGAAAGCTGCGGGACAGCTCGGTGAGATCCTCCCACTGCCCCAGCGACGGATTCACCGTGGTGTAGTCCATCACCGCGAAGCCATCGTCCGAGCTGTACGGAAAGAACGGCAGCACGTGGACGGTCGAGATCATGCCGGCGAAATGGGCCCGGCAGAATTGCGTCAGGGTCTGCAGCGGCGCTTCCCCGTCCCGGCGCACCGAATCCCCGTAGGTGATCAGCATCGCCGTGCCGGGCCCCCAGTTGTTGCGATGGGGACCGGGCGTCGGGGCGTCCGGTGCCACGCCGAACACCTCGATACAGCGGGTCGCCAGGGCGTCGATATCCTCCGCCGGATACAGACACTGCAAGTGGGCCTGAACACGCTGCGCCAGCGAAGGTAGGGCCTCTGGGTCGTTCATGGGTGAGTCCTTCTGCTCATTCATCCTCAGGACCGTCGAGCGTTGCTCTTGGGAATGTGTTCCTCCAGATCTTTCTCGACGGCATCGTGCAGTTGGTCCATCACACCCGGGAAGGCGCTGGCCACCCGGTTCCAGCAGGAGATAAACGGGGCTTCCATCGGGTTTTCCAGGAAGTACACGCCGGCTTTCATGATGTTGCGGGCGAACAGCTCCACCGCCTGTTCTTCCTGGTGCACGTCGAACTTGAGGCCGTTGATCTCAGCGTCGTTGCGGTAGGTTTCCACGAAATCCAGGGCGATGCGGAAATAGGTCGCCTTGATGGTCCGGAACGACTCCTGGTTGAACACGATGCCGTTGGTGGCCAGCTTACGGAAGATCGCCTTGGAGATGTCGATGGACATCTTGGACAGGCCACCGCTATCGTCTTCCGGCGACAGGTTCTGGTGCTTGTGGTCGTAACAATCGGCGATGTCCACCTGGCACAGCCGGTTGGTGCTGTAGTTGCGTTTCATCTCGCTGAGCACCCCGATTTCCAGACCCCAGTCGCTGGGGATGCGGATATCGGTCATGACGTCCTTGCGGAAGGAAAACTCGCCGGACAGCGGATACCGGTAGCTGTCCAGGTAATCCAGGTAGTCGAGATTACCGAGTACCTTCTTGAGGGCCCGCAGCAGCGGTGTCACCAGCAGCCGGCTGACCCGGCCGTTGAGTTTGCCCTCGGCCACCCGGGCGTAGAAGCCCTTGCAGAATTCGTAGTTGAAGTTGGGGTTGGCGACCGGGTAGATCAGGCGTGCCAGCAGTTCCCGGTCGTAGGTGACGATGTCGCAGTCGTGCAGCGCAATGGATTCCGCGCGACCGGACGCAAGCACATACCCCATGCAGAACCAGACGTTGCGCCCCTTGCCCGGTTCGTTGGGTGCCAGCTCCTCGCCTTTGAGCTCCTTGTCGATCTGGCGCAGTCTTGGGCCGTCATTCCAAAGGACCCTGTGGCGCTGTGGCAGGGCCGAGAAGAATTCCAGCGCGTGGTGGTACTGCGCTTCATTAGCCCGGTCCAGGCCAATCACGATCTCGCTCAGATACGGCACCTGCTTGAGGTGTTCGAGGATCCGGGGCATGGCCTCGGTTTCCAGTTCCGAGTAGAGGCACGGAAGGATCAGCGCCATCGGCCGCACCTTCGAGAACTTCACCAACTCCGCTTCCAGATCCTCCAGTGGGCGACGTGACAGGTTGTGCAGCGTGGTCACAATGCCGTTCTGGTAGAAATCACCCATAGCCTTATCCTCTTTGTCGAGCGCCTTACTTGATGTTTTTTTCCGGCGCTGTTTGGAGCCTCTGGTTTTCTCGTGAGTTGCCTCTGCGCGTTTTGAAGGCTGTAGCTGCAAGGCGCAGTTCGCCGCCAATGGCCCTAGCCCTTGGCAAGAGCTGCAACGCCGCAGATGCGGCCTTCAGGGCGCGCCCTCCGGGATTTACAGAGGCGGCTCAGGAGGGAATCAGAGGCTCCCAATGCCCTCCTGCTCCAGTACGGAAGTCACCGCTTCCGCCCAGCCTTCGGGGCCACAGTGAGAGGTAATGCACACTTCGGGCCGATCCGGGATCTCTGGTGGTGCATGCACCGGGGAGCGCACCAGAAACGGGATGTCCGAGGCCGACAGCATGTCCACATCATTCTCGCTATCCCCCAGCGCCATGGAGGTTATGGCGTCTCCGAAGGCATTCTGGTAGACCGCCAGCAGCCAACTCATGGCCTGCCCTTTATCGCAGGCACCAATCACATGATGGAAACGGCCGCCGCGCACCAGGCGCAGATTGAGCGCGTCCAGCGCCTCGACGCACTCTTTTAGTGCATCTTCGGTATCCATCCACACCAGCGGCTCGCTGAACTCCCGCTGCGACGCCAGGATGGCCTGCTGGCGCTCCAGCCCTGTGCGCTCCATCAGCTCGTTGACACCCATATCGGACAGGCCGCGGAACCGGAAGCGGTGGCGCAGCGGCGCCAGGATCTCGAGAATTTCCGTACGGGGAATCGACAACAATTTGCAGTACAGGCCATCGGTGGGCCGGGCGTCGGGCGGCAGCGGCAACTCCGTGTCCCCCGGGAACCAGACGGCCGCGCCGTTCTCGACAATAAAGGGTTCGTGCAGGCCCAGTTTTTCCTGCAGCTGTTCGACTTCCGCCCGGGTCTTGCTGGTGTTGAAGACGCAGGGAACACCGGCCGCCTCGGCCGCTTCCCAGGCCGGACGCGCCGGCTCTGCGGTATAGGTATGGTGATCCAGCAGGGTGCCGTCGAGGTCGGTAAAGATAACCAGCCGTGACATGGCCTTTCTCCTCATAAACGCCCCGAGCCGTGGTGCCGGGACGTGATCTCATCCATTGATGATCGGTGTTTCCCACGGTGGTTCCCCACCGCCCCGAAGCGACCTATGCAAGGGGGACGCCAGAAGCCGGCCTGGTGCGCCTGACAGTTTTGTAACCTGCTGATTGTCAGCGCCATACCGGCTCAGGCGCCATCGGCGGATCCGCACCGGCCGGGGTTTCGTGATGGCGCACGCCGGTCGTTCCCGCCCGAATCCAGCACATGCTCCACATTTCTTGATGTCTCAGAGACTTGCCAGTGCCCCCTGCACTCGCAGTACACTTCCGCTGCACCCACACAGAGAGCCCTCATGGCCGAGTCCCGACAACAACCCGAAGGTTCCGGATGGCGTCTGGCCGGCTTCACGCTGCTGTTTCTTCTCTTCAGCATAGCCGGGACCTGGACCATCTATTCGCAGTTCGCCGAGCGCAATTTCCAGTTCGACGAGCGGCTGCTCAATCCCTGGTTCCTGGTCGGGGCGCTCCTTCTGTTGCTGGTTTATTGGCTGTCGGATGGTCTTCGGCTCTACTACACGCTGCGGGCCCTGGGGCACACGATTCCGTTCCGGCACATGGTGCGGCTGGTTTTCATCAATATCTTTTTCTCCAACGTCACCCCCATGGCCACCGGCGGCGGCGTGGCACAGATCTGGTACCTGCGGCGACACGGCGTCCGGCTGGGGACGGCCACCGCGGCGACCACCATCCGGACCGTGCTGGCGATCGCCTTCATCTTTACGGTCACGCCGGCCTGCCTGCTCTGGCTTGATGCGCTGCAGGGCCGCGCCATCATCGGCCGGGTTTCCGAGTTGCTGGCGGTGTTTATTGCCCTCTACCTGGGCTTTTTTGCGGTGGTGCTCTGGCGCACCCGCTGGCTGATCCTGCTGCTGACACAGGTACTGCAGGGCCTGCGACGGGCTCACCTGATCGGCCCGCGCCGGCACAAGCGCTGGCAGTTCCATATGAAGCGGGAGATGACCCGTTTCTCACGGGCGTTCAAGGTCTATCTCAGGGGGCCACGCCACTGTGTCGCGCTGTCGGTGCTGTTCACCCTGACGTTCCTGATCAGCCTGTTTTCATTTCCTGCCCTGCTGATGCTGACACTGGGGTACGATGTGGATTACCTGACGGTCCTGGGCCTGCTGTTCGTGACCACATTCGTGATGTATTTCGCCCCGACCCCCGGCGCCTCTGGCATTTCCGAGGGGGTTTTCGGTACCTTTTTCAGAACGCTGCTCAGTCCGGGCCACCTGGTGCTGGTGACCATTGCCTGGCGGTTCCTGACGATCTACCTGGGCATGATCATCGGACTGATCCTGATGCAGGTGGAGCTGTCGGCCGGACGCCGCCAGCGTCGGGAGGCGGATGCCGCGCTCACAAGGACCGGGGATGATCCAACGTAAACCGCTCAAGGCGCTGTTCTACCTCTGCCTGCTGACCGTCATTCTGGTGATCGGCTACAAGATCTATCTGGACTTTTTCGAGCCCAACTACGAAGGCGTCCACACCGACCAGATCGACCGGCTGCACCAGTCCCTGGATGGTCAGGACTCCTACAGCTTTGCGGTGGTGGGCAACATCAACAATTCGGTGGGGGTGTTCGAGCGCAAGATCATCCCGATGCTGAACGACGCCGACGTGGACTTCGTGATCTCCGCGGGCAACGCCGTGAGCAGCGGCGGTGAAGACAAATACCGAGCCATCTTCCGCACCCTCAGCCGGCTCCACGTGCCCTACCTGCTGACCTTCGGCGACAACGAATTCAGCAACTTCGGCAGCTTCCGCTTCTACGAACACTTCGGCCCCTATTTCTACTCGCTCCACACCGGCAACAGCCTGTTCGTGTTCCTCGACGCCACGGGCAAGACCTCCTGGCGCTGGCAGCTGCGCTGGCTGGATGACCTGTTCAAGCAGGACAAAAGCCAGCACCGCTTCGTGTTCATCGGTGAGCCGCTGCAAAAGACCAACCAGGACACGCTGTTCGACGACGAAGACGAATACCTGCAGAACAAGCCGTTCCGTGACGGGTTGGTCAAGCGCTTCCGGCAATACGATGTGGACGCCGTATTCTCCGCCAACCTGCCGCTGTATTCCGAGCAGCGCCACGGCCCGACCCGCTACATCATCACCGGCGGTGCCGGTGGGCTGGTGCTGAACAACGACACCAGCTTCTATCACTTCGTTCGTGTGGACGTGTCACCGGAGGGCATCAACACCACGCTGGAACGGCTGGACATCGGCCAGCACCCGATTTTCAAACAGCTGGAAAGCCTGTGGTTCTTTATCCACTCGCTGTTCTACGTGGGCTATGTCAATTTCATCCTGTTCCTGTGCATCCTGGGGCTGATCACCATCAAGCTCTACTCGCTGATTTTCGTGGACCGGGACTACTACCCGGACTTCGACCTGGATCCGTCCCCCTGGCGCGAGAAACACCTGCGCATCGTCATGTTCACCAACAACTACCTGCCGTTCATCGGTGGCGTGCCCCTGTCGATCGAGCGTCTGCGGCGGGGGCTGGAAGCCCTGAAGCACCCGGTCCGCATCGTGGCGCCCAGCTACCGCGACCAGAAACCGGATGAGGACCACGTACTGCGAGTGCCGTCGCTGGTGAGCATGGGGGCCCAGAGCGAGTTCCGGCTGGCGAACATTTTCCTGGGTCGAATCCGCCGGGAAGTGCGTGCCTTCAAGCCCGACCTGATTCACCTGCACCACCCCTTCTGGCTGGGCTCACTGGGCCTGTGGATGGCGCGGCGCCTGAAGGTGCCGGCGGTCTACACCTACCACACGCGGCTGGAGCACTACGCCCACTTCGTGCCGCTGCCCGGCAAGATCTTCCGGAACCTGATTTCCCACGCGCTGATCAAACGCTTCGCCAACAAGTGTGACGTGGTGATCGTGCCGACGTATTCGGCGGAGGAATACCTGCGCATGATCGGCGTGAAATCCCTCGCCTTCGTGCAACCCACCGGGATCGAGTTCGAGCGTTTCCAGCAGGTGTCTGATGAAGACGTCGCCAGGCTGCGCCGCAAACTGGACATTTACGACGACGAGCACGTGTTTGTCAGCGTCTCGCGCCTGTCCACCGAGAAGAACATCGACTTCATGATTGAGGCCATCGCCAGCCTGAAAGCGAAGAGTGAGCGCCCGTTCCGGTTCCTGATGATCGGCGACGGCCATGAGCGCCAGCGCCTGCAGCAGAAAATCGACGACCTGAAGCTCTCCGACACCTTCATTCTCGTGGGCGCCGTCCCGCCGGACGACATGCCGACCTACTACCAGTTGGGCGATACCTTCCTGTTCGCCTCGGTCTCGGAAACCCAGGGCATGGTGATCCTGGAGGCCATGGCCGCGGCAATGCCGGTGGTCGCAGTCCGTTCCAGCGGCATCGACGATGTGGTCCGGGATGACTACAACGGGTTCAAGACGCCCCGCAATCGGGAGAAATGGCGCCGCGCGGTGCAGCGCCTGATGGATGATCCGGAACTGCACCAACGCCTGTCCGAGAATGCCCTGGCCTTCGCCCGGGACTATTCCATCGATCACTTCGCCTACGACGTGGAAGGGATCTACGCCACGGTGCTGGCCGACTACCACAAACGCAAAGGCCGCTGATCGGCTGCAGGCCGGACCACGTATCAGTTCTCCATACGCAATCGTTGAAAGGGGCTGGCACATCATGAGCAAAATTCCCGTCGGTATCAGTACCTGCCTGCTGGGCAAAAACGTCCGCCACGACGGCGGTCACAAGCACTCTCGTTTCTGCACCGGCGTGCTGGCCCGCTACTTTGACTACCGACCGCTCTGCCCGGAACTGGAAGCCGGCCTGGGCGCGCCCCGCCCCGCCATTCAATTACGCCAGGACGGCGATGCCGTTCGTCTGATCGAATCGAAGGGGACCGAAGACCACACGGATGCCATGCAGGACTGGATCGGGAGCGCCCTGCCCGGCCTGGACGATCTTCGTGGCTATATCCTGATGGCCAAATCGCCCAGCTGCGGCATGGAACGCATCAAGGTGCACAACGACAAGGGCCGAACGATTCACCGGGACGGGCGTGGCCTGTTTGCGGAGGCGCTGATGGACGCCTATCCCCTGCTTCCCGTGGAAGAAGAAGGCCGGCTGCACGACAGCCACCTGCGGGAAAACTTCATTGAGCGGGTCTTTGCCTACGACGACTGGAAACGGATGGAGAGCGAAGGCTTTACTCGGGCCGGCCTGGTGGCGTTCCACACCCGCCACAAATTCCAGCTGATGGCCCATTGCGAGCCTTCTTACCGGGAACTCGGCCGGCTGATCGCTAACCAGAAGCAGGAACCTGTGGACGTGGTGGCCGGCCGTTACATCGAGCTGTTCATGAGCACCATGAAGAAGCACATCAGCCGGGGCGCCCACGCCAACGTCATGCAGCACATGATGGGCTTCCTGCGGGAGACGTTGAGCGCCAGTGACCGGGCCGAGATCAGCGAGCAGATCAACGCTTATCAGCGTTCGGAGGTTCCGCTGATCGTGCCCATGTCGTTACTGCGTATGGCCCATCGCCGCCAGCCCGGGGAATACCTGGACCGGCAGGAATACATGGCTCCTTACCCGGAGGAGCTGGGCCTGAGGAACACCATCTAGACGGTGATCAGAAGCCGTACAGGAGGGCGAGAGAGATTTCGGTATCGGTTTTTTCGGTACCCGGCGGCACTTCAGACTCGTGCTTGACGCGATAGCCGAGCTTCATGGACAGGTTGCCGACGACATTCGCCTGCAGTGCGGTTAAAGATTCCGACGTGGCCTTGCCATCCTGGACCCCCACTTCCGTGCTCAGCTCCTGGATAAACAGGGCGTTTTCAGACAGCGCGTAGTTGAAGGCTCCGGCGAAGCGCAGGATGGTCCCTTTTTCGGCATCGTTACCATTTTCGTCCGGTTCCTGGAGTAGATTGTAGCGATAACCGGCACCGGCCTTGAGCTCCAGAAACGATTTTTCACCCTGCTCCCAGACCCGGTTACCGTAACCGGTACTGGCAGAGGACTGGAAATCGTAGCCGGAAAACCGGTCATCCTCGTAGGCGCCCCGCAGGAACCAGAACTGCCTCTCATCAAACTTGTAGTTGGTTTCGGCCTGGGCGTTGTATTTCTCGGAGGTGGTTTCGTCTTCCCCGGTCTCATCGTCCTCGGCTTCTGCATAAACCGAGCGCAACTCCATGGTATTACGCCACTTCTCCACTTCGTGCTTGAGGGCGAGTCGGGCGTTGATATTGGTGGACTTACTGTTGCCCTCGGTGATCAGAACACCCAATTCACCCTCGCCTTTCCAGGGCACTCCGGCATCCTCCGCCAGGGCGACGGGCGATGCTGACGCCACGACCGTCGCCAGAAGAACCTGTTTACTCACTCGCATGCCAACTCCTTTCGTCACCTTTCATCGTACTTGATGGTTATGCACCAAACGTGCCTATGAAACACGATGGGGGACAGCCAGGAAAAGTCGATAGCCGAGACAGGCACACAATCAGGGCAGATCAGCCCTGCTCACCCTGACGGCTCTGCTCGGCCTGACGGGCACGCTCTGCACGCTTGGCGGCCTTGCGTTCGGCAATCACGGCGGCGGCTTCACCACCCACGTGGGACTCGCCGCGTTGACGGGCCAGACGGATCTGCTTCTCGCGCTCGGCAAACCGGGCGCGCTGCTCGGGCGTCAGGTCGCCAATGCACTGGTGGCAGCTGACGCCCTGCTCGTACTCGGGCCGGTCCTTGTCCGCATCGGTAATGGGACGCCGGCAGGCGTGGCACTGATCGTAGCCGCCCCGCTCGAGTTTGTGGTTAACGGTCACACGGTCGTCAAACACAAAACACTCGCCTTCCCAGAGGCTGTCCTCTTCAGGTACGTCTTCCAGGTACTTCAGGATGCCTCCCTTGAGGTGATAGACCTCATCGAAGCCCTGCTCCTTCAGGAACGCGGTGGACTTTTCGCAGCGGATACCGCCGGTGCAGAACATGGCGACCTTGCGGTGTTTCTGCGGGTCCAGGTTCTGGGCCACGTATTCCGGGAATTCCCGGAAGGTGTCGGTGGTCGGGTTGACGGCATTGCGGAAGGTGCCGACTTCCACTTCGTACTGGTTGCGGGTGTCGACCAGCACGACCTCAGGGTCGGAAATCAGTGCATTCCATTCCTTGGGGTCGACGTAGGTACCGACGGTACGGCGGGGATCGATATCTTCCACGCCCATGGTGACGATCTCTTTCTTGAGCTTCACCTTGGTGCGTTTAAAGGGTTGGATATCGACGAAGGATTCCTTGAAATCGACACCATCGAAACGGCTGTCTTCAGCCAGCCAGTCCTTGACCGCATCGATACCGGCGCGGGAACCGGCGATGGTGCCATTGATGCCTTCGCAGGCCAGCAGCAGGGTACCGCGAACATCGTGGGTATTGAGCAGCGTCAGCAGGGGATCGCGCAGACGCTCATAATCTTCCAGCGCGGTGAATTTATACAACGCGCAGACAACAACATCGTTCATTTTCTTCTCCTGCGGGCCGGACCGTAAATCCGGAGCATGGGTTAACAGAGGGCGAATTCTAACCAATGCACACAGGAGAAAGAAGAGTCTTGCGGAAGACACCGATGTATCACGGTGCCTTCACGGCAGAGATCAGAACTTGAACTGACCACCAAGGGAGAGGCCGGCAATTTCAACGCCGTCTTTATCGTAGTACTGCATGTACTCGATATTGGCCGCAACGTTGTCGGTGATATTCAGGTTGATACCGGCACCGTATGAGACATCTGATCCGGAATCCGAGTTAGAGGCGCTGTAATAGCCGTCAGAGGCACTCACTTCCAGTTCCGCACGTGTAAAACCCGCGATTACGTATGGGTAAATCAAGGTTCCGGTGGGAATCCCCGCTCTCAGATAGCCGCCGAACAGGTTCTTGAGCTCGAGACTCGCATCCACTCCGTAAATGGTCGTGGAATCGTCGGTCACACCCGAGCCAACACGAAGTTCGCCAGCAAGGTAGGGATTGATCTGCGCACCCAGTTGAACATAGATGGCGCCCAGATCCAGAGTATCGTCAACGCCGTCTTCTTCATATTGAGCCGCCAGGTAATTCAGGCCCAGATAGGCCTTGGGCTGGGCGTCATCAGCCAGCACGTGTCCAGAGAAGAGAACACTTGCCAGCACAGCGATAGCGCTTTTTTTCATGACTGATCCTTATCGTTGAATACCTTATGTATCGTTTCATGCCCCACTCTTAACGGTACGGGTCACGAAATCGCGGTTATGGTATTCAAGGCGACGGGAACTCGCCAGCCAACAAGCGTCATAGAACGTAAAAGCTGTCGGTCCAAACCACAGAATGTAGTGCCACAGATATAGTCTCCGGGGGCGCTGCCAGTCGGAAACGACTACGGCTGCCCGGACAGTTCCCGCTTAATCACCGCATCCAGCTGCGCCCAGCCCGGGCGGGTCAGGCGGATGTTGTTCACGTAGACGGTCGGTGTGCTGGCCACTTTCATTTTCTGGGAGACGCCGACGCTCTGGTTGATCACATCCCGGTGCAGGTCGGTTTCGATGCAGCGGGACAGGCGACGGCTGTCGAGCCCCAGCTCATCGGCATAGCGGGTGAAGGCGGGCACCGGATCGGACAGGCCCTCCCAGTCGAACTGGCTGTCATAGAGTTTGTCCTGCATCGGCCAGAACGCCTGTTGGTCGGCGGCACAGCGGGCAGCCAGGGCCGCGGGCATGGCGTTCTTGTGCTGGCGCAGGGGCAGGTCGAAAAACACCAGGCGCACCTTGCCCTCTTTCACGTAGGTGTCGCGAAGCTTCTCCGAGGCCGGTGCAAATCGGGCGCAGGCCGGACACTGGTAGTCGGCAAATTCGCGCACCACAATGGGCGCATCGGCTGCACCGATGGAGACGCCGACGGCATCATACGTGGACGGGAAAGGTCGATTGCTGGTCGCCACGGGCAGCTCGTCAGAGCCCGCCCCCGGTGGTTGCGTGACCCACCACAACAACGCCATCAGGACGAGAACCCCGACAGCGGCAGCCGCGCCAAACAACAACGTGCGATGGTGCTTGCGCTCCGAAACAGGACTGCGCTTCCCTGTGGCCTGACGCCGTTTTGCCTCACCCATTTTTCTTGTCTCCTTATTCGGGTTCCTATCCCGTGTCTTCCGCTGGAAACCAGCTTACACCACCGGCTATCCGCTACAATAGACGACCGGCACAGGTTGGGGTAACGTCCCCTTCTGACCTGCGCCACAAGCATAATAAGAGGATCGCCCCGTGCCCATACCTGCCACGCTGAAAGATCAGCTCAGCCTGCCCCTGATCGCCGCACCCATGTTCCTCATCTCCGGACCGGAGCTGGCACTGGCATGCTGCCGCCAGGGCATTGTGGGCAGTTTCCCGGCCCTCAACCAACGGTCCAGCAAGGGCTTCGAGGATTGGCTGATCCAGATGAACAACACACTCTCAGGGCTGCGTGAGGCCGAGCCTAACCGCGTCGTCGCTCCTTATGCCGTAAACCTGATCGTGCATCGCACCAACCCACGCTGGGAAGCCGACCTGGCCCTGTGCAAGCAGCATCGGGTACCGATCGTGATTACCTCCCTCGGTGCCGCCAGCCATGTGGTGGATACGGTACACAGCTACGGCGGGCTGGTGTTCCACGACGTCACCAACCAGAAGCATGCCAGGAAAGCCGCCGAGGCCGGTGTCGATGGCATTATCGCGGTATCCGCAGGAGCCGGTGGCCATGCCGGGACCACCAATCCAATGGTTCTGGTCAAGGAAATCCGGGACGTGTTCGACGGCACCATCCTGCTGGCCGGTTGCCTGTCGCGCGGTGAAGATCTGCTGGCCGCCCAGGCCATGGGCGCCGATCTGGGTTACATGGGCACCCGCTTTATCAATACCGGCGAATCCCGGGCGGATCAGGCCTATCAGGAAATGATTCTGGAGGCGGTTTCCGGCGACATCATCCATACGCCGGCGGTCTCCGGCATTCCAGCCAACTTCATGCGCCAGAGCCTGGAAGCGGCCGGCTATCCCATGGACAGGCTCAACCAGCCCGGCGCCATCGATTACGGCGAGAAGCTCAAGCCCGTGGACGACGAGGCCAGGGCCTGGAAAACGGTCTGGTCCGCCGGCCAGGGCGTGAGTGCCATTCACGATGTGCTGACAGTCGAAGAACTGATTGGCCGTCTCCGCGGCGAGTACCGGGACGCCATGACGCAGCTCAGCGCCCGGTACTTCAGCGCCTGATGGGTCAGTCTTCCATAAACTGACGCAGCTGCTGGTTCAGCCGGGCCACCTCCCGGCGCAGCTGCTCGACATCGTCCAGCAAATCCAGGGACATGGCCAGGCCCGGCACGTTCAGTTTCAGGTCCCGTTGCAGGCGTTGGGCCTTGCGCAGGCGGGCCAGCGCCATGGCATCGAACGCCCAGGTGCTGGCCGGACCTTCGTCGATAGGCGCAATCACCCCGTAATTCACCAGCTTGACCACAAACTCCGCATGCACATCGCTGCGCTCGCACACTTCCCGCAGCGTAAACCGGGTGCGCTGGTCGAGTATTTCCACCTGATAGCTTGTTTCGGTCTTCACAATCGATGCTCCGTTACACTTTCAGATGGGCGCGGGGATTGAATCCCTTCTCCGCCTCAGCCAGTTGCTTGTATAGGGCTTCGCTGTCGTCGGTGTGCTTGTGCGGCACAGCGATCTGCAGCACCACGATCTGGTCGCCGGCCGTCTTGCCGGGCAGCCCCTTGCCTTTCAGACGCAGCTTCTTACCCGCGGTGGCGCCCTTGGGCACTTTGACCTTCACCTTGCCGCCGAGTGTCGGCACCGTGACCTCCGCTCCCAGCGCCGCCTCCCAGGGTGTCACCGGGAGCTTCATGATCAGGTCACGCCCTTCGACGGTAAAGACCGGGTGAGGCGCCAGCTCCACCTCAATGAACAGGTCACCCGGCTCGCCGCCGCCAAATCCCGGAGCCCCCTGGCCTTTCAAGCGAATGTGCTGACCCTGGGACATGCCCGCGGGAATTTTCACCTTCAAGGTCTTGTTGCGCCGCAACGGCATGCCTTGACTGTCGGACTCGGTGACGTCGAAGCTCACCTGCTTTTCGCAGCCGTTGTAGGCTTCTTCCAGGAACAGGGCGAGCCTGGCATGCACGTCCTCGCCGCGCATGCGCATGTTCTGACGGAATCCGCCAAAGCCGCCATGACGACCGCCGCCGCCAAAGATGGACTCAAAGAAATCGCTGAACTGGCCGGCATCGGCTTCGGTGTAACCGCCACCGCCAAAGCGGGACGAGCTCTGCCAGCCGGGCGGCGGTTCGAAATGATCGCCGCGGCCGGCGCCGTATTTGCGCAGCTGGTCGTATTCCTCGCGCTTCTCCGGATCCTTCAGCACCTCGTAGGCTTCGCCGACGTCCTTGAACTTGTCCTCGGCCTTGTCCTCTTTGCTGATGTCGGGATGATACTTGCGCGCCAGCTTGCGGTAGGCCTTCTTGATCTCATCGGGCGACGCGTCTTCTTTGACGCCCAATGTCGCGTAGTAGTCCTTGAATTCCATACTGGATTCGCACCCTCCGGATGAGTCTGCGCTTACCTCATGCAAGCGTAGTCGATTTGTTTATTGATCAATAATTGTTCCGAATCAGCGGAATACAAGTATCCGGTGATGAGGGCTTGTTCGCATAGGGGGCGGGATTGATGCGGGTCAATGAATCAGCAAAGAAAAAGCCCCGGGGCCGTGAAGCGCCCGGGGCTTTCAATCATCGCAACAGGAGGATCAATTCACCTTCGGATCCAGCTCACCGCGCTCGTAGCGCCCGAACATCTCTTCCAGGTTGATCGCCTTGATCTTGCTGGCGTTGCCGGCAGTGCCGAAGGCTTCGTAGCGGGCCATGCAGATTTCGCTCATGGCCTTCACGGATTCCTTCAGGTATTTGCGCGGGTCGAACTCGGCGGTGTTCTGGGCCAGGAAGCGACGGATCGCACCGGTGGACGCCAGACGCAGGTCGGTGTCGATGTTGACCTTGCGCACGCCGTGCTTGATGCCTTCAACGATTTCCTCAACCGGCACACCATAGGTCTCCGGGATCTCGCCGCCGAACTCGTTGATGATCTGCAGCCAGTCCTGGGGCACGGAGCTGGAGCCGTGCATGACCAGGTGCGTGTCCGGGATGCGGGCGTGGATCTTCTTGATCTGGTCGATCGCCAGGATGTCGCCGGTGGGCGGACGGGTGAACTTGTAGGCGCCGTGGCTGGTGCCGATGGCGATGGCCAGGGCGTCCACGTGGGTCTTCTTGACGAAGTCGGCGGCTTCTTCCGGGTCGGTCAGCATCTGGCTGTGATCCAGGGTGCCTTCCGCGCCGATGCCGTCTTCCTCACCGGCCTGACCGGTTTCCAGGGAGCCCAGGCAACCCAGCTCGCCTTCCACGGACACGCCACAGGCGTGGGCCATTTCCACGGTACGACGGGTGACGTCGACGTTGTACTCGTAGTCGGTCGGGGTCTTGCCGTCTTCACCGAGGGAGCCGTCCATCATCACGGAGCTGAAACCCAGCTGGATGGAGCGCTGGCATACGGACGGGCTGGTGCCGTGATCCTGGTGCATGACCACCGGGATGTGCGGGAATTCTTCCACCGCCGCCAGAATCAGGTGGCGCAGGAACGGTGCACCGGCGTACTTACGTGCACCGGCAGAGGCCTGGACGATGACCGGGGAATCGGTCTTGTCGGCCGCTTCCATGATGGCGCGCATCTGTTCCAGGTTGTTAACGTTGAAAGCCGGCACGCCGTAGCCGTACTCGGCGGCGTGGTCCAGCAGCTGGCGCATTGAAATCAGGGCCATTGGATAAATCTCCTCGAAGAATTGATTCGGATTACGCGCCGCGCTCTTCCAACACCGCGACGGCGGGCAGGGTTTTGCCTTCCACGAACTCCAGGAAGGCGCCACCGCCCGTCGATATATAGGAAATCTTGTCACTCACGCCGTACTTGTCAACGGCCGCCACGGTGTCGCCGCCGCCGGCCAGTGAGAAGGCGTCGCTCTGGGCAATGGCGTTGGCCAGGGCCTTGGTGCCCTCACCGAACTGGTCGAATTCGAACACGCCGACCGGACCGTTCCAGAGAATCGTGTTGGCGGACTTCAGCAGCTCCGCAAAGTGCGCCGCCGTTTTCGGGCCGACGTCCAGGATCATGTCGCCTTCACCCACCTCGTCGATGGACTTGATGGTGGCTTTAGCGTCTTCAGCAAACTCACCGGCGACAACCACATCTTCCGGCAGCGGAATCTTCACGCGGCTGGCGATGTCCTTGGCGGTGTCGATCAGATCGTGCTCGCACAGCGACTTGCCCACCGGATGACCGGCCGCAGCCAGGAAGGTATTGGCGATGCCGCCGCCAACGATGATCTGGTCGCAGATTTTGGACAGGGCGTTCAGCACGTCCAGCTTGGTGGACACTTTAGAGCCGCCCACAATCGCTACAACCGGGGCTTTCGGGGTTTCCAGCGCCTTGGTCAGCGCGTCAAGCTCGGCCGCCAGCAGTGGGCCGGCACACGCCTCCGGGGCGAATTTGGCGACGCCGTGGGTCGACGCCTGGGCCCGATGAGCCGTACCGAACGCGTCCATCACGTAGACGTCGCACAGGGCCGCGTACTTTTGGGCCAGGGCTTCGTCGTCTTTCTTTTCGCCCTTGTTGAAACGGACGTTCTCGAACAGGACCACTTCGCCGTCCGCAACCTCAACGCCGTCCAGGTAGTCCTTGATCAGGCGCACCGGCTGGCCCAGCAAGCCGCCCAGGTGCTCCGCAACCGGTTTCATGGACGACGCCTCGTCATAGACGCCTTCTTCCGGCCGACCCAGGTGGGACATCAGCATGACTTTGGCACCGGCTTCCAGTGCCGCCTTGATGGTCGGCAGGGACGCGCGGATACGGGCATCGCTGCTCACCTTGCCGTCCTTAACCGGGACGTTCAGGTCTTCACGGATCAGGACGCGTTTTCCGGCGAGATCCAGCTCGGTCATTTTCTTGATCGTCATGAAACTTTCCTTTTTTCAAAGCGTTGATAAAGGCGTCAAAACGTTTTTAGTGGTTATCGGGATTCGACGAAGCGGGACAGCCAGCTGCGACTGACGTCCAGCATGCGGTTGGCAAACCCCCATTCGTTATCGAACCAGCACAGAACCTTCACCATGCGACCGCCGCTGACCCGGGTCTGGCCGCCGTCGACAATGACGGAGCGCGGGTCATGGTTGAAATCGGCGCTGGCCAGGGGCTCGTCGGTGTAGCCGACAATGCCGTCCAGAGAGCCTTTTGCGGCCTCCCGGATGATCCGGTTCACGGTCGCCACATCGGTGTTTTCGGAGACGTTCACGGTCATGTCGATGGCGGACACGTTCAGGGTCGGTACCCGCATCGCTACCGCACTGAAGCGGTCTTTCATCTTGGGCAGCAAGCGCTCAATGCCGCGCGCCAGACCGGTATCCACCGGCACGATGTTGTGCAGGGCACTGCGGGTGCGCCGCAGGTCGTTGTGGTGGTAGGCGTCGATCACCGGCTGGTCGTTCATGGCCGCGTGGATGGTGGTGATGGCCCCCTGCTCCACCCCGAACGCGTCATCCAGCGCCTTGATCACCGGCACCACGCAATTGGTCGTGCAGGAGGCGTTGGAGACGATGCGGTCGTCCGAGGTCAGGTCCTGCTCGTTGATGCCATACACCACCGTCCGGTCCACATCGGGTTCCGCCGGCTGGGAAAACAGCAATCGCGGGGCACCGGCGTCCAGGTGATGCTGGGCCGTCGCGCGATCGCTGAACGCCCCGGTGCATTCGAGCACCAGGTCCACGTCCAATGACGACCAGGGCAACTCCGCCGGATGGCTGGCCCGCAGGACCTGGATCTCGTCGCCGTTGACCACCAGACCGGTGCCGTTGCTGTTAACGTCCCCGCGGAATCGGCCGTGGGTCGAGTCGTAGCGGGTCAGGTGGGCAATGGTTTCGAGATCGGACAGTTCATTAATGGCGACCACCTGCAGCGCATCGCGATAGTCGTTCTCATAAAGGGCCCGCAGAACACACTGACCGATGCGGCCGTAGCCATTAATTGCCAGACGATATGCCATGACGTAGTGGCGTCTCCCGGATGAAAAAATACAGTCGAAGGGCAACCCAACGACTGTATTTTACTTGAATCGTAACGATGATTTTTAACTGAATCGTGACGACTTAGTTATCCAGCAGGTCCTGGGCCACGGCGACCACGTTGTCGACCGTGAATCCGAAGAACTTGAACAGGTCACCGGCCGGTGCGGACTCGCCAAAGCTGCTCATGCCAACGATGCGACCGTCCAGGCCGACGTACTTGTACCAGTAGTCCTCAGCCGCCGCCTCGATGGCGATGCGGTTGGTGACATCCAGCGGCAGTACCTGCTGCTTGTACTTGGCATCCTGGGCTTCGAACACTTCGGCGGACGGCATGGACACGACGCGGACTTTCTGGCCCTGCTCACGCAGTTGCGCCGCGGCGTCCTGGGCCAGGCCAACTTCGGAGCCGGTGGCGATCAGGATCAGGTCCGGCGTGCCGTCACTGTCGGACAGGACGTAGGCGCCCTTGGCGATATCCGCCACCTGCGCCGCGGTACGATCCTGATGCGGCAGCCCCTGGCGGGAGAAGACCAGCGAGGACGGACCGTCGTTGCGCTCCAGCGCGGCTTTCCAGGCCACCGCGGATTCAACCGCATCGGCAGGACGCCAGACGTGCATGTTCGGAGTGACCCGCAGCGTCGCCAGTTGTTCGATCGGCTGGTGGGTCGGGCCGTCTTCGCCCAGACCGATGGAATCGTGGGTAAACACGAAGATGGAACGCTGCTTCATCAGCGCCGCCATGCGCACGGCATTGCGACAGTATTCCATGAAGATCAGGAAGGTCGCGCCGTAGGGTACGAAGCCGCCGTGCAGGGCGATGCCGTTCATGATGGCGGCCATGCCAAACTCGCGCACCCCGTAATAGAGGTAGTTGCCGCTGGCGTCTTCCTTGTTGATGCCTTTGCTGCCGTTCCAGATGGTCAGGTTGGAGCCGGCCAGGTCGGCGGAGCCGCCCAGCAGTTCCGGCAGCATCGGGCCGAACGCGTTCAGGGTATTCTGCGAGGCTTTACGGCTGGCCACGGTTTCGCCCTTGGCCTGCAGCTCGTTGATGTAGGCGTCCGCCTTCTCGGAGAAGTCCGCCGGCAGATCGCCTTTCACGCGGCGTTCGAATTCGGCGGCCAGCTCCGGGTGCGCGCTCTTGTAGGCGGCGAAGGTTTCGTTCCAGCTCTTCTGGGCTGCGGCGCCCTTTTCGCGAGCGTCCCAGGCGGCGTAGATGTCGTCCGGGATCTCGAACGCCGGGTGGTTCCAGCCCAGGTTCTCGCGGGTGGCGACGATTTCGTCTTCACCCAGAGCGGCGCCGTGGCAGCTCTCGGTGCCCTGCTTGTTGGGTGCGCCGAAGCCGATGATGGTCTTGCAGCAGATCAGCGTGGGCTGATCGGTGTTGGCACGGGCCTCTTCGATGGCGCGCCGGACTTCCTCGGCGTTGTGGCCGTCGACGTCCGGAATCACCTGCCAGCCGTAGGCATTGAAGCGCTTGGGCGTGTCGTCGGTGAACCAGCCGTCCACTTCACCGTCGATGGAGATACCGTTGTCGTCATAGAACATGATCAGCTTGCCCAGGCCCAGCGTACCGGCCAGCGAGCAGACTTCGTGGGAGATGCCTTCCATCAGGCAGCCGTCGCCCAGGAACGCGTAGGTGTAGTGATCGACGATGTTGTGGCCGTCACGGTTGAACTGGGCGGCCAGCGCCTTTTCCGCAACAGCGAAACCGACCGCGTTGGCAATGCCCTGGCCCAGCGGCCCCGTGGTGGTTTCAACGCCCGGCGTGTAGCCGTATTCCGGGTGCCCCGGCGTCTTGCTGTGCAGTTGGCGGAAGTTCTTCAGGTCGTCGATGGAAAGATCGTAGCCGCTCAGGTGCAACAGGGAGTACTGCAGCATGGAGCCGTGGCCGTTGGACAGAACGAAGCGGTCCCGGTTGGCCCAGTGCGGGTCGGTCGGGTTATGGCTCAGGTAATCGTTCCAGAGCACTTCGGCAATATCTGCCATGCCCATGGGGGCACCGGGGTGGCCGGATTTGGCCTTCTGGACCGCATCCATGCTGAGTGCGCGGATGGCGTTGGCAAGATCTTTACGGGACGGCATTCAGTTATCTCCAGGGTATACAACGGCTTTCAAAGCGGACTCCAGTACGGCGTTGGCCGCACCGGAACCCGGGCCCGAAATCTAGAAGGCGCATATTTTCGCCGATTAGGCAGGCAATGGGCAAATGCATCCCCGGGAAATTCCGGGAAAGATTCAAACGCCGCGTAAAGGAATTTGCCAAGGTTGGCATCGAAGTGTCGGAAAGCTTTGGAAATAGGCCTGCCTGAACGCTTATAAAGAAACACACGACGGGATCGCCAGCGGCAATCTGAACGTGTTGGCCGGAGCCGATCCCCGACCCCTTCGAGACCTATATCAAAATTTTTTGATATATTTATTGATCCTATTTTGAACAGCACCTAAACTGCACCCCATGAACAGTATCGCCCCCCTCTCCGCCGACCAGCCGGCTGCGCTGGATGTATTGGCGCCGGTTCTCAAGGCCAGCGGCGATCCGTTGCGCCTGGAGATTCTGCGGGTACTGCAGCGGGATACGTTCGGGGTACTGGAACTCAGCCGCATTTTCGAGATGCGCCAGTCCGGCATGAGCCATCACCTCAAGGTGCTGAGCCAGGCGGGTCTGCTGGAGCCGCAGCGGGAAGGTAACGCGATTTTCTACCGGCGGCCGCTACGCTCCAATGTGGAGTCCCTGGCCGATCGCGCGGTGCATCAGGTGTTCGAACTGGTGGACCAGGTGGTATTGCCCATGCATTTGAGCGAGCGCATCCAGGAAATCCGCGACCAACGGGCGGATCAGTCCCAGGCCTTCTTTGCCCGGCATGCCGAACAATTCCGGGAGCAGCAGGAGTTGATTGCGGCGTTTGACCAGTATGCCGAGCCTGTGACCGGTCTGATCGAGCAAAAGGCCGCCGGACAGCGCTGGCGGACCAGCCTGGAAATCGGCCCCGGGGAAGGCGCCTTCCTGGCGGAATTGAGCCGGGTCAGCGAGCAGGTGGTGGCGGTGGATAATTCCCGCGACATGCTGTCCAAGGCGCAGGCCAGTTGCGACGATGCCGGCCTGGGCAATGTGGTGCTGATCGAAGGGACGGCCGACCGTCTCCGGTCAACACACACCGGTGGCTTCGACCTGGTGGTTGCGAACATGGTGCTCCACCACGTCCCGAGTCCGGCGGACATTTTCGTGGACGCGGCGGCGCTGATGCGCGATGGCGGTTATCTCGTCATCAGCGATCTGTGCAGCCACGACCAGAACTGGGCCAAGGCCAACTGTGGCGATCTCTGGCTGGGCTTTGAACCCGAAGATCTGAGCGCCTGGGCCCGTGATGCCGGTCTGGAGACCGGTGAAACCCTCTTTATCGGATTGAGAAACGGTTTCCAGATTCAGGTTCGTGAATTCCGGAAACCGGAAAGCCAGTGATGGCGTAACCTTCAACCACACGTTGTTTAAACCCTTTGTTTCATCAACATGTTGCGGCGCGATAAGCCGCCTGAACAAAAAGGAATTCGCAAGCATGTCTGACTACAGCATCTTCACGTCCGAGTCCGTGTCCGAAGGTCATCCGGACAAGCTGGCCGACCAGATTTCCGATGCGGTTCTGGACGCCATCCTGACCGAAGATCCCAACGCCCGCGTGGCGTGCGAAACCATGGTCAAGACCGGCGTGGCGATCGTCGGCGGCGAGATCACCACCTCCGCCTGGGTCGACCTGGAAGACCTGGTGCGCTCGGTGATCAAGGACATTGGCTACACCTCCTCCGACGTCGGCTTCGACGGCGACACCTGTGGTGTGATCAACATCATCGGCAAGCAGTCCGTCGACATTGCCCAGGGCGTCGACCGCCAGAAGCCGGAAGACCAGGGCGCCGGCGATCAGGGCCTGATGTTCGGCTACGCCAGCAACGAAACCGACGTGCTGATGCCGGCGCCGATCTGTTACGCCCACCGCCTTGTGGAGCGCCAGGCCGAAGCGCGCAAGAACGGCCTGCTGCCGTGGCTGCGTCCGGATGCCAAGAGCCAGGTCACCTGCCGATACGAGAACGGCCGCGTGACCGGCATCGATGCCGTGGTCCTGTCCACCCAGCACGACCCGAACGTCAGCCAGGCGGACCTGAAAGACGCGGTGATGGAGCTGATCGTCAAGCACGTGCTGCCGGCCGAGCTGCTGCACGCGGACACCAAGTTCCACATCAACCCGACCGGCAAGTTCGTGATCGGCGGCCCGGTGGGTGACTGTGGCCTGACCGGCCGCAAGATCATCGTCGACACCTACGGCGGCATGGCCCGTCACGGTGGTGGTGCATTCTCCGGCAAGGATCCGTCCAAGGTCGACCGTTCCGCCGCTTACGCCGGCCGTTACGTGGCCAAGAACATCGTCGCGGCCGGCCTCGCCGATCGCTGTGAGATCCAGGTGTCCTATGCCATCGGCGTAGCGGAGCCGACCTCCATCTCCATCAACACCTTCGGCACCGGCAAGATCGCGGAAGACAAGATTGTCCAGCTGGTCCGCCAGCACTTTGACCTGCGTCCGTATGCGATCACCCGCATGCTGGATCTGCTGCACCCGATGTATCGCGCCACTGCAGCCTACGGCCACTTCGGCCGCGAGCCGTTCGAGATGACCGTCGGCGGCAAGACCTTCACCGCCTTCCCGTGGGAGAAGACGGACAAGGCCGCCGCGCTGAAGGATGCTGCGGGTATCTGATTCCCGGCGCTTTAGCCACACCCTGTTAAAGCCCCTCGCCCCTTGCGGGAGAGGGGTTTGGGGAGAGGGGGGAGCAGGCCACTCTGCCGTTCGAATCCCCCCCCCTCCCCCGGCCCCTCTCCCTCCAGGGGAGAGGGGAGCCAACAACGAATCATCGCGTTGCGGCGATTGTCGCGGCAACGTCACCAGAACCAGGAGCACAGACAATGAGCACACCGGCTGAACAACTGAATACCAACCAGGACTACAAGGTCCGTGACATTTCCCTGGCCGACTGGGGCCGCAAGGAAATCATGATCGCCGAGAGCGAGATGCCCGCACTGATGGCCCTGCGCAACAAGTACAAGGGCGAGCAGCCGCTGGCCGGCGCCAAGATCATGGGCTGTATCCACATGACCATCCAGACCGCGGTATTGATCGAGACGCTGGTGGCGCTGGGTGCCGAGGTTCGCTGGTCTTCCTGCAACATCTTCTCCACCCAGGATCACGCCGCGGCGGCCATCGCCGCTCAGGGCATTCCAGTCTTTGCCTGGAAAGGCGAAACCGATGAAGAGTACGACTGGTGTCTCGAGCGCACCGTGGGTGCAGACGTGGACGGCTGGGAGCCGAACATGATCCTGGACGACGGCGGCGACCTGACGGCCCTGCTCCACGAGAAATACGCCGACATCCTGGCCAACTGCCACGGCGTTACCGAGGAGACCACCACCGGCGTGCATCGCCTGCAGGAAATGCTGCGTGAAGGCACCCTGAAAGTGCCGGCGATCAACGTCAACGACGCCATCACCAAATCCAAGAACGACAACAAGTACGGTTGTCGTCACAGCCTGAACGATGCCATCAAGCGCGCGACCGATCACCTGATGTCCGGCAAGAAGGCGCTGGTCATCGGTTACGGCGACGTCGGCAAGGGCTCAGCCGCTTCCCTGCGCCAGGAAGGCATGATCGTGAAGGTCACCGAGGCCGACCCGATCTGCGCCATGCAGGCGTGCATGGACGGTTTTGAAGTCGTCTCTCCTTACGTTGACGGCATCAACACGGGCACCGAGGCCGCCATCAACCGCGACCTGCTGCAGAACACCGACCTGCTGGTCACCACCACCGGTAACGTCAACGTCTGCGACGCCAACATGCTGAAGAACATCAAGGCGGGCGCCGTGGTCTGCAACATCGGCCACTTCGACAACGAGATCGACACCGCCTACATGCGCAAGAACTGGGAGTGGGAAGAGATCAAGCCGCAGGTGCACCTGATCCACCGTGACAAGGCCGCCGGCGACTACCTGATCCTGCTGTCCGAAGGCCGCCTGGTGAATCTGGGCAACGCCACCGGTCACCCGTCGCGGATCATGGACGGCTCCTTCGCCAACCAGGTCCTGGCGCAGATGCACCTGTTCGAGCGTCGTTTTGCCGACCTGCCGGAAGACGCCCGTGCGAAAGGCGTTTACGTCCAGGTTCTGCCCAAGCACCTCGACGAGGAAGTGGCCCGCGCCATGGTGGAAGGCTTCGGTGGCACCATCACCAAGCTGACGCCGCAGCAGGCCAAATACATCGGCGTTGATGTGGAAGGCCCGTACAAGCCGGACTCCTACAAGTACTGATCCGGTCCCACGGAGTGCGGGTGCTGCGGCGCCCGCCTGCCCAACAGTGAAGTACGGCGCGGCTCGCGGGCTGCGCCGACAGTGACAGAGCAATCCCATGGAATCCCAGAAACAGTTCAAGCGACGCTTCAGCTTCGAGTTCTTCCCGCCCAAGACGGATCAGGGCAAGGAAAAACTCCAGGTCGTCCGCGACAAGCTGGCCGAAGTGAATCCCGACTTCTTCTCCGTAACCTTTGGCGCCGGCGGCTCGACTCGCGACCGCACCATCGACACGGTGCTCAGCCTGCATAAACAGGGCATCTCCACCGCTCCGCACCTGTCCTGCGTGGGCGGTTCCCGCGAGAGCATTGCCGAGCTGCTGGACCTGTACAAGGACAACGGCATCAACCGCATCGTCGCCCTGCGCGGTGACCTGCCCTCGGGCATGGGGGCGGCCGGCGAACTGCGCTACGCCAACGAACTGGTGAGCTTCATTCGCGAGCATTCCGGCGACACCTTCAACATCGAAGTGGCCGCCTACCCGGAGTTTCACCCCCAGGCGCGCAGTGCCGAGGAAGACCTGAAAAACTTCGCCCGCAAGGTGGACGCCGGCGCCAACAGTGCCATCACCCAGTACTTCTTCAACGCCGACAGCTACTTCTACTTCATCGACCGGCTGGAGAAGATGGGCATCACGATTCCGGTGGTGCCGGGCATCATGCCCATCGTCAACTACACCAACCTGGCGCGCTTCTCGGAGATGTGCGGGGCCGAAATTCCCCGCTGGATCCGCAAGCAGCTGGAAGCCTACGGCGACGACAGCGAGAGCATCCGCCAGTTCGGCGAGGAAATCGTCACGCGCATGTGTGAGAAGCTGCTGGACGCAGGCGCTCCCGGCCTGCACTTCTACACGTTGAACCAGGCCAACGCCAGCGTGAGCATCTGGCACAATCTGGGCCTGGCCCAGCGCGACAAGATCGCGTTCTGATCGTCGCTATCCTGCGCCCGGCCGGGCCTCCATGGCCGGGCAATTTTCCTGCCAGAAAAACCGTCAATACGACTTCAGTCGATGTCTTCAAAATTGACTTTCCATACCCTTTGCCGCCATGGTCTAAACTATTCTGATTGGGAGAAATCCCCGTCCATCGCGAGACTTGCGGTCTCGTGACGTCGTTGCCAAAAGCAAAATCAGATCCCCAAAAAAAGAAACCAGGAGGAACTATGAGCGCCAAATGGCTGAAGACCGTGAGTGCGACCCTCGCCCTGACCCTGGGCACCACAATGGTCAGCGCAGAGACCCTGCGCGCAGTGACCGACCCGAGCTTCGTCCCGTTCGAGATGATGGACCAGGATTCCGGCAAGATGGTCGGCTTCGACATGGACATCCTCGCTGAAGTCGCCAAGCGCGCGGGCTTCGACTACAAACTCAACACCATGGATTTCAACGGCATTATCCCGGCCCTGCAGACCGGTAATGTGGATATTGCCCTGGCCGGCATCACCATCACGAAAGAGCGTGAGCAGATCGTCGATTTCTCCGACCCGTACTACGATTCCGGTCTGCGCCTGCTGATCAAGAAAGGCGACGACTCCATCAAGACCGTCGACGACCTGGAAGGCAAGAAAGTCGGCACCAAGATCGGCAGTACCAGCTACGACTACCTGACCAAGAACATCGATGACGATGACGGCGTGACGCCGTATCCCGGCAGTGCCGACATGTACATGGCCCTGATGTCCGGCAGCGTTGACGCGGTGTTCTACGACGCCCCGAACGTGGGCTACTTCGCCCGCACCAAGGGCAAGGATCGCGTGACCACCGTTGGCCCACTGTACGAAGGCCAGCAGTACGGCATCGCCCTGAAGAGTGGCAGCAAGTGGCTGGACAAGGTCAACGACGCCCTGGCCAGCATGAAGGAAGACGGTACTTACAAGGACATCTACGAGAAGTGGTTCGGCCCGATGCCGGAGGACCAGTAAATCCAATGAAAACAGCGCAGGGTACCTCGCGGTACCCTGCGTTTTTTTGTTTAGACACTGGAGAAACGAACCGTGGCATCCGGCTTTGAATTCGATTGGAGCGCCGCCTTTGGCTCGGTGCCCTATCTGCTTAAAGGCATCCCCTATACCCTGCTGATCTCCTTTGGTGGCCTGCTGATCGGCTTCCTCATCGGGATTTTCATGGGTCTGGCCAGCCTCAGCCGCAACCGCCTGTTGCGCTGGCCCGCGACCGCCTACATCGAGATTTTCCGGGGCACCCCGATTCTCGTACAGGTCCTGTTCATCTTCTACGGTCTGCCGGACATCGTCGGCGGCCCGATCAACGCGCTGACCGCGGGCATCGCGGCGATTGCGCTGAACTCCGGCGCCTATATTTCCGAAGTGGTCCGCGGAGGCGTGCAGTCCATCGACAAGGGCCAGACGGAAGCCGGCGTATCGCTCGGCCTGTCCCGCTCACAGACCTTCTGGTCCGTAGTCTGGCCGCAGGCCCTGCGCCGCATGATTCCGCCGCTGGGCAACCAGGCGATTGTCAGCATCAAGGACACGTCCCTGTTCTCCGTCATCGGTGTGGGCGAACTGGTCCGTCAGGGCCAGATCTACATCGCGACCACCTTCACCGCGTTCGAGGTGTATTTCATGGTGGCCCTGCTGTATCTCGCCATCACCCTGACCCTGTCGTTCCTGCTGCGCTTTGCTGAGCGTCGCGGACTGGCATCGAGCTGACGGAGGCTGACCATGGAAAAGATCGTGCGCATGCAGCGCCTGAACAAGTATTTCGGCGATCACCATGTCCTCAAGGATATTGATCTTGAAGTCCAATCCGGCGAAGTGGTGGTGATCATCGGCGCCAGCGGCTCGGGCAAGTCGACGCTGATCCGCTGCGTTAACGGCCTGGAAGAGTATGAATCCGGCGAATTGGTGGTGGATCAGCAGCCGCTGGAGCCCAAGGGCGGCAACCAGAAGTCCCTCGCAGCCATCCGCAAGGAAGTCGGCATGGTGTTCCAGCAGTTCAACCTGTTCCCGCACCTGACGGTGAAGGAGAACATCATGCTGGCGCCGATGAAGGTGAAAAGCACCGACAAATCCGCCGCAGCCGACATCGCCATGAAGCTGCTGGACCGGGTCGGCATCGCCAACCAGGCGGAGAAGTACCCGACCCAGCTCTCTGGCGGCCAGCAGCAACGGGTGGCGATTGCCCGCGCCCTGGCGATGGAGCCACGCCTGATGCTGTTCGACGAGCCCACCTCGGCCCTGGACCCGGAGATGATCGGCGAAGTGCTGGACGTCATGCGGGAACTGGCCAAGGAAGGGATGACCATGATGGTCGTGACCCACGAAATGGGCTTTGCCCGGGAAGTGGCGGACCGCGTCATCTACATCCACGGCGGTCAGATCGTCGAGGAAGGCAAGCCGGAAGCGGTCTTCGACAACCCGCAGAACGAACGCACGCAGTCGTTCCTGTCACGGGTATTGAAGCACTGACGACTGCTTGTCGAGAAATCAAAGAAGGGAGCCGATCGGCTCCCTTCTTTGCTTCAGCGACTCGTAGGTTGGGCTGACGCAGGAAGCCCAACGCAACACTGTGCCTGCCGCCCAGGGTTGCGACGATATGGGGATTCGCGATGACCTCGGTTGTTGGGCTTCCTGCGTCAGCCCAACCTACGTCTGCCAATATGTTCTGGAGTGCTCTGAATGCTCAGAGCATGCCCCGCGTGGCGTCGTATTCCTGCTCGATCTTGATGCGGGTATCTTCCACCAGAAACTGAGCGATCTTCTTCCCCAGCAGCGGGATTTCGCAGCGTACGTCCAGCGACACATGGTTGGTGCAGGCCTCGCCCGCGCCCTTGAGCTGCATATTGCCCTGGATCTTGGCGGGCACGCCGTCGATCCTGACGCGGAATTCGCAGTGCCATTCACCCTGATCTTTACGGAACCAGTGCTCTTCCTGGCGAACGGCATTCCACTCCCGGTGAAAACCGGCCAGGGCACCGGGCACCTTGACCGACGTGGTCATTTCCCGCTCCACCACAATCTTGCCCGCTGTGTCGTCGCACTTGAGCTCACGAACCTGAACATTCCGGTGCCCCAGGCGATCGTTCTTGTCCTGGATGTGCTGCTCGTCAAAGAAGGCACCCAGCACGGTATCCAGACTCGCATCGTACGGGTGCACCACGTCAAACTTCATGCTGTGTCTCCTGTCTTATCGTTCGCTCCATCTTCCACGACGGCGACTGTCTGGCCATTGGCCGCGGGTGACCCGGGATGGGGCAGATTGGCCAGCATAGCCATATGGTTAATGCTGTGTGCTGGCCCCCACCCCCTCGGCACCAGTATCATTGCGAATCCGAATTTTTCGTTGCCGGGGCCATAACAAAGGGACCGCTCACACGCCCCGCCTGCCCCGAGCCGTCAGAGGAGAGCACCATGCGCAACGCCGACATCGTCAAGCGGGACCTCAAGACCGTCTGGCACCCCTGTACCCAGATGAAAGATCACGAGAGCCTGCCGCTGATTCCCATCAAGCGCGGCGAAGGCGTCTGGCTGGAAGACTTTGAAGAGAATCGTTATATCGATGCGGTCAGCTCCTGGTGGGTCAACCTGTTCGGCCACGCCAACCCGCGGATCAACGCCGCCATTCGCGAGCAGACCGAGCAACTGGAACACGCCATGCTGGCCGGCTTCACACACGAGCCGGTGGTCAATCTCTCCGAACGACTGATCGAAGTCACCCCTGACGGCCTGAGCAAGTGTTTCTACGCGGACAACGGTTCCTCCGCCATCGAGGCCGCGCTCAAGATGAGCTATCACTACTGGCGCAACCACGGCAAACCGGGCAAGAAAAACTTCGTCAACCTGGGCAACAGCTACCACGGCGAAACCCTGGGCGCCCTCGCCCTCGGTGACGTGCCGCTTTACAAGGACACCTACGAACCGCTGCTGATGGAAGTCATCACCGCGCCCTCGCCGGATGCGTTCAACCGCGAGGACGGCGAAAGCTGGGAAGACTATGCCCTGCGCCAGTTCGAGGCGATGGACAGGATCCTGGCCGAACGCCACGACGAGATCTGCGCGGTCGTCGTCGAGCCGCTGATCCAGTGCGCCGGCAACATGCGCATGCACCACGCGATCTACCACACCAAGCTGCGGGAAGCCTGTGACAAGTACGGCGTTCACCTGATCGCCGACGAGATCGCCGTGGGTTTCGGCCGCACCGGCACCCTGTTCGCCTGCGAGCAATCCGGCATCACACCGGATTTCATGTGCCTGTCCAAGGGCCTGACCGCCGGTTACCTGCCGCTGTCCGTGGTGCTCACGACCGATGACGTCTACGACGCCTTCTACGACGACTACGAAACCATGAAGGCCTTCCTGCATTCCCACAGTTACACCGGTAACCCGATCGGTTGCGCGGTCGCCCTGGCCACGCTGGATATTTTCCGGGACGACAACGTCATCGAGAGCAACCGCCGTCTGTCCCAGTGCATGGCCGATTCCGTGGCGCACCTGGCCGATCACCCGCATGTGGGCGACATCCGCCAGCACGGCATGACCCTGGCCATCGAGATGGTCAAGGACAAGGCCAGCAAGACGCCCTTCCCCTGGCAGGAGCGTCGCGGCATCCGGGTCTACCGTCACTCCCTGACCCGTCAGGCGCTGCTGCGGCCGCTCGGCAACGTGATCTACTTCATGCCGCCTTACGTGATCACGGAAGAGCAGATCCGGCATCTGGCCCAGGTGGCGACGGAAGGCATCGAGATCGCGACCCAGGACTGAGGCATCAGAGGCTCCCTCATGCGAATTCCCCGCATTTACTCACCGGTAAGCCTGGCCGCCGGCCAGACCGTCGAGCTGGATGACCACGCGGCCAACCACGTGGGCCGCGTCCTGCGTATGCAGCCGGAACAGGCGATCGAGCTGTTCAATGGCGATGGCTACGACTACCCGGCGACCCTGACCGACGTCAGCAAGAAAGCGGTGCAGGTTCGGGTCGGTGAGCCGGTCGCCAACGCCGCCGAATCGCCGCTGCGAGTGCATCTGGGTCAAGTCCTGTCCCGGGGGGACCGCATGGACTACGCCATCCAGAAGAGTGTGGAAATGGGCGTCGACCGCATTACCCCGCTGGTCAGCGAGCGCTGTGAGGTCAAACTCAAGGGCGACCGGGAAGACAAGCGCCTGCGCCACTGGCAGCAGGTGGCGATCAGCGCGGCCGAACAGTGCGGTCGCGCGATGGTGCCGACCATCGAACCGGTGATGACGCTGGACGACTGGTTTGTCACGACCGGCGAGGACGACTTGCGACTGGTGCTGCATCACCGCACGGAACAGTCGCTGACCGGCCTGGCCACGCCCACTCGCCTGGCCCTGCTGATCGGACCGGAAGGCGGATTGAGCGAATCGGAAATCGCCGCCGCCGAGCAGGCCGGCTTTATCGCGGCCGCGTTGGGCCCGCGTGTCCTGCGCACGGAAACCGCCCCGGTCGCGGCACTGTCCATATGCCACTGGCTGTGGGGCGACGGCCAGCAACATCACAGCTAACGACAAATATTCGATATCCCTTGCGCCCGATCATGCGGCGGCGAGCAAAACCCTCTAGAATGCGGCGTATTGGACACAAAGAGTCCAATCACTGAGACACCATAAAAACAGCCCGGGCATCACCCGGGTCATAGAGAGTTCAGGCCGTGCACGCATCCACTCGATTCCGCTTCAATCGGCGGCGATTGCTCCCTGTCCTGCTGGTCCTCGTGGCCATCGGTATCGCCAGCCTGTTGATCGCCCTGCGCCCGACGCCTCCGGAGAGCAACCCGGAAGAAAAGGCCTGGCCGATCCAGACGACCGTCGTCCAATCCGCCAGCCGCTCGCCGCAACTGCGCCTGCTGGGGCGGGTGGAAACGCCGTTCCGCTCCACGCTGAGCGCCGCTGTGACGGCCGATGTCGCTCGCCTGGTCCATCTCGAGGGCCAGCACGTCAGTAAAGGTGACATCATTCTGGAGCTGGAGGACGACGAGGTCGGCCTGCTGGTGGATCAGCGTCAGGCCGACGTGGCGGAACTGGAAAGCCAGATTGCCCAGGAGCGCAACCAGTACGATGCCGATAAAAAACTGCTGGAGCGGGAAACGTCCCTGGTGGCCCTGGCCCAGCGCGCGCTGGATCGCGAGCAACGACTGTCCGAATCCAACCTCAACAGCCAGACCCGCCTGGATCAGGCCCGGGAAGCCCTGCAGGGCGCCGAGATTTCCCTGGTCAACCGCCAGCTTGCGGTGGCGAATCACGACAGCCGCCTGAAGTCCCTACAAGCCAAACTGGACCGCGCCAATGCCTTGCTGGCTCAGGCCAGGCTCGATCTGGGCCGCACGCGCATCCACGCGCCCTTCGACGGCACCATCACCGAGATCGACGTCAGCCCCGGCGAACGGGTCCGGCCCGGCGAGCCGCTGGTCAGCCTCTATGCCAGCGACGACCTGGAAGTCCGAGCGCAGATTCCCATGAACCGCATCGTCACGATTCAACAGGCCCTGGCGAACGATCAAGAACTGACAGCCACGACGCGCCTGGGCGGTGCCTCCCGGAAGCTCCACCTGACGCGCCTGTCCGGACAGGTGAACAGCGGTGCGGGCGGCATGGACGGACTGTTCCGTTTCACGGACGACGCCCCGGCTGCGGCGCTGAACCGGACACTGGACATTTCCCTCGAGCTGCCCCAAGAACCGAACCTGTTCTCCGTGCCGGTGGCCTCGCTTTACGATGAGCACACCCTGTACCGGGTGAAAGACGGTCGTCTGGAATCGATGGATGTGCAGGTGATGGGCGACCGCTTCGAGCAGGACCGCCAGTTCCTGCTGATTCGCACGGACCAACTGCAGGACGGCGATCGCATCCTTGCAACCCAGCTTCCCAATGCCATTACGGGCCTGAAGGTCAGCGTCATGGACGGAGCACCGGACAATGGCTGATCCGCGCAGCGAGCATCGCCAGGACCTGCTGGGTCGTTTCGCCCGGCACAAGGTCGCCGCCAACCTGCTGATGCTGATCATGGTCCTGGCCGGCGTTTACGCGCTGACCGGCCTCAACCGCCAGTTCTTCCCCAACTTCGCCACCGACTTTATCACCGTGCACGTGGTCTGGCCCGGCGCCAGCGCCGAGGACGTCGCCCGCTCCATCACCACCCCGCTGGAGCAGGAACTGCGCAACCTGGATAACGTGAAGGAGATGCGCTCCACCTCCTCGCTGGGCTACTCGAACATCGTCATCGAGTACGAGGAAGGCTCAGACATGGGCATCGCGCTGGATCAGGTCAACGAGCAAGTCGGCCTGGTCCGCAACCTGCCCAGCGATGCCGAGCGCCCGGAAATCAGCAAGTTCATCCGCAACGAGGCCATCGCCAGCGTCATCCTGACCGGCCCGGTGCGGCTGGAAGCCCTGCGTCCACTGGCCTACCGGTTTGAAGATGAGCTGCTCAACCGTGGCGTGGCCAAGGTGGAAATGACCGGCCTGCCGGATCGGGAAATCGCCATCGAGGTGGGCAGCGACCGCATCGCCGAGCTGCACCAGTCCCTGCCCCAGCTGGGCCAGCGGATCCTGGGTCAGAGCCAGGATATTCCGGCCGGCACTGTGGGCGAGGAAGAATCCGCGCGGGAAATCCGCAGCCTGGAGAAGGGCCGAACGGCCGCCGAATTCAGCCGCATGCCGATCATGACCACCGCCGACGGCCGCCGCCTCACCCTGGGCGACATTGCCAACATCAGTCTGCGCCCCAAGGACAACGCGGTGGAGGTGTTCTACCAGGGCCAGCCCGCCGTGCTGATGCAACTGCAAAGGGCCGAAACGAGCGACGCCCTCAGTTCCGCGGACATCATGCTCAACTGGCTCAAAGACACCCGCCCCTCGCTGCCGGACGGCGTCAAACTGATCACGTTTGACGAGAATTACGAGCTGATCGTCGACCGCATCAACCTGCTGCTCAAGAACGGCCTGAGCGGTCTGATCCTGGTGGTGGGCATCCTGTTCATTTTCCTCAACGGCCGCATCGCCTTCTGGGTGGCGGCGGGGATTCCCATCTCGTTCATGGGGACGCTCGCCATCCTCTGGCTCAACGGCGGCAGCATCAACATGGTCAGCCTGTTCGCGCTGATCATGGCGCTGGGGATCATCGTGGACGACGCCATCGTGGTGGCCGAGGATGCGATGACCCACTACCAGAAAGGCGAGCGATCCCTGCAGGCCGCCGAAGGGGGCGCCCGGCGCATGCTGGTCCCGGTCATGAGTTCGTCCCTGACGACCATTGCCGCCTTCCTGCCCCTGATGATGGTCAGCGGCATCATCGGCCAGATCCTGAAGGACATTCCGTTCGTGGTGATCTGCGTGATCATCGCCTCGCTGATCGAAAGCTTCCTGATCCTGCCGGGACACCTGCGCGCGTCGTTCCACAAGCATCATCATCGCGAGGAAGGCCCGCTGCGCCAGAAACTGGACCGGGCCTTCAACCGCTTCCGCGACCACACCTTCCGGCCCATGGCAGAGTGGAGTCTGAGAAACCGCGCCACGGTTCTGGTCGGAACCGGCTGCGCCCTCGCACTGAGCGTGGTACTGGTGGCCTCGGGCCACGTGCGCTTTACCTTCTTCCCCACGCCGGAATCCACCCGCATCGTCGCCAGCGTGAAATTCGCTGCCGGGACACCGCCGTCAACGGTGAAGGCCTATGGCCAGCAAATGGAAGACGCGCTATGGCAAACCAGCGATGCACTGGGCAAGGACAATCCGCTGGTGAAAATGGCGGTGCTGGAGCTGAACCGCGGCTCGTTTGACGGCGGCCGCTCCACCGAACGGGGCGAGCAGTACGCCATGGTGTCGGTGGAACTGACCGAGCCGGACGCCCGCGAGATCCGCAACCCCCGGTTCATTGCCGCCTGGCGTGACGCCCTGCCCAAACGGGCCGGCATCGAGCAGCTGTCGATCACCAGCCCCCAGGGCGGGCCGCCGGGCAAACCGCTGGATATCTTCATCACCGGCGCCGATGCCGGCACCCTCAAGCAGGCCGCCGAATCCCTCAAGACCAGCCTGGGCCAATACCAGGGACTGACGGACATTCTCGACGACCTGCCCTGGGGCAAGCAGCAGTATATCTTCACGCTCACGCCTCTGGCCCAGAGCCTCGGGCTGACCATCGACGACGTGGGCCGCCAGATGCGCGCCGCCCTGGACGGCCAGCTCCTGCAAGTGTTCTACGACAGCCACGATGAAGTGGAAGTCCGTATCATGCTGCCCAAGGCGGAGCGGGACCTGCAGCGCACCCTGGACACGCTGCCCATTGTGACATCGTCTGGCGATACCACGCCGCTGGCCAACGTGATCAACCTCGAGTCCCGACGCGGGCTGGCCCTGCTGCGCCATACCGACGGTCAGCTTGGCGTCCATGTCACCGCGGACGTGGACAACAAGATCACCAACGCCAACCAGGTGCTGGCCGAGCTTCAGCAGAAGGCCATCCCCCAACTGCAGAGCCGGTACGGCGTGCGCACCACGTTCAAAGGCAAGGCCGAAGAGCAACGCGAGACGGGCCAGGACATGGCTTCGGGCGCCCTGATCGGCCTGGCGATGATCTACATCATCCTGGCCTGGGTGTTCGCCGCCTACACCTGGCCGCTGGCGGTGATGATTGCGATTCCCTTTGGGCTCTGTGGCGCCATTCTCGGGCACCTGCTGCTGGGCATCGACCTGACCATCCTCTCGCTGTTTGGCATGTTCGGGCTGTCCGGCATTGTCATCAACGATTCCATCATCCTGGTGACCTTCTACCAGGAGCTGCGCGAGGGCGGGATGCCGGCACGGGAAGCGCTGGTGGAAGCCTCCTGCCAACGCCTGCGGGCGGTGCTGCTCACCTCCCTGACCACCATCGGCGGCCTGCTGCCCCTGCTGTTCGAGACCTCGCTGCAGGCCCAGTTCCTGATTCCCATGGCGGTGAGTATTGCCTTCGGCCTGGCCACCGGGACCTTCCTGATCCTGCTGGTGGTGCCGGTGTTGCTGTCGCTGATCGAGGGGGCGACCGAACGACTCCGGAGCAAACCCACCGAAGCGGCACACGGCGAAACGCTTTGATCGTGCTGACCGCACGTTCCTGCGCCAGCGTCATTGACACTTTTGGGGCGGATGCAGAAGATGCCAGAGCGCATCCCCGCCCGGTGACCCACCGCCAAGGATGAAGCACCGCGATGGCACCACCGAAATGCCTTGCCCTGGACCACAACGATAACGGACCAAACGAGTCGTACGCATGAGCGAATTGCTGCACAGCACCGAATTCTGGCAATACCTCAGTATCCCCGTTATTGCCGCCTTGATCGGCTGGGTCACCAACTGGCTGGCCATCAAGATGACGTTCTATCCGCTGGAATTCATCGGCGTGCGGCCCATCTGGGGCTGGCAGGGCATCATTCCTTCCAAGGCGCGCAAGATGGCCGCCAAGAGCGTGGACGCCACCATTTCCAAGATCGGTACGGTGCGCGAAATCTTTGAGCAGATCGACCCGCAGGTCCTGGCCGAATACGTGATCCAGACGGTGGAGCCCCGCACCGAAGAATACGTCGACGAGCTCATGCTGCGGGAGTACCCGACATTCTGGGAAAACCTGCCCGCTTCGGCCCGCAAGATGGTCTACGACCGGGTACGCCGTTCCACACCGCAGCTGGTGGACAATCTGGTGGACGACCTGTCGCTCAACATCGAGGGCCTGCTGGACATCAAGGGCATGGTCATCGAGCAGCTGGCGACGGACAAGCGACTGCTCAACCGTATTTTCCTGGAGTGCGGCGAGAAGGAATTTCGCTTCATCGTCAACTCCGGCCTCTATTTCGGCTTCCTGTTCGGACTGGTGCAGATGGCGGTCTGGTACTTTTACCAGTCCTGGTGGGTCCTGCCGTTCTTTGGCCTGCTGGTCGGCTGGGCCACCAACTGGATCGCGCTGAACGTGATCTTCCGCCCGCTGCGGGAGCGCAAGGTGGGCCCGATCCGGCTGCAGGGTCTGTTCCTCAAGCGCCAGCGGGAAGTGGCGGAATCCTTCTGCTACATCGTCACCCATGAAATCCTGACCGTGGGCAACATCATCAATGCAGTGCTCAACGGCCCCAACGGCGATCGCGCCAAGAACATGGTGCGCAAGCACATCAAACCGTTGGTGGACGAAACCGCCGGCATGGCCAAGGCGTTGACCCAGATGGCGTTCGGCCCGACCGGCTTTGCCACGCTCAAGAACCAGGTGGGCGAGAAGGCTCTGGAGATTTCCTCCTCATCGTTCAACAACCCCGTGTTTGAGAAGGATCGGGCCGAGGCGGTGGAGAGCATCATGGTCGAGCGCATGGTGGCGCTCAGCTCCGAGGAATTCCAGGATTTGCTGCGCCCCTGTTTCCAGGAGGATGAGATCAAGTTGATCCTGGTGGGTGCCGCGCTGGGCTTTGCCGCCGGTGTCGCTCAGTTCGTTTTCGTCTTCGGGGAGCAGTTGTTCTAGCCGCGGCGCCTTGCAAACACACCAAGTTGTGTAGCAACATCCTACGCTTTTAAAACGTGACGCCTTTCACGGTGCTATGCTTGGGAAAGAGTCGCAACTGCTTGAGGCCGTCGGGATGTGGCGCCTGTTTCAATGGCTTAAACCAAAACCTGCAAACCCGCCTGAAGGGCTCCGCCAGAACAGCGGGCTGTTGAATGCGGTGAATACCGATCCAGCGGACGAGGAACCCACCCGTGGCGCCCTCACCCAGCTTGAGAACCACCTGTTCTGCTGGCTACTGGACGCCTCACCCGCCGAGTTGCAGCGGGATACGCCCGATGCCCCCGGGATCCTGACCCAGCTGCAGTCGCGCCTGGATGACGGCCATCTCATGGAACTGCCCCGCCAGCCGGCCGTCCTGCCCATGCTCATGCGGGCGCTGTCCGCGGAAGACATCAGCCGCCACGAACTTGCCAACATCATCCTGGGCGATCCGGCCCTGACCGAGCAGCTCCTGCACGTCGCCAACAGCCCGTTTTTCAGGCCCAGCGACCAGCCGATCGAGTCCGTCGAACACGCAATTTTCCTGCTGGGACTGGATGGCGTGCGCAGCGTGGCCGCCGCCGCCGTCATGCGCCCGATGATGACCGCCCGCTCCAACCAGGAGGCGCTGTTTACACAACGGGCCTGGCGTTGGGGGTTGGCCTGCGCACGGGCAGCCGAACTGATCGCTCGCTCGCAGGGTGCGGATGGCAACGCCTTCTTCCTGGTCACCCTGGTGCCGGCGCTGGCCTACATCACGCTTCGCCGCGAGGTAACGCGCATCTACCGGGGCCAGGATCAGGCCGCTCTGCCGGAACCGGCCGTCATCCGTACGGCCCTGAGAAACCATGAGTGGGACGTCGCCCGACTGCTGTCAGTACGCTGGGATCTGCCACCGCAATACCAGGCCTACCTGATGACTGCCGAGCGTCCGGCTCCCAACGGACCGCATACGCCCATCAACGACGGCATCATCCTGGGAACCCGGGAAGTACTGCGCCATGCCCACCAACGGAACCTGCCGGAAGACCAGCTGTTACGCGCGCTGCAGATGGACGAGCCGACCTTCGTCAAAATCCGCACGGCCCTGCTGACGATGCTCCGCGAGGCCCCTCATCCCTGACGCCGGCTGACGCCTGTCAGGTGCGGGATTCCAGGTCCTGAGGGACCGGTGACTGGTGCAACACCTCGGACATGGTGCGGGGATCCCGGCTGTAGTGGGCATGCAGCTCCGGCGGCAGCACCTGGGGCAATCGCCGCGTCAGGTGATCTTCATCCGCCCGCACGGTTTGCAGGATGTCGTCGATGGTAATCAGGTCCAGTGCTCGACCGGGAAGCAGGCAGTCGCCGCCGCTACCGGCCAGATTGAGCAATCCGCCCCGGATCAGTTTGTCACTGACGCGACGGGTGATGTCCGCCGGCACCGCCATCAGGTGCTCCAGCTTCTCCTGTTGGGGCGCCGGCCGACCCTCACTGAAGGGCTTGCAGACCATCCACATCAGCACCAGAGCCACCTGCTCCTGCAATTCAGGCGAATAGCGGACTCGATACCGCTTGGACACGGCCTGCTGGTTCTGCAGGTAGTAAACGATGCTGGCCCCAATGAGCAGCAGCAACCAGTTCAGATAGAGCCAGATCAGCAGGACAATACCGATCGCAAAGCTCGAATAGATCGCCGCGTACCGGGCGGAGCCGGCCACGAATGAGGCAAACAGCATCCCGCCAGCCTGCCAGGCAACGCCTGCCACCAGCCCGCCAATCGCAGCGTAGCGGAATTTCACACGGGTATTCGGGATGAAGATGTACACAAACGTAAAGGCCATCACCACCAGGAAGAACGGCGTAAAGCGGCTGGCAAACAGGATCAGTGAGCCCAGCGGTTCCACCGCCATGAGTGCCTGGACGTAGGTGGAAGAGAAAATGGTGGCCGTAATGCCGATGGCGCAGACGATCAGCAGCGGCCCAACCGTGATCACACTCAGGTAGTTGCTGAAACGCTGGGTCAGCGAGCGCATCTGGGGCACCCGCCAGATCATGTTGAAAGACCGCTCGGTCTTCTGGACCAGAGAGATCACCGTATAGACCAGCATGGCCAGCCCCACCGAGCCCAGCACCCCGACCTTGATATTGTCGACGAAACTGAGGATCTTCTCGGCCATCTCAATCCCCTGCGGTCCCATCGGCTCAAAGAACTGGAACAGCAACGGTTGGATGCGCTGATGCACGTCCAACGCTTTGAGCACGGAAAAACTCAGGGCCAGCAGTGGCACTATACTGAGCAGCGTCGTGTAGACCAGGCTCATGGCATGGAGCGTCAGCTGACCGTTGATCACATCCCGGGTGACGGCATAGGCGGTACGGCCCGCTCGATAGAGCCAGGTCCAGGGCCAATGCCGCGGTGGATTGGGATTGGCGAGAATCCACTCTTCCACCTCTTTGATACGTTCCTTCAATTCCGACAGGTTCACGGATGCTCCCTTGATTCCTGAAGTCGACGTCTCGCCGGCCACACCTCACCGACTGAAACAAGGTACGCACGACAAGACGATATCAGC
Source organism: Marinobacter sp. R17 (assembly GCF_003789045.1). NCBI lineage: Bacteria > Pseudomonadati > Pseudomonadota > Gammaproteobacteria > Pseudomonadales > Marinobacteraceae > Marinobacter > Marinobacter sp. R17. The sequence goes on along the minus strand of NZ_RHGZ01000015.1, from coordinate 24,190 downwards.
TTTCAGTATGGCGCATTTTTGCGTTGTGCAGAAATGCGTCCCGCGACAACCATTGGGAAAACAGAGCGTTATCAAAAAACCCGGGCCAACTTGAATGCCCGCCAGGACTCAACGTCCGTCGAGCACGGGGCCCGGGCCTGGACTCCATGCCGCCGCCCCCGGGCATCACCGTTAAGGCGCGCGCCTAAAGATTCTCGTACCGGTTCACATCGAAAATCCCCGCCTGGGACGGCTCTGTTTCTTCGACGTATGCCTTGAAGTCCGCCACCACGCCCCAGAAATTCGGACTGGTCCGGCGAACACCCCAACGGGCGGCCAGGTCGTGCAGCGCATCCGGTGACTCGACCCGCTCCAGCGCCGAGACGAACACATCCAGATCCGACAGCGGGACGTCGAAGCTGAAGTTGGGGTACGTGCCCAGTGTGCCGTCCATGACTGAAACCGTGTCCTCCTCCGGCAGCAGACGACTTTCCTCGGCAAACATGAAGGCCACGTTCTCGTGCATGCGATTGTGGACCAGCGTGTAGATCCAGCGCTGGTCACCGTCCGTTACCCGCAGGAAGGTCACTTCCGGCAGGAACTTGATCGCTGGCAATGTGGCGCCGGTCTCGCGGGCGAGCGGTCGCAGGATGGCTTCCGCCCGGCGCTGGGAGGGGCTGAGGTCGGAGCGATCACAGTCATCGTCCGACATGCAGCGGTTCAGGGTATCCGGCGGCCCCATCACACGCGAGGCGCGCTGCGACAGCAGTTCGGTAAAACGCCGCATGATGGCCCGCTCGTCGCCCAGATTCTCCACGCTGCTGTAGTCCAGCATGGTGGGCGTCTCGGTATCGAGGCCGGTGTAGGTGATCGCGTCCTTGATCTTGGCCAGCCCCTGGTACCAGTGGTCGTAGATCGGCTGACGCGACTCGGCCGGCACGAAGCGCAGGAAGTTGTCCTCCGAGCCGTTGCGGATCAGGTCGAAATACAGCCGTGTCTGGGCCTGGTGGGACACGCTGCCAAACACGTTGAAGTTCACCACCAGCTCGTAATAGGTGCGTTCGAACAGCGGATAGTCCATCACCCAGATGGTACGCGGCACCTGGCCGTGCAGGCCGCGGCGCACTGAAGCGCTGTCGTGATGGCGGAAAATGGTCAACAGCGCGTCCCGGTTCCAGTTGTCGCCGTCCCAGATCTCATCAAGCGTGGCGCCGCCGGCCCGGCGCTTGGCGTATTCGGCCTGACGCTGTTTCAGGTAGTCGTTACGCTTGTCCTTGTAGTCCAGCCACTGCGGCCCCAGCGCCAGCAGATCGCTGTCCTGACCGGGCAGCCCCAGCAAGGGCGACACCTTGCGGCGATAGTCTGCGTCGTTGACGTAGATTTCCTGATCCGGGTCTTCGAACACCGTCCAGAACTGATCCCGGATCACGTCCGTCGCGATCTGCCCGCGACAAACCGGCCCGCGGATGAAATTGCGCACGAAATACTCCGCGTCATCGAGCATGAACTGGTAGCGGGATTTCGCCGGAATCGACTCGAACGTCTCGAAGGGGTTGGCGCGGTCGGCGTAGTCGTAACCGGGCATGTCCTTCACCTGCCAGTCGGTGTCGAAGAACAGCGACTGGTAGCGCTTCATGCGGGTGTCGCCGAGCGGATAGGTGATGTGGGTCTTGGCCACGATCGAGCGGGTAATCGGCCGCAGACGATAGTAGACCGGAGCCCCGGCATCGCCGTTCGGCCGTACCGTATTCACCGGCAGGATCTTCTCGCCCGGCGCCGTCCAGGACCGGATCAGCTCGTAGAAATGACGGCCCGAGATGTCCGGGAAGTACAGGTGCGCGGCAAACAGGTGCTCGAACAGGTAGCGCGACACCAGTTGGTGCCGGTTGCCCGATTGGTTGAAGAAGGTTTCCCAGCGCTGGACCGCCGCCTGTTCCGCCTGGCTGGGGTTGAAGTCCGGTGCGTCCGTTACGGCGCCCTCTTCGATCCAGGTCTCCAGGGTGTGGAATTCCTTATCCGTCAGACCGGCCGCGGCAAACGGCATCCCGCCATGAGGATTGGCGTCCGCGTAATCGTCAAAGCCTTCCAGGGTCGGACAGCTCAGGGGCCGGCCCATGCCCATCTTCACGCTGTCCGGTATCCGGCTATTCGGTGCCAACGCATGCTGGCGCCCGTGTTCCAGCATCTTGTAGAGCACCGAGGTATCCCGGGCGTCCAGGGCGCCCCCGTCGACGTTACCGTGTAACACCGAAAAGAACCCTTTACGCCGCCAGTCCGCAGTGGTCAGCGCGTCGATACCCAGCCGGGTGGGCGCCATGTCTTCCAGGCGACCGCCGTCGTAGACCGGCAACGGCGATGCCCCGCGATCCAGCCCTTCGGCACTGGTCAGCTTGAGTTGGCAGGGGGAATCGTAGCACCCGTGACAGGCGATGCATTTGGCTTCAAAGATCGGGCGGATGTCTTTCTGGTAGTCGTAGGTCTGGTTCACGGCGACCAGCGGTTTCGGGTTGTCGTAGGTCGGCACCTGGCTGCAGGCGTAGACCAGCATCGACACAACCACCAACAGCATGACGGAGAACAGGGTACGTGGGCGAGCGTGGGCACGGCGCATATGACATCCTTTTCCCGGAAAATGGCACGACCAGTCATACGTGCCCGGCTGACAGATCGCTCATTATAAAGGGGAAAAGCGACAGGATCAGGACGTTAGCGTGACCTATCGACGGTTTCAGGAAATCTGGCGGAACCAGGCCATACGCCGCAGCATGCGGATGATCACGAAAGACAACACCGCCACGACCGCGACATCCAGCACCATGAACAGCCACAGCATGCCCTCGAAGTAGCGTGACAGCGGCATGGTGGCGAAAATCAGCAGCGGATGGATCAGATAGATGCCGAAAGACGCATCCGACCAGGCACTGATGCCCGGGCGCGCTTTCAGGTGCTCCGCCTGTTGGCGCAGCAATATGAAGATGGCGAAGGTACAGAGGATGACCAGCGGGCCCAGATTATTCAGGATCAGGAAGTCCTCATGGATCCCGAACCCCCGATAAAGCACCGCATTGAGACCGGCGCCGACCAGTACCGTCGTCACCACCACACCCCACAGCGTGGCCGGAGAAAACCGGAAGCGTTCGGGATAACGGTCGATCACGTAGCCGCCGACAAAATACAGGATGTAGAGCGGAAACACGGCGTACCAGGTGATGTCCGAGTCCACCACAGCCTTGACCAGCAGTGAGCCCTGGTCCAGGGCGGCGAAGACGAAGAACAGGATTGCCAGGGCGGCAAAATCCGCCAGCCCTGGTTTCTCGCCCCGGATGTACTGGTTCAGGAACGGCGCAAACAGCATCAGGCAGGCAAACATCGTCAGGTACCAGAGATGGCCGTAGCTGTGGCCGGCGCGGATCATGGTACCGGTCAGCGCCAGCAGGGAGCGGTGATCCGGGTTCCACAGGAAGTAGCCCAACACCAGGTACACCAGATTCCAGACGATGATCGGTGGCAGCAACCGCCAGGCGCGCTTGCGCAGGAATTCAGGGGGCTCGATCGCCCGCCCCAGCAACACGACGCCGGACGCCATCACGAATAAAGGCACCGAAAAGCGACTGGCGGCATCCATCAGGTTGGCAAACCACCAGTCAACGTCACTGATGACGCCGTATTGCTTGTAGAAAACCGTGCTGACATGAATGGCGATCACCGCCACGATGGCGATAACGCGGAGATAGTCGATCCAGACTTTGTGTGGCATGCACGTCCCTGAGGCTGGCATGCGTCAGACCAGAGGCACAGCGAACCCCGTCCAACGGCGCATTCAAGACAGGCAGGCCCCGCTTTCACGTCGTCTTGGCGGCGTTCGAAGGGATCCTGCGAGATAAAGCCCATTATTTTGTCAGGGATCCGCCGGGGCGAATATATCGCGCGTCCGTATACAGGCTTCAGCGACATATCTGCGCCTCATAGAACCCAGTCCAGTCGTTCTGCCTTCATGGTGCAGCGGGGGTTTCCGTTTTGCTCCGAGAACAGCAGCAGGTGAAGACCACTCACCCACCCCATGTCGATGCAGGAACCGCGCAGCATGGGCGAGCCCCCGGGCAACGACATCGTCGGGGCCTGCCAATGCAGATCGTCCCGGAAATGATCCACATCCAGCTCGACCACGACGGGAAACTCGCTGGCGCTGAAGTGCTGGACGGCCACCGCTTCCACCTGATCGCGGGTGCTGAGATGCATCAAGCCCGCTCGACGGTCCGCCTGACAGGGCTCGATGACACCGCTGCGATGCGCTTTCCACCAGCCTTTTGCGCTGATCACCCGATACAGGTGCCTGACTTCCATTCGTGATTCCCCCTTTGTCTCAATCCCCTCTGTCCCGCCGGACGCCGTCAGCCAACCTGGTCGTAGGGCTCGACCGATCTCGCATCACGGGTGGCCATGGCCCACCAGCGCAGTCGCGACACCATCCGGCGCAGCGCAGCGTCAGTCCGACCCGGCTCGATCAGTTCGCCCAGGTCATCGAACCGGCTCCAGATGTCGGTCAATGCCACGCCATCGCGCAGGGTCACTGCATGAAGCTCGGCAAAAACCTGACGTAACTGCTCCACCGCGCGGATGCCACCGGACATGGCGCCGTAACTGACGAACCCCACCGGACGCGTCTGCCACTCGTCGTAGGCCGAGTCGATCAGCTGCTTCAGGGCAGCCGGAAAGCTGTGGTTGTATTCCGGCGTGACCACAATGAAGCCGTCCATACCCGCGAGCAGCTGTTTCAAGGCCTTTGTCGATTTGCCGCCGCCGTTTTCGACAGCGGGCAACGCCGTCCGGGGGTCAATGACCCGAAGCTGTATGCCGTTTTCGCCCTGCAGGGTGCGGACCACCCAGGCCGTGACCCGATCGCACAGGCGTCCCTCCCGGACGCTTCCCATGATCACCCCGATACGCAGTGTTGCAGTCATCGCCTTGCTCCTTTCGTTGCGGTTACACGCGCTCTGTGAGCGCCAGGTTGGAAAGAAGCCTAAGACCTCAAGTAAACTTTAGGTAAAGCCCATCACTCATTAAGGCTTGTTATGCCGACCATTAAACCGATCAATCGTCACCAGCCGCTGAGCGTTGGCGAGGTCAGCCGCCGTAGCGGGGTGGCCGTTTCCGCCCTGCACTTCTACGAGCAGAAAGGGTTGATCCACAGTTGGCGAACCGACGGCAATCAGCGCCGTTATCACCGGGATATCCTGCGGCGTATCGCCGTGATCAAGGTGGCCCAGCGTCTGGGCATCCCCCTGGCGGAAATCGCCGGCGCGCTGGAGACGCTCCCGGAAGGTCGCACCGTGACCGCCGACGACTGGCAGCAACTGTCCAATCGATGGCGCGCCGAACTCGACGACCGCATCGACAAACTCTCCCGCCTGCGGGACCAGTTGACCGACTGCATCGGCTGCGGCTGCCTCTCGGTCGACGCCTGCAGGCTGCGCAATCCATCCGACGCCCTGGCGGAAGACGGCAGCGGACCACGCCTGCTGGATCCCGACGGCTGAGACTGATCAAAAGATGAACAAAAGCTCACTTGTCGGTATCATGAGTTATTGACTCTTCGCACTGACATTTCTCAGCATCAGGAGTAACACCATGAAAACCATGAGGATCGACATCGTGTCGGATGTCGCCTGTCCGTGGTGTGCGATTGGTTATGCACGTCTGGAGCAGGCCATGAAGCAGCTTGCGGGCGAGCTGGATTTCACCATCGAGTGGCACGCGTTTGAACTGAATCCCGACATGACGCGGGACGGTGAGCCGATTCTGGAACATCTGAGCCGCAAATACGGCCGCAGCCCGGAAGACATGGAGGCCAACCAGGCGCAGATGATGACCATTGCCGAGGCGCTTGGTCTGAATTTCAGCGGCCTGCAGCAACGCTATTCCCGCAATACGTTCGACGCCCACCGCCTGCTCAAGTGGGCCCGCGAACAAGGCCGTCAGACCGAACTCAAGCTGGCGTTCTTCGAGGCCTATTTCGGCCGCGCGGAAAACATTTCCGACAAGGGGGTGTTGAGGGCCTGTGTGGAAGCTGTGGGGCTGGACAGCGAGATGGCCAGCCAGGTTCTGGACTCCGACGAGTACGGTGTTGCCGTTCGGGCCGACGAAGAGCGCTATCAGCAGGCCGGTGTCACCGCCGTGCCGGCGTTTATCGTCAACCAGCGCTACCTGATCGCCGGTGCCCAGGAACCGGACACCCTGGTCAATGCCTTTCGTGAAATTGCCGAAGACCGGATCGAAACCTCTCCGGTGTAGTGCACTGACCCGTCAGCGGTGTCGTCGCCCCTGGCGGGCCCTGTTCCATCAAGCCAGCGCGGTGGTCCGCTGCTCGCCACGCAATTTGATGACATCGGCCCGCGGCGGCGCCCCGAACAGCCGGCTGTATTCACGGCTGAAGTGAGACGGGCTCTCATACCCCACCCGGTAACTGGCCGTCGCCGCTTCCAGGCCCTCCGACAGCATCAACCGGCGCGCTTCGTGCAGACGCAGCTTTTTCTGGAACTGCAGGGGCGACATCCTCGTGACCTGTTTGAAGGTGTGGAACAGCGCCGACTCGCTCATATTCACTTCGCCGGCGAGATCCTTGACCCGCAGGCTCTCAGTAAACCGGTCTTTCAGCACGTCGATGACGCGCGACACCCGGTGGACCTGAGAATCCGCCACCGCGAACTTACGCATGCGCGCGCCCATTTCTCCAATCAGCGCCCGGTAAATCACCTCGCGCCGGATCAGCGGGGCCAGAACGCCAATGTCCTGCGGTGTATCCAGAAGGCTGGTCAGCCGGGTGACGGCATCCAGCATGCCCAGATCCATCCGTGCCAGACACAGACCGCAGCTGGCCTCCGGACAAGCCTCGGCGGCCGCGTCCAACGGGAGCTGACTGCCCATTTCCAGGACCAGGTTACTGACTTCCTGTGGATCGACGGTGATCTTCATCGCCAGGTACGGCTCCTCCTTAGAGGCATGGAGCACCCGCCCCAGTACCGGCATGTGAACGGACGAGACCAGATAGGACAGCGGGCCGTAGACCAGCTCGCGATCTCCAAAGTTCACCGTTTTGCTGCCCTGGACGATAAAGGCCAGCGATGGATCGTAAACCGAGGACACGCAACTGGTGGAGGAATCGGACCCCACCATCTCCAGTCCGGGAATGGCCGTCTTGCGGAGTTGGCGGTCTACGGGCGTGGCCCGCAGCATGTTGTCGACGAGCTTCAGACGCAGTCGCTCCAGCTCGGGATCCAGGCCCGTGGTCGTGTTCAACGAAAAATCGAGATTCTGGTCCTGGACGGATGGTGCAAGATCGAAATTGGGCACGGTGCATTCTCCTGCCGGTCGGTGGCATCGCCAAAAAACGAAATCCAGTATACCGGGACGGCAAGGCGGATGAGCGTTTATTGAGCAAGATTCACAGAAATAGGCAACCACCCAACAGAAATAGGCAAATAGGCAACAGCGCTTGCCTGATCCTGCACGTTTATAGCCAGATCCTCTTTAATTTGCACGAGCCACCCACACCTCGGGACATCCGTCTTAAAACCCTCTTAAAAGAGTCATCTGCATGCAACATTGTGCATGTAACGCCCATAAAAAGATCCGCTCGCACAAAGCTTGCGCGCCGGACTCCGGCGATAGCTCACCATAAAATTCACATAAGCAACGATAACCAAAAACAGAATCAGGCAATCAAGTCGCAGGAACTGGATACCGCCTTTTTGCCCCAGCCCCTAAAGTAACCTCACACCTTCGATGAAATCCCCGATCACTGTCCCCGCCAGTAGTGGCACCCCCAAGAAAGGACAGAGCCGGGTGACTCAGTCAGTGCCAACCCGCGACGTTTGCTGGAAAACATCCATATACCAGGAGAGAACACCTGATGGACTCATTTAAAGAAGGAGCCCGTATTACCGGCCTGACCCTGCTCGTCATTCTTATGATGACCGTTGGACTGGCCGGCTGCGACGCCCACAGCGAGGAAGCCGCCGCGACACCGCCGCCACCCGCCGTCGACGTGGCCCAGGTGGAGCCGGCGCCCATCACCCTGTGGGACGGATTTACCGGCCGCATCGCCGCACCGGAAAGCGTGGACTTACGCCCCCGGGTCAGCGGTTACATCGACAAGGTCGCCTTTGCGGAAGGGGAAATGGTCAAGCAGGGTGACCTGCTGTTCCAGATTGATCCCCGCCCCTACCAGGCACGCGTGAACGCCGCCAACGCGGATCTCGGCCGCGCCCAAAGCCAGCTGAAGCTGGCGAAGAGCGAAGCCGATCGCGCCCAGCTCCTGCTGGATGGCCACGCCATCTCCCGGGAGGAGTTCGACCAGCGCCAGGCCGCCCTCGCCGAAGCCCGCTCCAATGTGGATGCCGCCCGGGCGGCTTTGGATAGCGCGAAGCTGGATCTCGAATACACCCACATCCGCGCGCCGATCGACGGTCGCGTGAGCCGGGCGTACGTCACCCGGGGCAACCTGGCCACCAGTGACCAGACCCTGCTGACCCGCGTCGTCTCCGTGGATCCGATGTACGTGTACTTCGAGACCGACGAACAGACCGCCCTGAACAACCTGGGCCGGCTGGATGGCGACACCCCGCCGCAGGTCAAGGTCAGCCTCGCAGGCGAACCGGGTTTCGACCACACCGCCACCCTGGACTTTGTCGACAACCAGCTGGACGCCAGCACCGGCACCCTGCAATACCGCGCCGTCATGGCCAACCCGGACGGCCAGTTCCGCCCCGGTCAGTTCGCCCGGGTGCAGATGCCGGTCGCCGACCTGAGCCAGGCCCTGCTGGTGGACCAGAAAGCCGTGATGGCCGACCAGGATCGTCGCTACGTCTATGTGGTGGGCGATGACAACACCGCCAGCCGACGCTATGTCGAGCCGGGCCGGAGTTCAGACGGCATGCTGGTCATAAAGGATGGCCTCAAGCCCGGCGAGCGCGTGGTGGTCAACGGCCTGCAGAAAATCCTGATGCCGGGCATGCCCGTCGCCCCGGAACAGGTGGCCATGCGGCCAGACCAGCGCAAGCAGGCACAGGTCGCCAGCGCCCAGTAATACCCCGACTTTCCGTAACTGAACAGGAACTGGCCTGCCCTCTTTGAGGGTGGGCCCAGGGAGACTTTGCATGAATATTTCCCGCTTCTTCGTGGACAGGCCGATCTTTGCGTCGGTGTTGTCCATCATCATCTTCGTGGTGGGGTTGATCAGCATTCCCGGCCTGCCGGTGAGCGAGTACCCGGATGTGGTGCCGCCCAGCGTCCAGGTCACCGCGCGCTACCCGGGCGCCAATCCCAAGACGATCTCCGAGACCGTCGCCACGCCGCTGGAGGAATCCATCAACGGCGTGGAAGACATGATCTACATGAAATCCGTCGCCGGCAGTGACGGCACCCTGTCCCTGACCGTCACCTTCAAGCTCGGCACCGATCCGGACCGGGCCCAGGTGCAGGTGCAGAACCGGGTGACCCAGGCCCTGCCCCGGCTTCCCGAAGACGTGCGTCGCCAGGGCGTGACCACCAAGAAGCAGTCGCCCAACCTGATGATGGCGGTGCACCTGCTGTCGCCGGACAACACCTTCGATGCAACCTACATCCGCAACTACGCGGTGCTGCACATCCGTGACGAGCTGGCCCGGATTCCCGGCGTCGGCGAAGCCGGCCTGTTCGGCGCGGGCGACTACGCCATGCGCCTGTGGATCGACCCGCAGCGGGCCGCCGCCCACAACATCACCGCCAGCGATGTCGCCAAGGCGGTGCGCGAGCAGAACATCCAGGTGTCCGCCGGCCAGATCGGTGCCCAGCCGATGCCGGGCAAGAACGACTTCCTGATCTCCATCAACGCCCACGGGCGCCTGAAGACCGCCGACGAATTCGAGAACATCGTCATCAAGACCGACGATGACGGCCGCGTCGTGCGACTGCGTGACATCGGCCGGGCCGAGCTCGCCGCCTCCCAGGATTCCCTGCGGGCGCTGCTGAACGGCAAGCAGGCGGTGGCGCTGCCGATCTTCCAGTCGCCGGGCTCCAACTCGCTGGAAGTGTCCGCCGCCGTGCGGGCCAAGATGGCCGAACTGGACGACAACTTCCCCAAGGGCCTGACCTGGGAAGTGGCCTATGACCCGACCGTGTTCGTCAGCAGCTCCATCGAAGCGGTCATCTCCACCCTGCTGGAAGCGGTCGGCCTGGTGGTGCTGGTGGTCATCCTGTTCCTGCAGACCTGGCGCGCATCGCTGATTCCACTGCTGGCCGTGCCGGTGTCGATCATCGGGACGTTCGCGGTGCTGTCGGTGCTGGGCTTCTCCATCAACACCCTGACCCTGTTCGGCATGGTGCTGGCCATCGGCATCGTGGTGGATGACGCCATCGTGGTGGTGGAGAACGTCGAGCGGAACATCGAGGAAGGCCTCAAGCCCATCGCAGCGGCCCACCAGGCCATGCGCGAAGTGAGCGGACCGATCGTGGCGATCTGTCTGGTGCTGTGTGCGGTGTTCGTACCCATGGCGTTCCTGGACGGCATCACCGGCCAGTTCTACCGCCAGTTTGCCGCCTCCATCGCCATTGCGACCGTGATCTCCGCAATCAACTCGCTGACCCTGTCGCCGGCGCTGGCCGCCACGCTGCTGAAAAGCCGCGGCGAGCCCAAGGATCTCCCGGCTCGCCTGATCGACCGCCTGTTCGGCTGGCTGTTCCGGCCGTTCAACCGCTTCTTCGATCGGAGTGCCCACGGCTACCAGAGCTTCGTGAAGCGCAGCCTGCGTACCCGCGGCCTGGTGTTCCTGATCTACGTGGCGATGCTGGGCGGTACCTTCTACCTGTTCAACCAGGTGCCCGGCGGGTTCATCCCCACCCAGGACAAGACCTACCTGGTGGGCAGTATCCGCCTGCCGGAAGGCGCGTCGCTGGACCGCACCGAAGACGTGGCCCGTAAAGTGAGCGACATCGCCATGGACACCGACGGCGTGTCCTACGCGGCGGCCTTTGTCGGCTTCAACGCGCTGCAGGGCACCAACACGCCCAACATCGGTACGGTGTTCATCCTGTTCGACGACTTCGACAAGCGGGACAAGACCGCCCAGCAGATCGCCGGCGAGATCAACGCCAAGCTGGCGGGCATCAAGGAAGGCTTTGCCGTGACCTTCATGCCGCCACCGATCTTCGGCCTGGGCGCCGGTTCGGGGTACTCGCTGTACGTGCAGGATCGTAACGGCGCGGGCTACGGCACACTGCAGAACGCCACCAACCAGCTCGCCGGCACCCTCAGCCAACAGACCGGACTGAGCTATCCGTTCAGCTCCTACCAGGCCAACGTACCGCAGCTGGATGCGGACGTGGACCGGCGCCAGGCCAAGGCACAGGGTGTCAGTCTGGACGAACTCTACGGCACGCTGCAGTTTTACTTCGGCTCGCTGTACCTGAACGACTTCAACCTGTTCGGCCGCACGTACCGCGTGGTGGCCCAGGCGGACGCGCCCTACCGGGACGACGTCAGCGACCTGGAGCACCTGTTCGTGCGCAACGACCGCAATGAGATGGTGCCGCTAAGCTCCATGGTCACCCTCAAGCGCAGCTTCGGTCCGGATCCCGTCATCCGCTACAACGGCTACCCGGCGGCCGACCTGATCGGCCAGTCCGATCCGTCGATCCTGTCCTCCGGCGAGACGCTGGAGAAGGTCGCTGAGGTCGCCGCGAAAACGCTGCCCCGGGGCATGGACATCCAGTGGACGGACCTGAGCTTCCAGCAGATCACCCAGGGCAACGCAGCGATGATCGTCTTCCCGTTGGCCGTCCTGCTGGTGTTCCTGGTGCTGGCTGCGCTCTATGAGAGCTGGGTGCTGCCGCTGGCGGTCATCCTGATCGTACCCATGTGTCTGCTCGCCGCGCTGTTCGGCGTCTGGCTCACCGGCGGTGACAACAACGTGTTCGTCCAGGTGGGGCTGGTGGTCCTGATGGGACTGGCCTGTAAGAACGCCATCCTGATCGTGGAATTCGCCCGCGAGAAGGAGATGGAAGGCATGGACACCATCAGCGCCGCGCTCGAAGCCTGCCGCCTGCGGCTGCGCCCGATCATCATGACCTCGGTGGCCTTCATCGCCGGCGTGGTGCCGCTGGTGCTGGCCTCCGGCGCCGGCAGCGAAGTGCGCAACACCATGGGCATTACCGTGTTCAGCGGCATGATCGGCGTCACCCTGTTCGGCCTGCTGCTGACCCCGGTGTTCTACGTGGGCCTGCGCCTGCTCAGTGGCAAATCGCTGGCTGTTGAACCGCCTGCTCTGACTCACCAGACCGGAGACCACCATGCGTAAACGTTTCCTGGCCCTGGCGCCCCTGCTGCTGGCAGGGTGCGCCGTCGGCCCCGACTATCAGGCGCCAGATGTGCAGGCGCCGGAGCAATTCACGGAATCCGACAGCACGGCCGCCTTCTCGGCGGCCGACGAGGCCCGCTTCTGGGGTGGCTTTGACGATCCCCTGCTGGCGTCGCTGATCCAGGATGTCCTGACCGACAACCCGAGCCTGCAGGCCGCCCTGGCCCGCTACCAGCGTGCCGATGCCCTGGTCCGCGGCAGCAAGGCCGAACAGTTGCCCGAGATCGGGGCGAGCGCTTCGGCGGCGTCACAGCACCTGTCCGTTGCCGAGCGTTCGGGCAGCTCGGACGCCAACATCGACCTCTACGAGGTGAACGCCAACGCCAGTTGGGAGCTGGACCTGTTCGGTCAGCTGCGGCGCGCCAGCGAAGCCGAAGTGGCCCGCCTGCAGGCCGCCGGCTCAGAGGTGAACGCGCTGAAGGTGTCCCTGGCCGGAGAGATCGCCGCCAGCTACTTCGAGCTGCGCGGGCTGCAACAGCAGCTGTCGGTGGCCCGGGGCAACGTCCAGATCCAGCGGGATTCCCTCGACATCGTACGTTCACGCCTGGACGCGGGACGCAGCACCCGGTTTGACGTCCGCCGCGCCGAGGCGCAACTGGAACGCACCCGCGCCGCCCTGCCCCAACTGGAAGCGGACGTACGCGTGCAAATGCACCGGATTGCGGTGCTCACCGGGCGGGCGCCGGGCGAGTTGATCCCGCAGCTGTCGGCGCCGGAACCCTTGCCGACTGCGTTGCCGCTGATTCCGCCGGGCACACCCGGTGACGTCCTGCGCCGGCGGCCGGATATCCGCGTCGCCGAACGCCAACTGGCCGCCGCCACGGCGGATATCGGGGTGGCCACAGCGGACCTGTATCCGCACTTCAGCCTGAATGCGCTGATCGGCTCCGTCGCCTTGGACAGCGGTAACCTGTTCACCGGCTCGGCGGAATCCCGCTCCATTGGCCTCGGCATCGACTGGTCATTCCTGAACTTCGGCCGGGTCCGTTCCCGGATCGATGCAGCCGATGCGGATGCCCAGGCGGCCCTGGCGAACTACCGACAGGTCATCCTGGACGCCCTGGAAGAAACCGAGAACCGCCTGGTGCGCTACCAACGCGCCCAGCAGCGGACCCAGCGACTGGCCGCCAGCGCGGACGCCGCCCGGGATGCCGCGCAGCTGGCTCGCACGCGCTATGAGCAGGGTTATATCGGGTACTTCGAGGTGCTGGATGCCGAGCGCGAGCAATTGGACAGCGAGAACGCCCTGGAACAGGGTCGGACCGCGTCGGTGCTGGCGATGGTGAATCTGTATCGGGCCTTGGCGGGCGCGCCTGGAAGCGCCGAACAGGCCACGGTCTCAAAAGCACCGGCGGAGTCCGACGGACCGGCTTGAGATCATAAGGTACCCGCCATGTAGCGGACGCTTTAGCTTCCGAGCCGTCCTTCGGGACGGCCGATATGCCGACACTGGGGCCCTGACGGGCCCTCCGAAGCTGAAGCGTCGGCTACATGACTCCCCAACCAAAAAGGCCGGCCGGTTTCCCCGCCGGCCTCTTTCATTTCAAACACATTTTCAGGCCTGAGCTGCCCGCACCTCCGGACTCGCCTCACCCTCTTCATCCAGCGCATGCTCCGCATCCAGGACCAGCGCCAGTTCTTCCTCCGCCGTCTTGGCCACCAGGTGGTTCTTGCCGTAGACGAAGAAGTACACGGCACCGATCACGAACAGCACGATGGTGTAGTTGAAGGCGCGCGGATCGAACGCGTAGACACCGGTCATGGCCACCAGGGACAGCGCCAGCGCAATGCCGGAGGTGAACATGCCGCCCGGCGTCTTGTAGGGGCGTTCCAGATCCGGCTTACGCAGGCGCAGCAGGATGTGGCTGCCCGCCATGAGCGCGTAGGAGATGGTGGCGCCGACCACGGCCATGCCCAGGATCAGGTCACCTTCCCCGGTCAACGACACCAGGAAGCCGAACAGACCCGGCACAATCAGCGCCCAGACCGGCGCCTTGCGCTTGCTGGTCAGCGACAGGACCTTGGGCAGGTAACCGGCCCGGGACAGGGCAAACACCAGTCGGCTGTAGCCGAAGATGATCGAGAAGAAGGACGCGATCAGCCCCGCCAGGCCCAGCACGTTGATCACCGTCGCCAGTGTGCCCTGCCCGGTCGCCTTCAGGGCATCCACCAGCGGCACGCCACTCGCGCCAACCATCTCGGCCCCGGACGCCCCGGCCAGCAGGAAGACCACCAGAACCGCCGTGAACAGCAGGAAAATCATGGCGCCAATGATGCCGCGGGGCATGTCGCGGGTTGGATCCTTGGACTCCTCGGCCGCCAGCGGAACACCTTCCACGGCAAGGAACAACCACATGGCGAACGGCAGCGCCGCCCAGACCCCGTACCAGCCAAACGGCAGCACATCGCTGGCGCCCGCCGCGGCCGACGGGGCAATGTCGAACAGGTTGGCGGCATCGAAGTCACCCACCAGCGCGACGGCCGTGGCGAGAATGGCAAACACCGCCAGGCCGCTGATCACCATCATCACCTTGAGGGCCTCGCCCACACCGGCCAGGTGAATGCCCACGAACACCGCATAGAACAGCGCGTAGACCCACGGGCCGTTCACGCCGAGCAGTTCTTCCACGGCGGCCCCGATAAAGATCACGATGGCGGCGGGCGCCAGCGCGTACTCGATCAATACCGCCAGCCCGGTCAGGTAGCCGCCGGTCGCGCCCATCGCGTGACGGGCAAAACTGTAGCCGCCGCCGGCCGCGGGAATGGCCGCGGACATCTCCGCCAGTGACAGCACCAGCGCAAAGTACATCACCGCCATCAGCACCATGGCGATGGCGAAGCCGCCCCAGCCCGCCTCGCCAATACCGAAGTTCCAGCCGGCGAAGTCGCCGGAAATCACATAGGACACGCCCAGGCCCGCCAGCAGGATCCAGCCGGCCGAGCCCTTCTTGAGCTGGCGCTTGGCCAGGTAATCGTCGTCTACATGGGGTGTTGTCATTGCCTATCTCCGAGAAGCTTTACATTGGTTTAGTGAGTGAGGAAGTTCTTGTTATCAGAGGACGCATCGACCACCGCCGCCTCTTCGGTCCGATCCTTCAGACCGACCCCGGACAGCTTGAGGCGGAACGCCTCGCGCACGAGGTAGAGGAGACGCTGGCTGGCGGATTCAAATCGCAGCCCGGCCGGGCGCACGTTGGAAATGCAGTTACGGTCGGCGTCGTTGAGGCCGGGCCGCGGATTCCAGGTGAGGTACACGCCGAGACTGTCCGGCGAACTGAGCCCCGGGCGCTCCCCGATCAGGACCGCCACCGCCCGGGCATTCAGGGCTCCGCCGATCTCATCCCCGATGGCCACGCGGCCCTGCTCCACGACGGTGATGGGGGCCAGCTTGAGATCCACCGGTTCCCGCTCCAGATCCGCCAGGAACGCGCGGATAAACGGCACGGCGTTGTTCTGCACCGCGGAGGACGACAGGCCATCGACCACCACCAGCGCCAGATCAAAGGCTTCACCGGCATCGTCTGCCGCAGCCGCCACCTCGTTGCGGGAGGCCTCGGACAGCTTTCGCCCCAGATCAGGCCGCTGCAGGTAGGTGAACCGGTCCTCCGACTGGCTGTGCAGACGCATCGGCAGCCCGGTGAGGTGCTTGTCTTCCAGCGCGGTGAGTTCGGCCAGCAGCGGTTCCACGTCCAGGGGGAAATGCACCGCGTCCCGGGCCCGGGCGTGGGCCAACTGGAACTCGAGCATCTCGGACGTGGGCAGGCTGATGCCGGCGCGGCCCAGGCCGATGCGGGCATCGGTGTACTGGCGCAGCACGCGCCAGGGGTTATCGATCACGGGCGGCTTGTGTTGATCGCTCATGCGGCACCTCCACCGGTCAGGCCCTTGAGACTGGGTCCGAACAGCCCGGGCACGCCGGCGCTGGGTTCGTGGCGGCGTACGTCGTCGAACACGCCCATTGTCTCCAGCCAGGCCTCGAATTCAGGTGCCGGACGCAGGTCCAGGGCCCGGCGCGCGTAGAGCGCGTCGTGGAAGGAGGTAGTCTGGTAGTTGAGCATGATGTCGTCCGACCCGGGGATGCCCATGATGAACGTACAACCGGCCACGCCCAGCAGGGTCAGCAGGTTGTCCATGTCGTTCTGGTCGGCTTCGGCGTGGTTGGTGTAGCAGATGTCGCAGCCCATGGGCACGCCCATCAGCTTGCCGCAGAAATGGTCTTCCAGCCCGGCGCGGATGATTTCCTTGCCGTCGAACAGGTACTCAGGGCCAATGAACCCCACCACCGTGTTCACCAGCAGCGGATCGAACGCCCGAGCCACGGCGTAGGCGCGAGCCTCGCAGGTTTGCTGGTCCAGGCCGTGATGGGCGTCGGCGGACAGGGAGCTGCCCTGGCCGGTCTCGAAGTACATGACGTTCTGGCCCACAGTGCCGCGTTTGAGCCCCAAGGCCGCGTCGCGGGCTTCTTTCAGCGTGGACAGGCCAAAACCGAAGCTGCGGTTGGTGGCCTCGGTGCCGCCGATGGACTGGAACACCAGATCCACCGGCGCGCCCTGTTCGATCGCCTCCAGCGTGTTGGTCACGTGGGTCAGCACGCAGGACTGGGTGGGAATCTCATATTTCTGGATGACCTCATCCATCATCCGCATCAGCTTCGTGGCCTGGGCCACATTGTCGGTAGCGGGATTGATGCCGATGACCGCATCGCCGTTGCCGTAGAGCAGACCGTCGAGAATGCTGGCGGCGATCCCGGTCATGTCGTCGGTGGGGTGGTTGGGCTGCAGCCGCGTTGACAGATGGCCCGAGAGGCCGATGGTGTCCCGGAACGCGGTCTCCACCCGGCACTTGCGGGCCACGAGGATGAGGTCCTGGTTGCGCATGATCTTGCTGACCGCGGCGACCATCTCCGGCGTCAGGCCGGGGCGGATGCGGGTGAGCATCTCGCTGGAGGCGGTATCCCCCAGCAGCCAGTTGCGGAAGTCGCCCACGGTGAGGTGACTGACCGGTGCGAAGGCGTCGGCGTCATGGGTGTCCAGGATCAGCCGGGTGATCTCGTCGTCTTCATAGGGCACCAGTGCCGCGGACAGGAACGTCTTCAGCGGCACCTCCGCCAGGCACATCTGGGCGATGACCCGCTCTTCGGCCGAAGCCGCCATGACGCCCGCCAGACGGTCGCCGGACCGGGCCGGCGTGGCCTTGGCCATCAGGCCGGCCAGGTCCCGGAACTGCCAGGTCCGCGGGCCAAGCGTGTAGGAATAAGTGTGTTGCATAGCGTTGTCCTGCGTCTTGGTTCCCCAACCGGTGCGGCGACTGGGGAACGGAACTTGCCTGTCATTTCACTGTAACGCCGGCCTCCGGGGCGGGTTATCGAAATTTGGCAAAGTTGAAATGGCACTAAAGTGCCATGTCATTAGGCATAAAGGCGCGGTGGCGGAGAGACGAGATGACGACCATGCTGGAAGGGGCAAGCGAGCCCTCGGAGGTGATCGTGCACCACAAGACAGACAAGGTCGCACCGGTTCGGTGCACCGCCATTACCGACGATGCCCATGAACAGGCCGACAACCTGACCAACTGGGACCAGCAATACGACCAGGTCAGCCCCGGCCGTTTCTACGGCCGCATCGACGAGCTGCACCTGGGTGCCATGCAGGTCTATAACGAGCACAGCAGCCACGCCCTGCGCCAGCAGTGCCTGGTCTGGCCCGATGCCATCTGGTTCGGTATTCCGAGCAATAGGGAGGATTGCCGGGTCAACGGCCAGAGCCTGGAGGCGACCGACATCCTGTGCCGGCCCGGCAGCACCCAGTTCGAGCTGGTGACGCCGGCCGCGTTCGATATGCTGGGCATCGTCGTGCGGGAGAAAGACCTGATGGCGGCGGCTGCCGCCCAGGGCATCGACATCTCCACCGAGGACGCCCGTCAGGTGGCCCGCCTGCGCCTGCCCGAACAGACGCTGACGAACGTGCGCTACCTGATCCGCCGGATCGTGCAGTCCACCCCGGAGCGCCTCGACGGCTGCATTCACCGCGATCTGCTGATGATGGCCCTGCTGGAAACCCTGGAGCGGGAAACGCCGAACGGCGCGGTGCCGCCCAGCTATCTGCACCGCAAGGCGGTGGTGGAGCGCATCAAGGATTACGTGGAGCAGGCCTGCGACCTGCCGGTGACCATGGCGGAATTGTGCGAACTGGCCTGCGTCAGCCGCCGGACCCTGCAATACAGCTTCGAGTCCATCCTCGGTATCAGCCCCTTGCAGTTCCTGCGGGTCACACGCCTGAATCGGGTCAAGCGGATGCTCAGCACCGGCGGTTCCGATTCAGTCTCCGACGCCGCGGGTTACAACGGCTTCTACCATCTCAGCCAGTTCTCGGCGGACTACAAGCAGCTGTTCGGCGAGTTGCCCTCGCAGACACTGGCCAGGCATGCAGCGCCAGCCTGACTGTCATGGCTCTGGAAACATCCAGCTGTCCCTTAACCGAGAGCCGTAGACTTTCTATACTCGCCTGACCGCCATTCGTCAGGGAGCCCATTGTGTACACCCCGAAGCACTTCGCCGAGACCGACACTGAACGTTTACAGGCTTTCATTCGAAGCCGCGGCTTCGGAACGCTGGTGACCGTCAGCCCGGATGGCCCAGACGCCAACCACATCCCGTTCCACCTGGACGCTTCCGGCAGGCTTCAATGCCATGTGGCCCGCAACAATCCCGTCTGGGAGCAGATTGTCGAGTCACCGAATGTACTGGTGATTTTCCAGGGGCCGGACGCCTATATTTCGCCGAACTGGTATCCCACCAAGCAGGACACCGGCAAGGCCGTCCCCACCTGGAACTACCAGGTGGTGCACGCGTATGGAAAAGCCACGCCAATCCAGGATCCCGACTGGCTGTGGCGGCACTTGAACCACCTCACCGACCACCACGAACAGGGTCGCCCGGAGGCCTGGTCCGTGAGCGACGCGCCGGCGGACTATCTCGAGAAAATGATGGGGGCGATCGTGGGGCTGGAAATCACCATCGATCGCCTGGAAGGGAAAACCAAGGCCAGTCAGAACCAGCCGGAGCAGAACCGGGAAGGCGTGAAAGCGGGGCTGGCAAACGACGGTGGCGAAGCTGCTCTTGCCATGGCCCGGGAAATTCCCTAGGTCGCGCTCGACACGGAAGTCGAGCACACCCGGGAAGAGCTGACCGGATGCGCCCAACGGTGGGCCATAGCGGTTAATCCAATCG
Source organism: Marinobacter sp. R17 (assembly GCF_003789045.1). Classification (NCBI taxonomy): domain Bacteria; kingdom Pseudomonadati; phylum Pseudomonadota; class Gammaproteobacteria; order Pseudomonadales; family Marinobacteraceae; genus Marinobacter; species Marinobacter sp. R17. The sequence continues at coordinate 4,591 of NZ_RHGZ01000015.1, read as the reverse complement.
TGGCTACAGCACGGACTTGAAACCTTCGAACTGCGGCGGCCCCAGATAGATGTCCCTGGCTGGCTTCGCATTGGCGTGCGCTTTGCGGAAGGCCTCGGACTTGGTCCAGTTGATAAAGGCCTCTTCCGATTCCCAGACGCTGTGGGAGGAAAACAGCGTGTGATCCTCGAGGCTTGGCCCCTGCAGCAGATTGAAACTCTTGAAACCGGGCACCTCGTCGAGATGGGTTTCCCGGTTGCGCCAGATTTCGATGAATTCCTCCTCTTTGCCCGGGGCAATGCGGAAGCGGTTCATGGCGATGTACATAGGCGTCCTCTCTGTTGAGTTCATTGAGTCCGTGGATGGGCGTCACTGTAACAAGTGTGCCGACGTGTTCGAACGATCGGTCATCGCCAATCGTTATAGCGGCGTATGGGAATGCAGGCCAAAAACGGCGAATCGTTCAAAAATCGGGGCAAACCGTCCCGGGAACGGATGATTCCCGCGTTGGTCCTGTGTAATGTCATCGACCCATACCATCCCCGGAGCACACCATGTCTGACTTGATCCTGCATCACTATGCCCTGTCCCCTTTCTCGGAAAAGATCCGGGCCATGCTGGGCTACGCAGGTTTGAAATGGCAATCCGTCACTGTGCAGGAGATGCCCCCGCGACCGGAACTGGAACCGCTGGCCTCCGGCTACCGCAAGATTCCGGTGGCCCAGATCGGCGCGGATGTGTTCTGCGATACCCGCACCATTACCCGCGAAATCGCCCGCCTGGCCGGCAAGCCGGAGCTGGCGCTGGACAACCATCCGGCCGAGGTTCAGGACTTCGTCCGGGTGGTGGACCTGGAAGTCTTTCTCGCCTGCGTGATCTCTGCCAGTGGCGGCGGCCTGCTATTCAAGCTGGTGCGCAGCACGTCCATTCTGCACACCTACCGCTTCCTGAAGGACCGTATTGCCATGGGTAAGCAATCCCGGGTGCGGGCGACGAACCCGAAACAGGCCAAGCAGCGGGTGGCGGAGCATGTGGCCGATCTGGAGCACCGGCTGACCCATGACTTCCTGTTTGGCGATACACCGTGCGTAGCCGACTTTTCGGCGTATCACGGGCTCTGGTTCGTGGTTGACCTGGCGGGCAAACCGGTGCTGAAGGACGCGCCCCGCGTCAGGGCCTGGATGGATCGTTTGCGTGCCTTCGGGCACGGCACCGAGGAGGCGATCAGCGCCGAAACCGCCATTCGCGAAGCCTACAAGAGCCAGCCCCGCGCGCTGCCGGAATCACAGGCCAACGCCGCCATTGGCCAGGCCGTCACCATCACGCCGGACGACTACGGCCGCATTCCGGTCACCGGTACCCTGGTGGCGGACGACGGCCACGGCTGGATCGTCGCCCACGACCATCCCCGCGTGGGGACGGTGAACATTCACCTGCCCCGGCAGGGCTTTACGCTCGAGACCGCCTGAGACGTCGCCGATTACCAGGCGACGGTGTCGTTGGGGCCGCGCTTGATGATCGGCGTTTCGTTTTCCCAGATGGCCAGGCCGCTCTTGAGGTCGGTCAGGCTGAGCTGGAAGTAGTATTCCACTTGCTGCTCGTCCTCGACTTTATGGTTGCGCTGGATGATCTTGCCCGACAGGCTCAGGTCCGGCGCTTTCAGGGTGCCTTTCTGCTGCACGCCGGACTGGTCGAACTCGTCGTTGTTGCGCAGCTCCCGGGCCTGCTGGTTCATCTGGTCCTCGGCGCCGTCCACGCCGACCGCGGTGGTGGTCACCACCTTGCCGGAGCGCAGCAGGGCCACACGAATTTTCTTGGTGAGCTGGTCGGTGTCGATGCGCTGCATGGTGTCGTTGGTGATGCGGCTGACCGCCATGATGTACCGCTCACCGGAGGGGTTATCCACGGCGCCACTGGACAGCAGATCCTGCACCGCGTTGTCGGCGGCCCGCTCGAAGTCCCGGTAATCCAGGGTCATCGCGACAGGACCATCATCCGCGGCCGGATCCACATAGCGGGTGTGTGTGGCGCAGGCCGACAACATCAACGAGGCCACGGCGGCCACCATCAGGCTTCTGGTTCCATTCAACATCATGGTGCTCTGTCCTCACGCAGGTGCAACTGGTAGCTGACGGCCTTTTCCTGTGGCGCCGTCGCGGTAAAGAAGCGGGTCTGGTCCCGCAGGATGCGGACCGGACGGTAGCCTTCGCCGACGCCCGGCACCACCATGCCGTCCTCGTCGAACCAGGTGACCGCCCATTCCATGTTGGTGTCCTGATAGGCCTGGACCGAGAACTGGATGCGCAGCAGACTGCCACCACTGGGCAGGCTGACCCGCTTATCCAGCAACTCCTGGACCTGGACGGACTGGCGAATCTCCGGGTCCACCTTCAGGTCGTCCCGCTGGACGTATTCCCGTTTCGGCTGCACCGGGGCGCAGGCCGCCACTAAAAACGACAGGCAGATGATGCCGATCAGGGCTTTCATTCGTGTCATGAGATCCTCCAGTCAGGATGCACAGGGACGGGCCGGCGTACCGCCGCCGCTCAGTTGCAGGCATTCGCCCGGCCGTTTTCCCTGCAGGTCCAGTAACATTACTGTAGCCGGCGCTTCCGCGGTAGGCCGTTTCACGTAGATCAGGGTGTAGGGTTGATCCGGGACACTCACCGTTCCCAGATCCCCCCGCAAGGTGTCCGTCAGTTCGACACGCCCGTCCGCCGGACGTTCCAGCCGGGCGACCTCCCAGTGGTCGGGCATCGCCTGCCAGCCCCGCAGGTCCGCCTGGGTGGTGGCCAGGGTATAGATGATCGACCCGAGCTGACCTGCGGCACCAAACGACTCCGTAGCCTTGTGCTGGATCAGCCCTTTCACCACCGCCGCCGAGATGGCGCGGGTCAGGACGCTGGGAAACCGCTCCTGCATTTCAGTACGAATCACCTTGCCCATCTGGGCAAAATCCGCGGTCGTCTGCGCGTTGGCGCTCAGGTGTCCACTGACGGCCGTCCGGTCCCGGTAGCGTGGCAGCGCGATGCCGGTGAGGATGACCTGCGCATCGCCGTGATAGGAATAGAACAGCGGCACGTCGAACCGGACTTCCTCCAGCACCGGCCCCAGGCCGTTTTCATAAACCACCCAGACACGGTCCGGCTGGTCCTGCCGCGACAGATTGCCCGATGCCAGGCCCTCGGCCAGATCCGCATCCGCCTTCACCGTCGCATTGCCCGGCGCCATATCCGATACTCGCTGCAAGGACGTCACCGCGCGCTGGACGTCGGAGCCGCCGTTCGCGAGGAAGTAGAGCCCGTATAGATAGGTGCTGGCCGGCACGATGTAGTCGGGGTAGACGCTCCAGGCAGAAGGATCACCGTAGTTGCTCTGGATCACCGAGCGCATGCTGCCGCTGTCGATGCTGCGCTGGACCGTGCGGGCGTTGGCCGGGTCGTTCTGCAGCGCGCGTTTCTGCTCGGCGATTTCCTCGGAGAAGAAATCCACCGCCCGACGCGTGCGATCGTCGGCCCGGTTGAATTCCACGCGGGCGTAGTCGTCGTTGCCCAGGGCCAGGAAGGAGAGCGCCTTGTAGGTGTTCACGAGGATGGCTTCGGACATGAGCGCACGGTAGTCGCGGGTCGAATCGTTCACCAGCACCGACATCACGTTTTCCGAGGCTGCCGACGCAAAACCTTCGGTGTCCAGGTACTTCATGCCAGCTTCAGCCCGGTCGAACGCGTCGATGGATGGCTGGTAGTCTCCCTCAAGCCTGAGCGCTTCGCCGCGATGGAGGTACTGCAACACGTGCTTGCTCTCGGAATCGCTCTTGTCACTGACCGCCATGACGCTGGCCGCCAACCCGTAGTCGCCGCGGTCGTAGGCGCTGTTGAAGCGGGCCATCTCGTCCCGCTGCTGGAACACAGAGCAGCCGGACAGCAGGCCGATCAGCGCCAGGGCCGCCAGCAAACGGTGTGATCTCGAGTAAAACGTCATGCTCGGGTGATCCGGGTCCTTCGGCGTTGATTCCGGGAAATGGGCGATTTATCAGGTTGCTAGACAGCCAATCCACGTTATTGGTTCACAAACCGCTTGCCACTGGCGCCATGGCGCGGCAGCATTCCCGGTTCAACCAGCAACGATCGAGAAAAGGTACCTCATCATGGCACAAGCAACCGCACGCCACATCCTCGTCGACACCGAAGCCCAGTGCAACGACCTGAAAAAGCAGATTGAAGACGGCGCCGATTTTGCCGAAATCGCCCGTGCCCACTCCAACTGCCCGTCCGGCCGCAACGGCGGCGACCTGGGCTCCTTCGGCCCGGGCCAGATGGTGCCAGAGTTCGACAAGGCGGTCTTTAACGGTGAAGTGAATACGGTTCAGGGGCCGATCAAGACGCAGTTCGGCTATCACCTGCTGGAAGTGACCAGCCGTACCTGATTCATCGGATTCTCCCCCCTCTCCCCAACCCTCTCCCGCCAGGGGAGAGGGAGGTCATCTGTGCAAACCGGCAACATAGGTAACACCTCAAACCGGGAACATGGGTGACACAAGTTACGGTATGGGCAAGGAGGATGCGCCCATGCCCTGGAGAGAGACTTGTGTAATGGATCTTAAGATGCAGTT
>NZ_RHGZ01000014.1:0-121214 GCF_003789045.1 Marinobacter sp. R17 | reverse complement strand
CATCGAGCCCATAGCTCCTGCTTCTGCTGGTAGGTCAGCCCTCTGGTCTTTGATACTTGCTGCGGCATTCTGAAAGCCCCGATAGTTACCAGCGTGCATTATGTTGCACTGACCGGTTGAATCTACCGTAGCCTTTTTTAATATTTCTTCTCCCGCTCCAGGCGATTACAGCGGGCTTCCAGCTCCTGAATCCGGCGTTGTTCCGGGGTTAAGGCTTTGCCCTTGGGCGTGATGCCTTCACGCTCGTTTGCCAGTTGCTTGACCCAGCGCCTCAGCACATTCTCACCAACACCGATGGACGTGCATGCCTGCGCAATACTGTAGCCTTGATCCAGCACCAGGCTGGCGGCTACTTGCTTGAACTCAGGAGAAAAGGAACGTCGTTTTCTGGTCATCAGACACCTCGTTTATGGTGCCGATCTTCCCACCTACGTCGGTGTCCGGAATCATTGGATCACTACAGTTCCACCCAGCCCTTTTTACAGTCCGGAAAAGCAAATCGCCCACGCGCTGTCTCTCCAGATGTTCTCGCTGTATAGCTGCCTGGGGCTGATTGAGTGTGAGGATAAGAGCAAAGGCGGCCGCTTGGCCTCTTTAGGCGATCGCGATATTCGTCGCACGCCGTTGTTCGATGGCCTGTTCCGGGCGCCGAATGCATAGGGCCGCCCCTTTTGACCGGTTATCCGTCCGAGACCGTCTGCTTACAATTCTGTAGACGAGGCGTTAAGCATCATAGATGGTGATGCCAACCCGATCGACGTGTTCAAGCAGATCGGGATTTTCAACCTGATGCCGGAGGGTCAGATCGATTTTCCAGGGGAGTAACAGGTCGTCAATGTCCTGCTCGAGTTGATTGAACTCCGACCAGGATAGGGTAGGAGCGGTAAGCATAAGATCGATATCGGAATTATGCCGATAGTTGCCTTTTGCGCGTGAGCCATAAAGGGTGGCTGCATGAACGGCGCTGTATTTTCCGAATGCCGCCTTCAAGCGTCCCCATGCCTGAACGGGAATACCATAGGCTTCGGATTTAGCCATGTTGCGGGGCTCAGGCGAAGCCATGTTTGTCTGCCTCGGCATCCATGCGTCGATCAAGTTCCGTGAACAGGGTCAGATAGTGCTGATCAATACTCGCCAGGATTTCTTCCGCTGTTTCTTCATTATAGGTGTGCGAGGTTCGGTTTCTGTCCTGCAGCATTTGCATCCATCGCTCGCCGTCGGAAATCAGGTTCGCTGCAAAGGCTTCCCTTATGGTGTCCCTCGAACCGGTAATCGAGGTATTTCCCTGCCATCGCAAATAATCTCGCAGCAGATTCCAGGCAAGCTCGTAAGTGTACTCAAAGGCTTGAATGACGCCTTGCTTCTCGAGCTTTGACAGTTCTCGAGAGCGCATCAACGTCACGGCATCGTTCAACTGGTGGAAGGCTTTCTTGAAATTGCTGAACCTCTGTACCCAGCGAATATCCTGATCTGGCATAAGGCTGAACCGGTTGTGGGTTTGATTCGAGAGCATATCATAGCGATGGGGAGGCTATCGCTGTACGTGGTCGCTGCATTGAAGTGGCCGGCCACCCGTGTTCCGGAGGTGTTCGTCGTATTCATACGAGCCTTTTGGGCCCAGGAGCTTGGCCCGGATAACCAGAGGGCTCTAACGGATAGTAACTGAAATCGAAGTCATCTTTCTGTAGAATTCTGCCGCTTTGCCCCGGGTTGTCGAATCGGGGCAGGGCGGTAGCGCATACGGTCGCTGCCATACGACAACAATTGAAACTGAAGCAGCGGGATCACTCAATGAATGACGCTCAGACGCATCAACGGAATGAGTTCAATGATGAAATAAGTCTGGTTGACTTGGCCGTCACTTTTGTTCGGCGTCGCCGGGTGTTTTATGTTGTGTTCACGGTCTGCGTATTGGCAGGTGTGGCGTATGCGCTGATCGCAGATACGACTTATCGTTATACCAGCCTGATTCAGGGGGCAGAGACGGACTCAAATGAGCCACTTGTGTCTCCCGAGGTTGTCATGTCCGGGTTGGAAGGGCGTTGGCTGCCTGAGGTCCTTGCCACCTATGAGGCGGAGCACGGAAGGCTACCTTTTGAAGTGACATTTGATAATCCGGAGAAAACGAACATCATCAAGCTAGCCTCAGAAGCAAGCGAAGATCAGGCGAATATGGTTGAGCATATTCATCAGACGTTGATGGCTGATGTCAATAAAGAACAAGGTAGCCTTCTGGAAGAGCAAAAGAATCAACTGGAGCAGCAGATCACAGCTGTTGGCAAGCTCATTCAATCCCTGCAAGAGGAAGGCGCGACCGGTGAGGCTGTAGCAGGCGCGGTCGAGCGAAAGTTGAATCTTGAGCTTGAACTGACCAGCCTGAAACCGGCTAAAACACTGGTAGTCGCAAGGCAGAGTGCCGACGCGACCGGACCCAAGAGGGTCCTAATCGTAGCACTGGCAATCGTTCTCGGGGGCATGCTCGGGGTCTTTGCCGCATTTTTAACCGAGTTTTTCGTCGCCGTTCGTGCCCAGATAGCACGTCAGCACTAAGGGGCTGAACGTCACCCGATCCTGATCAGCTTGCTGTCTTGAATTAGGTGTACGGCCGGAGAGATGCTTGTGCCCTCTGATATTTTCATAAGTATGTAAGGGTACATTTTAGGTAGGCTAATTAGACTGAATGAAAACTCGCTTAATAAATTTGGGGCTCAGGGCACTAACGTTAGCTGTAAAGTTCGCTTTTGTGCTGGCGCTGGCGGCTTTCCTTCCACCTGAGCAGGTAGGGCTGTATGGGCTGATAACCGTAACTGTATCCTACTCTATTTATTTTGTCGGCTTCGAATTCTATACCTTCAGTACACGTGATTTGGTTGCGCGGCCGCGGCCGGAATGGTCCCGGTTATTGTCGAGTCAGTTGGTCTTTTTTTGCCTGATGTATGCGCTTGTCTTGCCGGCCTCAAGTGCTCTTTTCTGGGGTGGGGTGTTACCATGGAGTATTATGGGAGCCTTTGTCATACTGATTGTGCTTGAGCATCTGTCAACGGAACTGATGCGATTGCTTGTCGCTATTGAAAGGCCGTTGCTTGCAACGCTTATCATATTCATGAAGCAAGCCTTATGGGCTATCTGCTTTACGTTCTCGATGTGGCTAAACCCGGATTTCAGAAACATTTTCGATCTCCTGCTGTTCTGGATTGCGGGGGCATTTATTAGCATCCTCATAGGAATGGGGCCACTTTTAATGCTCGACTGGAAGGGGGCTTTTGCGAGACTTGACTGGCGTTGGATTAGGGGTGGGGTTGTGATAGCCATTCCTCTACTCGTGTCGTCAATTGCCGTTCGATCCTTGTTTACGTTTGATCGCTATGCTTTCGAGGCTTTGAATAGCTTGGCATTACTGGGTGCTTACAGTGTTTATATGGGGGTTGCCTCTGCCATGCTTTCTTTCATGGAGTCCGGAGTCTTTGTCTTTTATTACCCGAGAATGATGAAGTCCTACAAGGAAAACAATATGCCTGAATTTGAGATGGCATATCGGAAGCTGGTTAAGCAGTCAGCGCTATGGCTGGTGCTGTTGGTGGTCGGCGCGGTAGCGGCAGGCATCATAGTATTCCCTATTCTGGAAGAACCGGTATACGCTGAGAATTTACCACTATTCGGCGCTGTTGTTATCACGATGGCGGTTTTTATTGGCGGCTATGTCTTTCAATATGGTCTTTACACGACTGCCAGGGACCGCAGTATTATCACCGCCAATATTGCTGGGTTGGCGACTGCAGCGCTCGCGCTTCTTATATTGGCTAGATATACCGATTATTGGGCGGTCACGGTGTCCATGCTTGTTGGCAGTAGCATCGCAGCGCTTCTGAAGTACTGGAAATGGCATATAACACGTAAAGAGCTTCTCCTATTACAATGATGAGCCGCTGTCGTAATCTTCGAATTGGGAATTGAATATGATGAAAGAAACTGTTTTGGTAACGGGAGCGGATGGATTTATTGGCTCCCATCTCACTGAGCTGCTCGTGCGTGAGGGTTACAAGGTAAAAGCATTGTCCCAGTATAATTCATTCAACTACTGGGGGTGGCTTGAGAATATTGGTTGCCTGGACCAAGTGGAAGTCCTGAATGGTGATGTCCGAGACCCGCACTACTGCAAGCACATTACCAAAGGTGTCGATATCGTTTATCACCTGGCGGCGTTGATTGCGATTCCGTATTCCTACGTCGCGCCAGACAGCTACGTAGACACCAACGTTAAAGGCACGCTGAATATCTGTCAGGCCGCTCTAGATAACGATGTTAAGCGGGTGATTCACACATCTACCAGTGAGGTCTATGGCACTGCCCAATACGTCCCTATCGACGAGAAGCACCCGGTACAGCCCCAATCGCCCTACAGTGCCTCCAAAATCGCCGCTGATGCCATGGCAATGAGCTTCTACAACGCGTTTGACCTACCTCTTACAGTGGCTCGCCCTTTCAATACCTACGGGCCGCGCCAGTCCGCTCGTGCAGTGATCCCCACTATCATTACCCAGATCGCCGCTGGCCAGAAATCCATTAAGCTCGGTGATGTGACGCCCACGCGGGATTTCAACTACGTCGAAGATACTTGTAGGGGGTTCCTGGCACTGGCTAACTCTCAAAAAACGGTGGGCGAGACAGTGAACATCGCTTCCAACTTCGAGATTTCCGTAGGCGATACGCTGAGCCTGATTCGGAATATTATGCAAAGCGATGTCGAGTTCATTACCGACGAACAACGCTTTCGCCCCGGTAAATCCGAGGTGTTCCGACTTTGGGGGGGGAATGCGAAGATGCGCGAACTGACTGGTTTCACGCCCAGGCATTCGATTGAAGATGGCTTGAGGAAAACGGTGGCTTGGTTTACCGATCCAGAGAACCTGAAGCATTACAAAGCTGGAATCTATAATGTCTGACGTGTTGGCCAATCGTCTGATTGAGTTTGTAAAAGACCATTACGGAACAAATGAGTTCATACCGCTGCACGCGCCCGTGTTCAAGGGTAGCGAACAGACTTATGTTGCGAACACCATTAAGTCCACGTTCGTATCTAGCGTGGGTGAGTACGTTAATCGTTTCGAGCAGGACATGGCCGCCTACACCGGTGCCGAGAGCGCGGTGGCGACGGTAAATGGAACCGCTGCTCTTCATGTCAGCCTTCGGCTGGCAGGGGTCGGGCAGGGAGACCTGGTGATTACTCAGGCTCTGACGTTCGTTGCGACCTGTAATGCCATCACTTACTGCGGGGCCGAGCCGCTGTTTATCGATGTGGACGAGTCCACGCTTGGCCTTAGTCCACGCTCGCTTGAGGGTTGGTTGGACAGTCATGCGGTAAGTGATGCGTTTGGGCGGTGCGTGGAACGGGCAACGGGCCGGCGAATTTCGGCCTGTCTGCCCATGCATACCTTCGGACACCCCGCCGATCTGGCGGGGCTCGTGCGCGTTTGCAGGATGTGGAATATTCCACTTGTTGAAGACGCGGCGGAATCGCTCGGTAGCTTCTACCATGGCCGGCATACCGGAACATTCGGGAAGCTGGCCGCCGTGAGTTTCAATGGCAACAAAATCATAACTACTGGTGGTGGTGGGATGATCCTTTGCGATGAGGAAACCGGCAAATGCGCAAAGCACCTGACTACAACTGCCAAGAAGCCCCATCCCTACGAATACGTTCACGATGAAGTTGGTTATAACTACAGGTTACCCAATATCAACGCAGCTCTAGGAGTTGCACAGCTGGAGCAGTTGCCGGGGTTTCTGGCGGAAAAGCGGGCATTGGCGAGTGAGTACCGGCACCTTCTCAAAGGGGCAGAGTTCAAGTTTGTTGATGAGCCGGAGGGTTGTAGAAGCAATTTCTGGCTAAACGCCGTCCTGTGTCCGGATCAGGTATCGAGAGATCGATTGCTTGAGGTGACTAACGCCAGCAACGTAATGACTCGCCCAGTCTGGCAGCTAATGTGTGATCTGCCGATGTACCAGCATTGCACACGAGGAGCCCTCGACATCTCACGAAGCATAGCAGAGCGCCTCGTTAATCTTCCCAGCAGCGTAAAACCGGCCCAGCCATGAAAACAGTCGCCGTATTTACCGGAACCCGGGCAGAGTATGGCTTACTGCACCCACTGCTCACGAGACTGACACAGCACTCAGAAATGAACTTGCAACTGATCGTCAGTGGCATGCATCTGTCGCCTCAATTCGGCGAGACTTGGCGGACCATTGAGGCCGACGGGTTTACCATTGACGCCAAGGTGGAGATGCTCCTCGCCTCAGATACGAGCTGTGGCGTTGCCAAATCCATGGGGGTAGGGGTGATCGGTTTTGCAGATGCATTGGAGCGTTTGCAGCCAGATTGCCTGGTGATCCTGGGAGATCGATATGAAGCTCTGGCTATTGCTCAGGTAGCGGCCGTCATGCGCATCCCAATTGCACACCTCCACGGTGGAGAACTCACTGAAGGTGCTTACGATGACCCAATTCGCCACGCTATCACTAAACTCTCGCACTACCATTTTGCTGCCTCCGAGGAGTATCGCCAGCGAGTAATACAGATGGGTGAGCAACCGGATAGTGTCTGGAACGTTGGCGCGTTGGGCATTGAAAACATACGGACTGTCCCGAGGGTTTCCCTCGCCGCAATCAACCAGAAGTTCGGGCTTGACTTGAAACAGCCGTTTTTCCTGGTGACTTACCATCCTGTCACTGCTGGCGACGAAGACAGTGAGCAAACGTTCGACAACCTGCTAACGGCACTGGATGAGTTTCCGGAGCACCAGGTTTTGCTCACCTACCCCAACTCCGACAACGGCGGGCACCGGCTGATTCAGATGCTTGAACACTTTGCCAGTGAACGCATTGGCAGAGTGTTCGCCATACCCTCTCTGGGCATGCAGTGCTACCTGAGTGCAGTGGCTCTCGGTGATGCTGTTATCGGCAACTCTTCCAGTGGCGTCATAGAGGTGCCCTCACTTAATACACCAACAGTCAATATTGGTGTTCGCCAAAAAGGGCGCCTTGCCGCAGATTCCGTGATTCATTCCGGAACGACCCGAGAGGGTATCAGCCGCGCCATCGAACGGGCTTTGTCGCCCATGACCAAACAGGTTTCAGAGTCCTGTGGCAATCCCTATGGCAGTGGTGAGACATCGGCGAGGATTGTTGACATCCTGCGTGAGCAACAGCCCCCCGGTGCCAAAGTCTTTCATGACATCTCCGAACGCCAGGAGGATTAAAGCGAATGGTAAGAGTAATCGCAGAAGCCGGAGTGAATCATAACGGCGATCGTGAGATGGCTTTTCAATTGGTCAAAGTGGCGGCTGATTCCGGTGCCGATGCCGTTAAATTCCAGACATTCAACGCTGAACGGCTGGCTGCGCTGACGGCCCCGAAGGCAAAGTATCAGCAAGCCACCACCGATGCACTGGAAAGCCAGTTCGCGATGCTCAAGAAGCTGGAGTTGCCATCCGAATGGCACGTTGAACTCCAGCGTTACGCAAACGACCTTGGCATTACCTTTATATCGACAGCTTTTGATTTGCAAAGCCTTGCGTTCCTGCAAACGCTGGACCTGCCCTATTACAAAATTCCATCCGGGGAGATCACCAATGGCCCCCTGCTGCTGGCATTTGCACAAACCGGCAAGGAACTGATTATCTCCACGGGCATGGCAACGCTGAGTGAAATTGAACAGGCGCTCGCAGTAGTCGCTTATGGCTACGCCCACCAAGGAGAGCCGGAACGCCTGGAGCAGATATGGCGCTTCTGGAGCAAGCCGGGGGTACAAGCGTCATTGGAAGGTAAGGTCTCGTTGCTCCATTGCACCTCCCAATACCCAACACCCATGGAAGAAGTTAACCTGAAGGCCATGAGTGCACTGGCAAACGCGTTTGGCTTACCTGTTGGTTACTCAGATCACACCCAGGGCCTGGTTATACCGACCGCTGCGGTCGCACGGGGCGCCACCATCATCGAAAAACACTTCACGCTGGATCGCAACTTACCGGGCCCGGATCATAAGGCATCGCTTGAGCCCGATGAACTCAAAGAACTGGTCAGCAACATTCGTGGCGTTGAAAAAGCCCTGGGCGATGGCGTCAAAAAGCCTCAGCCCAGTGAATGGGATACCCGTGAGGCTGCGCGGCAGCAGGTGATTTTCTGCGAAACCGTCGGGAAAGGTGAGAGGATTGAGCGGCACGCGTTGTCGACCGCTCGCTGCGGGCGAGGTGCTTCGCCAATGACACTCTGGGATATGGTAGGCAAAGTGGCATCTGATACCTACGCAAAGGGAGATGTGCCGGAGTGACCAGCAGGAAAGTAGACGACCTTCGAGCAAGAGATTGCATTTTAATCGGTGCTGGCGGACATGCGCGGGTTATTCAGGGGCTGGCGGAGCTCTGTGGCGCCAACATCCTTGGAGTCTGCGATCCAAAGTTCCGGGATGGAGGAGATAAGCTCTGGTATGGTCTGGAGGTTTTAGGCGGTGACGAGTATCTCTCGCAGGTTAGTCCGGAGAAAGTTCTGTTGCTCAACGGAATCGGAATGATGCCCGGCAACTCTGTTCGCAAGGTCGTATTCGAGAGGCTCAAAGAAATGGGTTTTTCTTTTCCGCCACTGGTACACCCATTTGCCTGGCTTTCCCCCTACGCGTGTATTAGTGATGGTGTACAGCTGATAGCGGGGGCTGTGGTACAACCCGGTGCAAGCATTGGGACAAACACCATTGTGAATACGCGCAGCTCCATTGATCATGACTCCCAACTGGGCGCTCATTGCCATCTGGCTCCCGGTGCCACCCTGTGCGGTGATGTGCGTATTGGTGACGGAAGCTTCGTTGGTGCTGGTGCCACGGTCACCCAGGGAATCAGCGTGGCGCCGCAAACGTTTATCAAAGCCGGGTCCTTGACGACCAGAGACGTTCCATAGGCGTCCGAATAGCGAACCCCATCTCTCAAACGGAATACTTAATACATGAAAAAGTGGCAGAACATTCTCATTCAGCCGGATCTACCGCTGGAAGACGCCATTTCTATTCTTGATAAAGGTGGTCTAAGGATTGCCTTGATCGTGGCCGACAATCAGCGATTGATGGGCACACTGACTGATGGTGATATTCGCCGGGCTCTTCTGAAGCATGTACGGCTGGACGCCCCGGTAAAAGAAGTGATGTGCGCCAATCCCCACGTCGCCGATGTTGGCTGGTCCAAGGATAAAATTCTGTCTGTTATGGAAGACCTTGAACTGCTGCAAATCCCATTGCTGGACACTGAAGGTCGCGTTGTGGGGTTGGAAACATTGCATGGACTGATGGAGCGCCGAACCGTTGAAAATCCGGTTTTTCTCATGGCCGGCGGTTTTGGAACAAGGTTGCAACCACTGACCAACGAATGCCCAAAACCATTGTTGAAGGTGGGTGATAAACCCATTCTCGAGTTGATACTTGAGAGCCTTGCGAAGGCAGGATTTTATCGCTTCTTTATCTCGACACACTATTTGCCGGAAATGATTCGTGAGCACTTCGGTGATGGTTCCCAGTGGGGTGTGAATATCGAGTATGTTCATGAGGAAGAGCCCCTCGGTACGGGCGGGGCCCTGGGGTTGTTGCCAAAAGACCAGATTGACAGCCCCTTGATCATGATGAATGGCGATCTCTTGACCACCGTAAACTACCGTGGGTTGCTCGATTTCCACCTTGAGCATAATAGTGTGGCGACGATGTGTGTGCGCGAGTACGAACACAGGGTGCCCTATGGCGTTGTGCAGACCGATGGCACCTACATCCATAGCATGGAAGAAAAGCCGGTGCAGAAGTGCTTTATCAACGCTGGTATTTACGTGGTTTCACCGGAACTGGTCAGTGAAGTAGGGGCAGGTGAGCGAATCGACATGCCGAGCCTGCTGGAGAAGCAAATCGATCAGGACAAAAAGGTCTCCATGTTCCCGGTACACGAATACTGGCTGGATATTGGCAAGATGGATGATTTCAAGAAAGCACAGAAAGAAGTGGATCTCCTGTGAACACCTGCCCGGTAAAGCTGGCCCTCGTGGTTGGAAGTGGGAGTATCGCGAAGCGGCATATCAGAAATCTACGTGAGCAATTTCCTGATTCAAATGTTATTTGTGTCAGCTCTTCTGGACGGGTATTGGATAAAAATGAAGTTGGTGCGTCGGCAGTGGCGCCGGATCTGGCCACTGCGATAAGTTGGCAGCCGGATTTTGCGATTGTGGCTTCTCCCGCTCCCTATCACCTCAGGAATGCCGATGAGCTGTTGGCGGCGAATGTGCCGGTACTGATCGAAAAGCCCTTGTGTGCTTCCTTTGCTGAAATGAAGCAGGTAGATTTGAGCCGGCACACTGCAGGTGTAGGAATAGCGTACAATTTGCGTTTTATGCCTGCGGCGAACATGGTCAAAACCCTTCTAGACGACAAAGTGGTAGGAGCCATAAGCACCGCCTTTGCTGAAGTGGGCCAGTACCTGCCGGACTGGCGACCTCATAGTGACTATCGGGCGGGCGTATCCGCGAGAAAGGAATTAGGGGGTGGCGCGCTGCTGGAACTGAGCCACGAACTTGACTACCTGAACTGGTTTTTTGGTCCGTTTTCACGAGCGTTGGGTGTCATCCGATGCACAGGCCAGTTGGATATCGATGTAGAAGATAACGTTGACGCCCTGCTCGAACAGACACAGGGGCTAATGGTCCATGTCCACCTGGATTTCAATCAGCGCCAGCCCTGTCGGCGTTTCAAGGCTGTTGGAGACCAGGGAACCCTTGTTTGGGACCTAATGGCCAATGAAATTAGCTTGTTGCGTCCAGGTGGTCGTGTTGAGCAGGTATATGCTGACCCCAGTTACGATCGAAACCAAATGTACACGGATCAAATGAACACATTTGTCAAATTTACTCAGGGAGAGACGATGTTTGAATCATCTCTGGATTCTGCCTCAGGCGTAATGCGACTGATCGAGTCTATCAGGGTGTCCAGCGAACACTCTGCTTGGTGTGATGTGGAAGGTCTATCGTGAGCCGTATTTTCGCATTCGTATTCGCTAGAGGCGGTTCAAAAGGATTACCCGGGAAAAACCTCCTCCCACTGGGCGGTGTACCGCTCATTGGGCATTCCATCAAAGTCGCAAAAGCTCTACCGCAGGTTTCAAAAGTGTTTGTTTCAACGGACGACGCTGAGATAAAGAAGGTTGCCGAGCAACATGGCGCAGAAGTGATTGACCGCCCTGCAGAACTGGCAGGCGATAAGTCCCCTGAATGGGAAGCGTGGCGTCACGCTATTGGTTATTTGGAGCGCACTGGGCAACATTTTGATGTCTTCCTGAGCCTTCCTGCGACGAGCCCCCTGAGATCCGTGTCGGATGTCACAGCTGTTATTGATGCTCTGAATAGTGATACGGACGCAGTCATTACGGTAACCCCTGCCTCAAGGAGTCCATTCTTTAACATGGTTTCCAGGGACTATGATGGAGTATGCCGGATTCTGTCGCCATCAAACGGATATACCCGGCGGCAAGATGCCCCCGAGGCATTTGACGTGACGACCGTAGCCTATGCTCTGAGAAGGGAGTTCATTAAAGGGAAAGGCGGGCTTTTTGATGGAAAGGTAAAGTCCGTCGTTGTCCCCAAAGAGCGAGCTGTGGATATTGATGACAACATGGATTTTAAATTCGCGGAATTACTCTATGCGGAGGCTCAGCATGCTGTTGGAGAATAAGGTTATTCTGGTCGTTGGTGCCGGGGGGGTAATTGGGAGCGAGATCGTGCGCGCCGTAGTTCGCGAGGGTGGGCGAGTGATTGCCGCCGACGTGAATATGGACTTGGTAAGGCCTTTGGTGAACGAGTTTGGGGAGGGTACTGTTTTACCCGTACGAATTGATATAACCGATAAGGCGTCCATTGAGCAGGCATTTGCAGTTGCAGACAAAACTTGGCATCGCGTGACTGGTGCTGTAAACACGGCCTATCCGAGAAATAGGAATTACGGACGCAAAGCGCTGGAAGTTACCTACGAGGATTTTTGTGAAAACGTAAGTCTGCACCTCGGTGGCTACTTTCTGTTTATGCAGCAATGTGCTGTGTACTCTCAGAAACGTGATATTGAGTTCTCGTTGGTCAATATGTCGTCAATTTATGGCTCGATTACACCTAAGTTTGAAATTTATAACAATACTGACATGACGATGCCGGTTGAATACGCTGCTATTAAGTCGGCGGTGCAGCATACAACCAGCTATTTTAATGCCTATATGAAAGGAGGTAAGTTTAGGGCAAATTGCGTGAGTCCGGGTGGTGTCGAAAATGGACAGAATAAAGATTTCCTGCAGGCATATCACAATGAGTGCAATCAGAAAGGCATGCTGGAGTCCAGAGACATCTGTGGGTCTGTAGTTTTTTTGTTGTCTGCTCTATCCAGTTATGTGATAGGTCAAAATATTATAGTTGATGACGGATTCTGTGTTTAAAATGAAATTCCGTTTTGCTCTAAGCTTTAGGCCCTTACTGTTTTTTTGGGTTGTTGTGTTTTTTATTGTTGAAATTAGTGACTGGGTTCTCCCATTTGATGCGCGAGGCCAGTCGTTTTCGTCTTGCCTGATATATTACTCTGTGTTTTTTGCAGTATTTGTTTTTTTCTCTTTGCTTGCTATTCCTAAGTTTTATGCGACTATAAATTTTGGTTCAGTAGGCCGGCTACAGAAAGTTTTAAATTGGTTTTTTTTGATTTCATTTTTATCTCTCGTTGCGGTTTTTTTTGATCGAGTCTACATACAGGGAGTAAGTTACAGTAATGGGATTGCGCAGGCTCGTGAATCATGGCGAGCGATGGCTTCAAGTCGTGATGGAGCTTCAAGTATTATAAATGTTTTAGGAAATCTTTTATTTCCGTTTTGTTTTTTTGTTTTTGCGCTCAGCTATAGTTTTTTTGAGAGTCTGATCAAGCCTAAGCTTTACTTATACGGGTCCGTTCTTTTGATTTTTTTGTTTTCAGTCTTGACAGGCGGTCGAGAGTTGTTGTTGATTTTGTGTGCTATCGCTGCATCTTCGGCGTGCCTAAGAATTAGCATTAATGCGCCTCTTCTGCCTAAGAAAATAAGGCTTGAGACTATTTTCTTTGTCGCTCTTGTTCTGGGGTTTTCTTTATATGTTGGTTTTCTAAGATCTCAGTCCTACTCCGATGGCCTGAGTTGGTATTCTAACTCTCTCGCAGAAAGATTAGGTGGCGTTAAAAGTTCAGAATTCGTGCAAGATTCTTTTGTGTCTCCAATAGCGATGCCTGTTCTAATTTATCTAGCCCACGTGAAATGGGTTTTTATCAATGTGATCGATGGAGGCTTAGAAGGAGGGTTGTCAACTTTTAGGCAAATATTTATATTGTTTGATCGTTATACTTTTTTTTCAGATGATGTTGTTGGTTTCAGTTCTCCAAAATATTCACCAAATTGGATCTCTGCTATCGGTTCATTTTACTACGATTTTGATTTCTTCGGTTTGGTTTTGTGTATAGCAGGGGTCTTTATTTTATGGTTTACAGCTCTAGGATTCTTGAGGGTTTGCGAACTCTCACGTTGTTTTTTTTCCGTCTTTTACTTCTATGTTGTATGTTCAGTTATAATAATGATGCCTTTCGCTTTTATGTTTGAAATAGTTCAGTTTATCTATCTGTGCATTCCTCTCATGTTAACATTGTTTTGGGGTTTTTTAGTTAGCTTTCAGGGTCGTTCTGACTATGAATTTAGGGTTCATTAATGTATATGCATATCGCCCACACGGGCATCATGCAAAATTCCTCTCTCATTTAGCAAAATCTTCGGGCTATAAACTAACTTCTTTAGATTGCTTTGGGGCTCCGTCACACTGTTACGTTAGGGAGTATAAAGGAACTGGACGCTCTGAGTGTCTCAAGTGCTCATTGGCTGGGCTTCACTCTTTTGGTTTCGATACCAATGAATCTGTCAGGAAGTACTGGAACACCTCCTTGAATGGTGCAGCCGATGAAACCGTTAAGTCCAGTGCCTATACGCTCACTAGAATAGAGTCATTCGACGATCGATCCTCTGAAGCAGTTCAACGGGTTGTCGGTAAATTATCAGGCGACGCGTTCAGGTTTTACCATGCCGTCCGAGCTTGGATTGAGGTGCAGGCCTTGGATGCGGTCATTTTGTTTAATGGCCGGATGGATTATAACCGAGCCGCTATGGAGGCATGCCATGATATGGGCGTTACTTGCATCACTCACGAACGCCCGTTGTTCGGCCATGGAATTATACTCAATAGAAATTCCAATTGTTCTTCTCTCACTAATATTCACCGTATAAATCGGAAATATAGAGATAAACCGCTCACATCAAGGCAGGTCAGTATTGCTTCGGCCTTGGGGGCACAACGGCTTATTGGAGGTAACCCCCTTGAGTGGAAAAAGTATAACGAGCATCCTGCTTCGGCAAAGACTTGGCCTATAGCGGGTGCCACGCGGCGAGTCCTGGTGTGTCCGAGCAGTAAAAATGAATTGTTAGGACATCCGGACTGGGAAACGCCTTGGAGAGACAATACGGACGCTTTGGATCATGCAGTCAGACACGGCGTATTCAGTTATCAAGACCTGCTGATACGCTTCCATCCATCCTGGGCTGTACCCTTTGGTGTCGTGACTGCCGAGAAGTGTGAACAGCACTATCGCTCCTGGTGCGAATCCCGTGGCGTTTCGTTCATCCCGAGCGACAGCAAGGTGAACACCAAGGACCTGATTCGGCTGGCCGACATGATTGTTCTGAACGGCAGTAACACGGTTCTTGAGGCCGGTATGCTTGGGAAACCGGTCGTCTGCTTTGGTCCTGCGCCCTACACCCACTCCGGTGCGGCCATTGATGTACTATCATTTAGTGACATTGAGCACTTGGATTTCGCTGACATTGTCTCTAAAGACCCCCGTGAGATCGTGCAGAATACCCTGCGGTACTATTACTCGAAAGCGGCGCGTGAACCCCTATTCATAGATTTTGTACGATCCAGAACGGTCACAGAGTGCGCGTTTTACGGCGGAGCTGACCCGTCATTACTGGAACGCCTGTTGAGTGATGGTGGTGAGTTCGAGGGAGATTCCGTCTTTGCCGACGGAACTGAATATGAGGACTCGGTTATCGAAGCGTTCTTAGGTAACGACGTGGCAAAACTGGAAGAATATGCGAGCTGGCAGTGGGAAACAGAAGCTTCAGAAGAGTTAAAAATAACCCGTCGAGGTGTGTTCCGACTAATTGATGGAATTCGACGCCTGACACCGAAAGGTGTGTGACGGCACGAGGAGTGAATAGTGGAAGAAGTCAGTGTCAGTGTCGTCATGCCGGCATACAATGCAGCTCAATATATAGAGAACACGATTTCGTCGCTTCAGCATCAGACCTATAATAACTGGGAGCTGATTGTTGTTGACGATTGCTCTACGGATAGCACTTGCGATCTAGTCACTCGCATCGCTGAAGATGATCACCGGATACGTCTTATTCGACTGGAAAAAAATTTCGGCGGCCCTGCTGGCCCAAGAAACGTAGGTGTGAGTGAGGCCCGGTATGATCTTGTTGCGTTTTTGGATTCCGATGACATCTGGCATCCCCAGAAACTGGAAAAGCAAGTTGATCTTGTCGAGTCACCGGATGAGTTTTTTGCCTGTTCATCCATGATAGATTTTGAGGATGATTCGACAATTGAATTCCCGGAAATAGGGCAGGTATCCGTCGATCATATCGGTTTCATGGCCCAGTCTTTCAGAGCCAAGATTCCGACCTCAAGTGTTGTTGTATCGAAGTCACTGGTCAGCAAGTTCCCATTTGAAGAATCTCCGAACTATAAAGCGGTTGAGGATTTTCACTGCTGGTTGAGAATTCTTAACGCCGGTGTTAAATGCAGAAAGGTCCGGGAACCGCTTTTATATTACAGAAAAAGTGAAGGCCAGATTTCTGGATCCAAACTCAAGATGATGAAAAAGGTCTTCATGGTCCACATGAATTATCCAGGCCGAGGGCTTTTAACTTCTATTCTATTTACGGCGTCCCATATTTTGGGTGGTCTTTATTTCAGGTATTTACGGAAAGGAATGTGATATGAGAGTGTTGGTTACAGGCGGCGGTGGATTTCTAGGATCCCATTTATGCGAACGCCTTCTCCAGGACGGGCATGATGTGCTTTGTGTCGATAACTTTTTCACCGGTCGAAAGCGTAATATTGCCCATCTCATGAATAATCCCTATTTTGAGGTAATGAGGCACGACGTTACGTTTCCTCTCTACGTGGAAGTGGATCAGATTTACAATCTTGCATGTCCTGCGTCGCCTGTTCACTACCAGCATGACCCTGTGCAAACTACAAAAACCAGCGTGCATGGTGCAATCAACATGCTGGGCCTTGCAAAACGACTCCGGGCACGTATTTTTCAGGCGTCAACGAGCGAGGTTTACGGTGATCCGGAAGTGCATCCCCAGCCGGAAAGTTATTGGGGGAAGGTAAACCCCATTGGCATCCGCTCTTGTTACGATGAGGGAAAACGGTGTGCTGAAACACTGTTTTTCGATTATTACCGACAGCACAATTTGCCGATCAAGGTGGCGCGTATCTTCAATACTTATGGTCCGAGGATGCACCCTAATGATGGCCGGGTGGTCAGTAATTTTGTGGTCCAGGCACTGAAAGGCGAAGATATCACGATATACGGAGAGGGGCAGCAAACCCGTAGTTTTTGTTATGTTGATGATTTGATAGAGGGCTTTGTCAGGCTGATGAATTCTCCGGAAGAGCTCACAGGACCCGTAAATATGGGTAATCCGCGTGAGTTTACTATCAAAGAGTTGGCTGAGCAGGTTATTGAATTGACGGGGTCGTCCTCCAACTTGGTCTTTAAGCCGCTTCCGCAGGATGATCCCAAGCAGCGGCAACCGGATATTCAAATGGCTCGCCAAGAACTGGGCTGGGAGCCGACTATCAGGCTGGAAGAAGGGCTGCGCAAAACCATCTCTTATTTTGACGAACTGCTTACCCTCAATGATTTGGACTGATCGTTAGCATGGCGAAGAAGTTGCTGGTTACCGGTGCTTCCGGATTCGTAGGTCGTGAGCTGTGCAAACATCTGGTATCGACGGGTTATGAAGTGATTGGCGTGACCCGTTCAGATAGAGCCGATTTACCTCCTGGAGCGATTCTACACCGCTGCAATCTGGAGAAGGATTTCTTGGGCGACTCGCTGCTGCGGGACGTCGACTGTATCGTGCACTTGGCTGGCCAGGCACACGGAAAGGGTGGCGAAGATCATCAAGAGCTGGACCATTTCCGGCAAGTCAACGTGGACGTGACACTCCGCTTGGCTAAGGCCGCACTGGATTCCGGCGTTCGTCGCTTTGTGTTTGTCAGCTCAATCGGAGTGCATGGGGCAATAACAGATGGGAGGCCGATCTCAGAGCAAGCACCGTTTAATCCGGAGTCGCCTTACGCCGTTTCGAAGATGGAGGCCGAATTAGCCTTAATTCGGCTTTTTGAGGAAGAAGGCGAGAGCGAGTTGACGATTGTGCGACCACCGCTTGTTTATGGTGATCAGGCGCCCGGCAATTTTGGTAAATTGCTTAAGCTCGCGCGTATGGGGATACCGTTGCCGTTGGGGCGCTGCTCAAACAGAAGGAATATAATATCGCTCAGCCAATTGGCAGCGTTCATGGCGGTTTGCATAGATCACCCGGCCGCTGGCAACGAGACCTTTGTTGTTGCTGAAGAGAGTCCGGTTTCAACCAGCGATATGGTGAGGGCTTTGAGAGCCGGTATGCGCCGTTCTGCCGGACTTTTTCCCGTCCCCCAATGGCTCATGAGTTCCCTGCTTAAGTTTGTGGGAAAGCGAGGTATGTATATTCAGTTATTTTGTGATTTGGAAATTGATGGAAGCAAGGCACGAAAGAAGCTGGGTTGGGTCCCGAAATCCGGATCGATAGAGCAGCTCGAGGAAATAGGGAAGCGTTATGCTGATTCGCTTGATTGATTTGACGCTGGCGGGCATCGGGTTGCTTCTGGGAGCACCGGTATTCCTTCTCTTGTTCATCGTGGGTTTGTTCGACACCGGATCGCCGCTGTTTGTGCAGGAACGAGTCGGATTGAGGAAAAAATCGTTTCGATTGGTTAAATTCCGCACCATGAATGTGACGGCTAAATCGGTTGCCACCCATTTGGCAAATTCCAGCGATATTACTTCGTTTGGAAGGTTTCTGCGAAAGACCAAGCTGGACGAGCTGCCTCAGCTCTGGAACGTGTTTATGGGCGATATGAGTATCGTGGGTCCCCGGCCTTGCCTGTTTAGTCAGGAAGAATTAATCATGGAAAGAGAGGCTCGCGGAGTGCTGGATGCACGGCCGGGTATTACAGGTTTAGCCCAGGTAAACGGCATTGATATGTCTACTCCAAAGCTGCTCGCTGAAACGGATCAGCGGATGCTTCAGTCCTTGTCTTTGAAAATGTACTTCAAGATGATCTTGTTGACGGTGGCCGGAAAAGGCTCTGGAGATCGCATAAGGACCGGCATGTAAGCAGAGCATCCTCGCCGACTCATTGGTTAATGAATCGAGAAGCAGGCAATGCATTCATGTTATCAATTGGCTTCGGTACTGGCTTCAAGTTTCCGTAAGGTATAGGGCACCTCGTTGGCATCGACAAGTGATATATGGCGACATGAAAGGTTTAGCTTGCGGCAATTCCTTGGCGGAATCTGAATAAGGACAGATTATGTTGGATAAGTTTCTGAACCTGCCTAGATATCAAAAGAGGATGATATCCGTGGCATCTGACATGTTTGTCCTTTTTTTCGCGATATGGGCCGCTTTTGCCCTGCGCCTGGACCAGCAGTACTGGCTTCCTACCCAAGAGCAATTTGCGGTAGCGTCTCTAACCGTCATGGTTACAATTGGTGTCTTCATAAAACTGGGATTATATCGCGCGGTTATTCGTTATCTGGGCGACAAGGCATTCTTAGTGATTGTTTATGGCGTTGTTGCATCAAGCCTAACGCTGATTGTGCTTGGCTATCTGTTTCAGGCTTTTGTTCCGCGATCTGTTCCCATTATTTACGGTGCGGTTGCCTTCCTTTTCGTTAGCGGTACCCGGTTGAGCGTGCGCATGATTGTTAATCGTCCGCGCATGCGGCGCAAGGAGCGTGTCGCTATCGTAGGGGCGGGAGATACGGGGCTGCAGCTTGCTTCGGCGCTTGAGAAGGGTACCGAGTATGGGCCCGTACTTTTTCTGACATTCACTCCTGCGAATCATCGATCAACCATAAATGGATTGCCGGTTGTTGGAATCGAGCATGTTTCGAAAGCTGTGGAGAAACATCGCGTCCAGCGACTACTGCTAGCTCTTGATGCCGATTCTCGTGTAGATCGAAAGAGGTTACTTAAGCAGTTGGAGGTCCTTTCAGTGCCAGTTCAGACTGTTCCCTCAATGTCGGAACTCGTTGCTGGCCGGGCCCGTATCAATGATATCCGCGACCTGGATATTGAGGACTTACTTGGACGAGATCCCGTTCAGATTGATGCGTCGGTTGTTGAAAGCAGCCTTTGTGGGAAGTCTGTTTTGGTGACCGGGGCGGGTGGTTCAATCGGCTCAGAATTATGTCGACAAATCATCCGGCACCGTCCCAGTGTGCTGGTTCTGTTTGAGCAGTCCGAATTCTCTCTTTATTCAATAGAAAGAGAACTTCGAGCAATTAATCAGGTTGAAGGGTTGGGCGTTGAGCTACATCCTATACTTGGAAGTGTCTGCCATCGTCGACGCTGCGAAGCCGTATTGAAAGCATTTGCCGTTCGTGCTGTTTATCATGCCGCTGCCTATAAACACGTTCCGCTGGTAGAGCACAACATTATAGAAGGATTGCAGAATAACGTGTTCGGAACTTGGCACATGGCTGAAGCTGCCATAGCGGCGGGGGTAGAGAAGTTCATTCTGATCTCCACGGATAAAGCTGTGCGACCTACAAATGTCATGGGAGCTTCGAAACGATTGGCTGAGTTGGTTCTGCAGGGTTTATCTGAACGGGTCAGCAAGACGCGCTTCACAATGGTGCGTTTCGGTAACGTGTTGGGGTCAAGCGGCTCAGTTGTGCCGCTATTTAGGGATCAGATTCGGGACGGTGGGCCAATCACCGTTACACATCCAGATATTATTCGATATTTTATGACGATACCCGAGGCTACCCAGTTGGTGTTGCAGGCTGGCTGCATGGGGAGCAAAGGAGAGGTTTTTGTCCTCGATATGGGTGAGCCAGTTAGAATTGTTGATTTGGCACGAAAGATGATCCATTTGATGGGTTTGGAAGAAAAATCTGAGGAGAATCCCGACGGAGATGTTGAGGTGGTTTTCAGTGGATTGCGGCCCGGAGAAAAACTGTATGAGGAGCTTTTGATCGGGGATGATCCTCAAGGTACTGAGCATCCAAGGATCATGATGGCGAGAGAGGTCAGTCTGCCTTGGTCCGAGGTAAGGGAATTGATTGACTTGATTCAAACGGCCAGCGAGCGATTCGATTTGACAACATTGAGCAAATTGCTCAAAGAGGCACCCTTGGGATATCAGCCGAATGGCGATCTTTCTGATTTGGTTTGGCTTAGCAATAGCATGTTTGTTGGTGATCGGGGCCCAAATGCAAATCCCTTGAAGGGTAATGTGCATTAGCCTGATTTGGTCAGGAGCTCGGATAGGTGCAATTATCGTGTGGTCATCGGCGAAGGAATGTGTGAATGAATCACGATATCGTGTGGCACCAGCATAAAATCAGCCGTTCAGAACGTGCCGGCCTCAAGAATCAGGGCCCCTGCTTGCTCTGGTTCACTGGTTTAAGTGGTTCGGGTAAGTCGACGATTGCTAATGCACTGGATATAGCGCTCTTCCAGCGCGGTTACCATACGTTTCTCTTGGATGGAGATAATGTGCGGCACGGTCTCAACAAGGATTTAGGTTTCTCGTATGATGATCGAGTTGAAAACATTCGCCGAATTGGTGAAGTGAGTAAGCTATTCGCAGATGCGGGACTGATTGTTCTCAGTGCATTTATTTCACCTTTTACCGATGATCGCAGAATGGTGCGAAAGCTATTCCCGGCGGGTGAGTTCATTGAGGTGTTCATGAACACACCTTTGGAAACATGCGAATCCCGAGACCCAAAAGGCTTATACAGCAAGGCTCGATCGGGGCAGATAAAGCACTTCACAGGTATCGATTCACCCTACGAAATTCCTTCGCATCCCGAAATTACGCTGGATACTTCTCAACTGAGCATTGAGGAATGTGTTGAGAATCTGCTCCAGTATCTGAAAGAGAGAAATCTTATTCTCGATAGCTAGGCTATTTGCCATATTTACTATGGCGATAGATCTGGAATTATTCGGGCATCTTGGTCTGCATGTTCGCTCGAATGGCTTGTCGAAAGAGTTTAAACGTGAGCACTACCTTTTTTGCGCCCTTGGCCTGGATCATATTGCCAGATTTCCCTTCCAAAAAGTTCGATAACTCAATTAAACTGACGAATCAAAACTTCCCTGTGTGCAAAGGATCTGAGAAATGGGAAAAAAAGTTGCTGTGATCGGTCTGGGTTATGTTGGCTTGCCGCTGGCTGCTGCTTTCGGCGGAAAGATGGACGTTGTTGGTTTTGATATCAATCCAAAACGGATCGCTGAACTGCGGAAAGGGCAGGACTATACGCGGGAAGTGTCTACTTCTGAGCTCGCTGAAGCAAAGGGACTTTCGTTTTCAGATTCCGTTGAAGGGATAAGGGACTGTCAGATCTTTATCGTCACGGTCCCTACGCCAATTGACGAATTTAAGTCCCCTGATTTGACACCGCTCGTTAAAGCCAGTGAAACCGTCGGCCAGGTCCTGAAAGCAGGCGATATCGTCATTTATGAATCGACCGTTTATCCCGGAGCAACCGAGGAAGTTTGCGTCCCCATTCTTGAAAGAGTCTCTGGACTCAAATTCAATCGGGATTTCTATGCCGGCTATAGTCCGGAACGGATCAACCCAGGCGATAAAGAACATCGCATAACAAGTATCAAGAAGGTGACTTCAGGATCCACACCTGAGATTGCCAGCGAAATCGACGCGCTTTATGGAAATGTGATTACCGCAGGCACTCACAAAGCCAGCTCCATCAAAGTCGCCGAGGCGGCCAAGGTCATCGAGAACACCCAGCGTGACGTCAATATCGCCCTAATGAATGAGTTGGCCATGATCTTCGCACGCCTTGGTCTGGACACTCAGGACGTGTTGGCTGCGGCGGGCACCAAATGGAATTTCCTTCCGTTTAAACCGGGCCTGGTTGGCGGGCATTGTATTGGTGTCGACCCCTATTATCTGACTCACAAGGCACAAGCCGTCGGTCATCATCCGGAAATGATTCTTGCGGGTCGTCGTATGAATGACTCCATGGGCGCTTATGCCGCCTCTGCGCTGGTTAAAGCAATGATCAAGGCCGGGCAGACAATATCCGGGGCCCGCATACTGATTTTGGGCCTGACATTTAAAGAGAATTGCCCAGATTTGCGGAATACACGCGTTATTGATGTCGTTCGTGAATTGCGGGATTTCGGATGTCAGGTTGATGTCGCCGATGTTTGGGCAAGTAATGAAGAAGCGCAGCACGAGTATGGGATAGCATTGGCGAATCAGCCGGAAGCAGGCGTCTATGAAGGCGTCATACTGGCCGTACCGCATCGTGATTATATTGAAATGGGTGCCAGTGAAATTCGAACCTATCTGAAACCGGGCGGCATCTTCTTTGATCTGAAGGCTGTATTCGGGAAGTCGGAATCCGATTTACGACTCTGATTTATTGAAGGGCGATATCGGTAATTTCGTATTCTTGTCGTTTTTACTCGATATTGTCATGAAGCTCAGGTCATATTTCCTCATTTAATTGTCACTGAGGGATTATTGATCTATTATCGCTGTTGTCAGTTTTTGACTCGGCAAAGAACGATATTTCTTTTGCTTTACTTTCCGAATTTACGAATTCAGTTTCAAAGTTGTTTTTGACCAATTAAGGGTAAAATCCATGGCAAAGATCAATGAGTATTACCAGAAAAAACAGCTGATGGATAAGCTTGCAGACGAATTGAAGAAGCTCGAGGAAGACAACGCATTGAAGCGTGAACTTGAGTTTGAAGAGAAGATCCGCGGTCTGATGAAGGACTACAACAAATCCGCCAAGGATGTGTTGCAGGTCCTGGGTGCGATTGATCCGTCAGTGTCTGGCGCCAAAGCCGACGCGGCAGGCTCCTCTCGCCCGAAGCGTCCGCTGAAGACTTATAAAAACCCGCACTCCGGCGAAGTTGTGAAAACACGCGGTGGTAATCACAAAACGCTGAACGAGTGGCGCGAGAAATACGGTAAGGAAGCCGTACAGGGCTGGCAGCAGGATTAAGCCAGTCGGGCCCCGGCAGTTGAGGTGCCGGGGCCTCGTTTCTTTTAATTTCCGCCGCATTATTTCTCGTTAATAAAACTGTCTTATTGGCTTTTCCCGGCCATTTGACCTCCTTCCAAAGAAGCATTGAGTAGCGCTTTTACGTTAGAATCCGATCAAAGTTTCTGACAAGGATGCTCTATGCTAGCCGTCATTCTTTCCGGTGGGTCCGGTACCCGATTGTGGCCGCTATCCCGCGAGGCTTATCCAAAGCAGTTCCTGCCTGTAGTCACAGAAGAGTCGCTATTGGCCGAAACCATTACGCGTGGTTTGGGGTGTGCCCCGTCGACACGTGTTATGGCGATTACCAATGAAGACCACCGCTTTGTCGTGGCAGCGCATCTGCATGAGCTGGCGGACAAGAAAACCGATGGGATCATTCTCGAACCGGTTGGTCGGAACACGGCGCCGGCAATCGCGCTGGCGGCGCTGGCCGCTGCAGAAAGCGATCCGGAAGAGTTGTTGCTGATCATGCCTTCCGATCACGTCCTTCGTAACCAGCAGGCGTTTGCCGAGGCTGTCGCGGTCGGAGCCAAAGCCGCCGCAGGCGGCAAGCTGGTGACCTTTGGTGTGGTGCCTGCTACGCCTCATACCGGTTACGGCTATATCAAGGCGGGCGACATGGCCGAGGGCTCCGCTCCGGTGGAGGCCTTCGTAGAAAAGCCTGATGAAGCTACGGCTCAATCCTATCTGGATCAGGGCGGCTACTACTGGAACAGCGGTATGTTCCTGTTCCGCGCGGATCGCTATCTCGAAGAATTGGGCAAGCACAACCCGAAAATGCTGGAAGCCTGCCGGAACGCTTATGCCGGCAAACAGTCGGATATGGACTTCGTGCGCGTCGATCGGGAAGCCTTCGAGGCCTGTCCGGATGATTCCATTGACTATGCGGTGATGGAAAAGACCCAGGATGCCGTAGTCGTACCTCTGGACGCCGGATGGAGTGATGTGGGGTCCTGGTCCGCGCTGTGGGAAATTCAGCCGCGGGATGAGCATGGCAACGTCTGTCGGGGCGATGTCATCACCGAGGACGTATCCGGCTCCTACATCCATTCTGAGGGCCGTCTGATTGCGGCGCTGGGCATCAGTGACCATGTTATCGTCGAGACCGATGACGTGGTCCTGGTGGCGGACCGTAACCGGGTTCAGGATGTGAAGAAGCTCGTCGCCCAGGTGAAGGCCCAGGGGCGCGCCGAGCACCGCTTCCACAAGAAAGTCCACCGGCCCTGGGGAACCTACGAGGGTATTGCGATGGGCGAGCGCTTCCAGGTCAAGCGCATCACCGTTAACCCGGGCGCGTCCCTCTCCCTGCAGAAACACCATCACAGGGCCGAGCACTGGGTTGTGGTCAGTGGGACCGCCAATGTGGTTCGCGGTGACGAGGAGATTCTGCTGACAGAAGATCAGTCCACATACATTCCCGTTGGCCACCGACATCGTCTGACCAATCCGGGCGTCATCCCGCTGGAATTGATCGAGGTCCAGACCGGGAGTTATCTCGGCGAAGACGATATTGTACGGTTCGCCGATACTTATAACCGGGTCTGACCCGCGTTCGTAGCCGGGGTACAGGAGTTAACCGGCTACGAGATCCATTATCCAGTCATACAGGTCAAAGGAGGACCTTATGTCACAATGGCCAGGGAACCGGCCGCAAGCCCCTCGTTCGTCTTCTTCCGGCGCCTCGAGTCGCACTTCCCATCTCACGTTGGCCTCTGTTTCACCGGGGTGGCACGCCTTTGCTGACTCGTTGGCCGTCGCCCTGATGCGCTCGTCGAGAGGAATCGTCTGGTTAAGGGGAGAAGCCGGTTCGGGCAAGACCGAATTGCTGCGGGCTCACATCCCGCATTGGCCATTTCCCTCGGTGTGGATGGACTTGCGGAGAGAGTGTGAGGTGATGGCGAGTCTCGAGCCGGCTGTGCCATCGGGCAATGAGGTGAGTCCGGCCCGGACGGTGTTGATCCTCGATGATATGTCGCCAGACGATCTGCTTTACCTGATGAAAGACCCTCTACATCCGGCGAGCGAGTTGTTGCTGTCTCACCCGGGCCCTGTGCTGTTGGCCAGTCGGGCTTCGGGGCAAGAGGATGCCCAGTCACTGATGGCCCACTCCGGCCGTTCGGTCGACCCCATGGATATGCCGCCCTCTGGAATCGACCACCGGTTGAGCATTATAAGAGGCAAGCAGTCGGCGATTGAGCGCGAATGGCGTGTCGAGATCGACCCTGATGCGTTGCATCGAGCGGCCCGTGGACTTTCGCCCGAAGGGCCGGAGACGCCGGGTGGTTCGTTGCGTTGGCTGTCTGCGGCGGCGGCGCGTGTGGCGATGGTGGCCGAGCGGGGCGATCCGGCGTTGCGAAGTGTCGAGGCGCGTATCGAAGATCTTAACCGGGCCTTGTTATTGGCTCAGGCCCGCGGTGGCGACGTTGACTCGCTGGAGTACGACATCCGTCTGGCGGAGATCGAGCGGGCGGCGTACAGCGTCGACTGGCATGAAAAGGCGCGCCGCGGCGATTTGCGGACGGTGCGGGTAGTCGATGTGGAGCGGGAGATTGTCGCGGCACGTGGGGCAACGTTCAATGACGGTGGCCCGGATGTGCTGTGTCGGCAACCCCGGTGTTGTCCCGCACCAATTGCCGAAGACAGCTAGCTGCGGCATTATGGCCGGATTTGGCGTTTCTCGATGCTGCGAGAGCGGTCGTTCTCGTGCCGTTGCATTGAGCGTCGTTATTCGAAGGTTTGATGTTCTGCTATGAACGATCTGGAAATCTACGTGCGTGAACTGGATACAGCCCGGTTGGAAGCCTGGCTGGGAGAATCCCTGGATGGCCTTGCGATGGCCGCTGTCGGCAGTGTCGGTGTTGCTAAAGGTAAGGGCTATTATCAGGGCGTGCCGGTACGCGTTTCGTTATACCCCGGCGCCTTTTCCAAACATTTCACCAGTGTCGTACTGGAAGGCGATGAGCTGCCATGGCGTTCGGATCTGGACTGTGCCCGTAATGCCTGGCGTCGTCTTGACGTTGAAGTGCGTTGCAGCCCGGGTGACTGGAAGGAAGGGGATCCCGTGCAGGATGAAAAATGGTGGCGGTTGGATCACCGGGGTGAGCAGATGGTGAACTGGAACTGAATGGCCAGAGGTCCATGGGAATCCCGAGCCATGTCGGGATTCCCATGGACTTGCAGCGGTTTCGGTCAGTCTTCCAGGATGCTGACGTTGTCCGCCTGCAGACCTTTATCGGCCTGAACGACGTTGAAGCGCACCAGTTGGCCTTGACGCAAAACGCGACGACCACGGCCGCGAATGGCTCGGAAGTGGACGAAGACCTCATCACCGCTTTCGCGGACAATAAAGCCAAAGCCTTTCTTCACGTTGAACCACTTAACGGTTCCTTCCTCATTGCCTTCCGGCCCGAAATCATCCTCCATGCCATCGCTGGCGGGACGATCATTCTGGCTGCCGCTGGCGGATTTGCTTTGGGTTAGTGCCACGGCCAGGAAGCCAGCAATGCCAAACAGGACTACGGCGATCACGTAGGCGGCAATACCCTGCGCGCTGCCGAGCACAAAGGTGGGGTTGTCGGCGACATCATTGGTGCCCGATTGCGACAGGATCTGGAAAAGTTCCGGTGTAAAGGTGACCAGGAAAAAGGCCAGGACGAACGGGGCCGGAATAGCGATCAGCAGGGCTACCAGAATCGCTTTCTGTGGATTACGCATTGGACGACTTATTCTCCCATCAATCGATCAATCAAAAACATAAGGGCGCCTGAATCACGTAAAATGGGGGCTCAGGCGTAACAAAATTGCAGAGGTTCCAGGCGACCACAATAGCCGGATTAGCCGGGTAGCCCATCTGCAAGCGCAGCATCATAACAGATCAGTCTGTGGACGACCCACCCCAGAGCAGGAGTTCCGTCACATGAATTGGGAAGAACTGGAAGCACGAATGGTGGAACTGGAAACCCGTGTGGCCTTCCAGGACGACGTGATAGCCACCCTGAGCGACCAATTGTCACGTCAGGAGATCGATATGCGGGAACTTTGGGAGGCCAAGAGACTACTCAAGAAACAGTTGGAAGCGGTGTCGCCCTCCAACATCAAGCGGGAAGAGGAAGAAGCGCCGCCACCACATTATTGAGGTTAAGCAGGGTTTTGCGGGCGCCTGGCGGCGCCTCAGAAGCTAAAGCATCTGCTACATGCTCGAGTTGGCTGACCAATGTAGCCGATGCTTCAGCGGGGTTGGGCTGACACAGGAAGCCCAACAAACCGGGTTTACGGCCAATCCCATTCAATACCGGCCAAGCCGGTTTTTAAAACCCAAGCGCTAGGCATCTCCGCGATAACGGGAACATCCGGTGCCCACTTCTTGTTGGGCTTCCTGTGTCAGCCCAACCTACCGGATCGCGGCCGTGATCACCGGCGTTTATTTCGCCAGCAACCGCACCAGAATCTCTTCATAGATCGCCGACAACGTATCCAGGTCGTCGGCCTTCACGCACTCATCGATCTTATGGATCGTTGCATTCACCGGGCCCAACTCCACGACCTGGGCGCCCGTCGGAGCAATAAAGCGACCGTCAGAGGTGCCGCCGGACGTTGAGAGCTCCGTCGGCTCGCCGGTAACGGCCTGGATTGCCTCGCTGGCCGCATCAACCAGGGAGCCTCGGTCGGTCAGGAACGGCTGGCCGCTCAGGTGCCACTGCAGGTCGTATTTCAATCCGTGGCTGTCCAGGATCTCGATCACGCGCTGCTGCAGGCTGTCCGCGGTGTTCTCGGTGCAGTAGCGGAAGTTGAAGTGAACGGTCAGTTCGCCTGGAATCACGTTGCTGCCGGTGCCGGCTTCGACCTTGGTGATCTGGAACGTGGTGGCAGGGAAGAATGCATTGCCTTCGTCCCACTGCGTCCGGGCCAGCGCGTCCAGTGCCGGGGCTGCCGTGTGCACCGGATTTTCGGCCAGGTGAGGGTAGGCCACATGGCCCTGGATGCCGTGTACGGTCAGGTAGCCGTGCAGCGACCCCCGTCGGCCGTTCTTGATGATGTCGCCTACCCGATGCGTGCTGGACGGCTCGCCGATCAGGCACCAGTCCATCTTCTCGTTGCGGGCTTCCAGGGCTTCGACCACTTTGACGGTGCCGTCATGGGCCGGACCTTCCTCATCGCTGGTAATCAGCAGCGCAATCGAACCCTTGTGATCCGGATGCTGGGCGACAAAGCGTTTGCAGGCCGTCACAAAGGCCGCCAGGCTGCCTTTCATATCGGCGGCCCCCCGACCATACAAATAGCCATCCCGGATCGCCGGCTCGAACGGCGCCTGTGACCAGTTCTTTTCCGGACCGGTCGGCACCACATCGGTATGACCGGCGAACGCCAGCACGGGCCCTTCCTTTCCACGACGCGCCCAGAGGTTCTGGACCTCGCCAAAGTTCATGGCTTCACCCTCAAAACCCAGCGGGGAGAGGTGTTGCATCATCAGCGCCTGGCAATCCGCGTCATCGGGCGTGACGGATCGGCGGCGAATCAGTTCTATGGCGAGCTCAAGGGTGGGGGATAGGGACATGCGGGTCTCTTGGGTTGATTGGATCTGCGGGTTATTGGATTAACCGAATGTTCAGTACGGGCCGTGGCTTCTTGCGAGAGGCCGGTAGGTTGGGCTGACGAAGGATGCCCAACAATTCTCGACTTGCAGCCGGTTGGATGCCATCCGCGTTCATAGCGGAAACTGTTTGCGTTCAGTACCTTAGGGCGCTCACCCCGTTGGGCTTCCTTCGTCAGCCCAACCTACGGTGATTTAGCGCCCCTCCGGCAAACAATCAATTATTTGCGTGCAACGCCTCGTTCAGTTCGATCGCGGTCTTGTTGGTCTTGCACTCCACCGCGCCGTTCTGGGAGTTGCGGCGGAACAACAGGTCCGGCTTGCCGGCCAGGTCCCGCGCCTTGACCGTCTGAACCACCTCGTTCTTGTCGTCCAGCACGGCAACCTTGGTGCCGGCGGTGATGTACAGGCCGGCTTCAACGGTGGTGCGGTCGCCCAGCGGGATGCCGATGCCGGCATTCGCGCCGATCAGGCAGTTCTCGCCGACGGCAATGATGATGTTGCCGCCACCGGACAGGGTGCCCATGGTCGAGCAGCCACCGCCCAGGTCGGATCCTTTGCCAACCATGACGCCGGCGGAGATCCGGCCTTCGATCATGCTGGTGCCTTCGGTACCGGCGTTGAAGTTGATAAAGCCTTCATGCATGACGGTGGTGCCTTCGCCCACGTAGGCGCCCAGGCGAACCCGGGCGGTATCCGCGATACGCACGCCGCGCGGCACCACGTAGTCGGTCATCTGCGGGAATTTGTCGACGGACTTCACTTCCAGCAGGCGGTCTTCCGTCCGGGCATCCATCTGGCGGTCAGCCAGCTCGTTCAGATCAATCGCGCCCTCGTTGGTCCAGGCTACGTTGGGCAGCAGGCCGAAGATGCCGTCCAGCTTGAGTCCGTGCGGCTTAACTAGGCGATGGGAGATCAGGTGCAGCTTGAGGTAGACCTCCGGGGTGCTGGAGGCGGTGTCGTCGGTATCCAGCAGTGTGACGACGGCCGGGCGTTTGCTGCCGGCGGCTTTCTCGGCCAGACGAGCCTGATCGTCCTGTCCGGCGCTACGCAGGGCCTCCGCAAATTGGGTCAGCTGTGCTGCATCGGCTTCGATGGCCTGGTTGCCGCCCTGATATCCCAGCGTGTTGGATGCGATTTCCCGGATGGTCGCCTCCGGCATGTACAGGGGCTTCTGGTAAAACGTTTCCAGCCACTCGCCCTTGCTGTTCTGGGTGCCGATGCCGATGCCGAATGCGAAACTCATGGGGGTTGTGCTCCTTGATCAGTAAACGGTTGCTTCGGGCGCCGCGAGGCGCCCGGATTATCCTGAAACGGGATCTGAAAATAGGTTTCAGCCGATGAGGCGGGTCCAGTCGTCGGCGTTGAAGCCGACATGAATCTGGCCTTTCAGCTCAACGACAGGCCGCTTGATGATGGACGGATTCTCCATCATGACTGCCAGCGCGGAATCGCGGTCTATGTTATCACGAACGTCATCCGGCAGCTTGCGCCAGGTGGTGCCGCGGCGGTTCAGCAGGATTTCCCAGCCGACCTGTTTCTCCCAGCTGGCCAGCCGATCCTCGTCAACGCCTTCCTTCTTGAAATCGTGGAAGGTGTAGCTCTGGTCAGCGTTGTCCAGAAACTTGAGGGCTTTCTTGACCGTATCGCAGTTTTTGATGCCGTAGATGTCCATGGGCCTTACTGCTCCTGAATGAAGGTACGGATGCGTTCGGCGGCCTCGATGCATTCGGCCAGCGGTGCAACCAGCGCCATACGAATTCGGTTTTCCCCTGGGTTTCGTCCGTTCACGTCGCGGGACAGATAGCGTCCCGGCAGTACATGAACGTTCTGCTGGGCCGCCAGGTCACGGGCGAAGATGTCATCGGCGAAGGGTGTCTCTGGCCACAGGTAGAAGCCGGCATCCGGGGCCGATACGCGCATCACCTCGGACAGGATGGGCACTACCGCATCGAATTTCTCGCGATAGGCGGCGCGATTTTCCCGGACGTGATCTTCATCCTGCCAGGCGGCGATGCTGGCCAGTTGGTGCTGGATCGGCATGGACGAGCCGTGATAGGTGCGGTAGCGCAGGTATTCCTTGAGCACTTGGGCGTCGCCAGCCACGAAGCCCGAACGCAGGCCCGGCAGGTTGCTGCGTTTCGACAGACTGTGGAAGACAATGCAACGCGCATAGTCATCGCGACCGATAGCGGCGCAGGTCTGCAGCAGGCCTTCCGGCGGATTGTTCTCGTCCGGATAGAGTTCGGAATAGCACTCATCCGAAGCAATCAGGAAATCGTGCCGGTCAGCCAGCTCGATCAGCCGCTTGAGCGTATCCCGGGGGATGACGCTGCCGCTCGGGTTACCCGGCGAGCACAGGTACAGGATCTGGCAGCGATCCCAGACCTCGCTGGTCACCGCTTCGAAATCCGGGATGAAATGATTGTCCGCCTCGCAGGGCAGGAAATGCGGCTCGGCGCCAGCGAGAAACGCGGCCCCCTCATAGATCTGGTAGAACGGGTTGGGCATGACCACTTTCGCGCCCGGAATGGGGTTAACGACGGCTTGGGCGAGGGAGAAGATGGCCTCCCGCGTGCCGTTTACGGGAATGATGTGATCGGCTGCTGTCAGCGTGCCCGGCGTCAGCTCAAAACGCGCCGTGGCCCAGTCGGCGATGGTCTGGCGCAGCTCTTCCATCCCTTTGGTCGTCGGGTAGTTGGCCAGACGGTCCAGGTTGTTACGCACCACGTCCTTTACGAACGAGGGCGCGGCGTGCTTGGGCTCACCAATGCCCAGGGCGATCGGCGCGAGCGACGCGGGCGGCGTGATGCCGGCCTTGAGTTGCGCCAGTTTCTCAAACGGGTAGGGATGAAGACGGTCGAGATTCGGATTCATGCTTGGTTCTCTGGGAAAATTTAGACGCCCACGCTCTCGTCCAGCTGGCGGCACAGGTCGTCCTGTAAGGCCTGGCAGACGACAGGGTCACTGAGCGGTGCACCTTCCTCGTCGGTGACGAAGAACACGTCTTCGACTCGCTCGCCCAGCGTAGCGATCTTGGCGTTGGTCAGCCGAACGTTGTTTTCCAGCAGGATGCTGCCGATACGTGCCAGCAGACCGGGGCGGTCCGGTGTGATGACTTCCATAACGGTCCGCTGGTTCACCGTGTCATTGGAGAAGGTGACCTGGGTCGGGAACGAGAAGTGCTTGAGCTGTCGCGGTGTGCGGCGATGGATGATGTCCGGGTAATCCTCGGGATCGTCCAGCTCCTCAATCAGGCGCTGGCGAACCCGTTCCTTGCGCGCCTGGTCCTTGCCCAGCGGCTGGCCCTGTTCATCCAGCACCACGTAGGCGCTGATGGAATAAGGGCCGTCGCTGCTGCTGATGCGGGCGTCAACGATGTTGAGGTTAAGTTGTTCGAGCACGGCGGTTGTGGCCGCGAAGAGAGCCGCCCGGTCTTTCATGTAGATCACGATCTGCGAAAAGCCATCGGTTGGCCCGCCGCGGGTATCGCGGATCATGACCAGCGGATCGGGATCGTTGCCGTGACGGATAATGGCGGCGGTCTGCCAGGCGATGTCGACGGTGGAGTCCTGCAGGAAGTAGTCCTCGTCCATCACATCCCAGATGGCATCGATCTGCTCGTCGGTAATGTTCTGGGCCAGCAGGATTTCACGGGCCTCGGATTGGGTGGCCTTGATCCACTCGTTGCGGTCCACCGGTGTCTCTGACCCCCGGCGCAGGGCTCGCTTGGCCTCGATGTAGAGCTGGCGCAGCAGGGAGGCGCGCCAGGTATTCCAGAGTTTCGGATTGGTCGCGCTGATGTCGCAAACCGTCAGCACGTACAGATAGTCCAGGTGCACCTGACTGGGCACGGCCCGGGCGAAGGCGTGGATGATGTCCGGGTCGGAGATGTCCTTGCGCTGGGCGGTCATCGACATCAGGAGGTGGTTTTCCACGAGCCAGGCAATCAGGTGGGTGTCCCGTTGGCTCAGGTGATGGCGGTCGCAAAAGTCGATGGCTTCCTCGGCGCCCAGTTCCGAGTGGTCGCCGCCGCGGCCCTTGGCGATGTCGTGGTACAGGCCGGCAATATAGAGGTTTTCCAGTTTGGGCAGGCGATGTACCAGGCGTGAGGCGAGCGGGAAGTTGGAGAGTGCCTCGTCGCCACTCATCTGCACCATATTGCGGATCACCCGCAGGGTGTGGGCGTCAACCGTGAATATATGGAACAGGTCGTACTGCATCTGCCCGATAATGGCCCCGAATTCGGGCAGGTAACGGCCCAGCACGTTGTACTTCTTCATGAAGGACAGGGTCTGGTCGAGGGCGTGCGGTGTGCGCAGCAGCTCCATGAACAATGTGGTGACCGCGAGGTCGGAGCGGAACGCGTCGTCGATCAAATGACGGTGGGCCCGCAGGGATCGGATGGTGGTTGCCCGGATACCGCGGATAGTCGGGTTCTGGGCCATCAGTACGAAGATTTCCATCAGCGCATAGGGCGCGTACGCAAACACCTGATTGTTGATGGCCTCGATGTAACCGTTACGGATCTGGAAGCGCTTGTTGATCGGGTGGATGTCGTCGTTCCCGTCGGAGCCCAGGATCGCCTCGTCGTAGTACTGCAGGATCACGTCCGTCAGTTCCGCCAGGGCCAGGACCGTGCGGTAATACTCCTGCATCATGATTTCCACGCCCAGGCGTTTGCCTTTGTCGTGGTATCCAAGCATCTCGGCCAGGGCGCGCTGGTGGTCGAACAGCAGGCGGTTTTCGTTGCGGTCGGCGATCAGCTGTAAGCCGTAGCGAAGGCGCCACAGGAAGTTCTCGCCGTTGAGGATGATCTGGTATTCCTCCTCGGTGAGAATGCTGAACCGGGTCAGGTCGGCAATGGACTCCAGGCCAAAGTGGCGCTTGGTGATCCAGCCGATGGTCTGGATGTCCCGCAAGCCGCCGGGCGAGCCCTTGATGTTGGGCTCCAGGTTGTACTCGGTGTCGCCGTATTTTTCGTGGCGACGGCGTTGTTCTTCCCGCTTGGCGATGAAATAGGCTCGATCGGCGCTGACGTCGTCTGAGTAGACCTGCTCCGAAAGGGTCGCACGCAGGCTGTCTGGACCGGCGATGGTGCGGGTTTCCAGCAAGTTGGTGAGGATGGTGACGTCGTCCCGCGCCGCTGCCTTGCTTTCCTCGATGCTGCGGACGCTGTGGCCGATATCCAGGCGCAGATCCCAAAGCAGGGTGATAAAGCTGGTCAGGTCCTCCTGCCACGCTTCGTGGACCTGGTCGCGCGTGAGAATGAGCAGGTCGATATCCGAGTGGGGGTGGAGTTCCCCGCGGCCATAACCCCCGACGGCAATCAGGGCAATATCGTCCGATGCGGCAAACTCGTAACGACTCCAGAGCAGGGCCAGGATGCGATCGACCGAAAGCGCCCGGGCCATGACCAGTTCACGGACATCAGCGCCGTTACGAAACGCCTGGGCGTGGGTCTCGAAAGTGGCCTTCAGGGCTTGCCTGGCCGGCCCGATCGGTGAAGGCGCTTCGGCGATCTGGGCTTCCAGACTGGCTGTATCAAGGACGTCGGCTGTCGCCATGGTAGTCGTGGCCTCGGCGGCTAATGGCAGGCCGGGCAACCCGGCCTGAGACACTATAGGGCAGGATCGGGTTGCTCTGCTGGCTTAAAACGTCTCGTCCGAGCGCTTCGTCAGCACTTCGTGGCCATCGGCTGTTACCAGGATGGTGTGCTCCCACTGGGCTGACAGCTTGTGATCCTTGGTGACCACGGTCCAGCCATCCGGTAGCAGTTTACAGTGGTACTTGCCCTGGTTGATCATTGGCTCGATGGTAAAGGTCATGCCTTCCTGCAGCTCGAATCCGGTGCCCGGACGGCCATAATGCATGACCTGAGGCTCCTCGTGGAAGACGCGCCCGATGCCATGCCCGCAATAGTCGCGAACGACCGAATAACGGCTTTTCTCCGCGTGCTGCTGGATGACATGGCCGATATCGCCAAGACGGGTGCCCGGGCGGACAAGCTCGATCCCTTTATAGAGGCATTCCTGGGTAATGCGCACGAGTCGTTCCGCCGCAATTTTAGGTTCGCCTACGAAGAACATCTTGCTGGTGTCGCCGTGGAACTCGTCTTTGATCACCGTGACGTCAATATTCAACGTATCGCCGTTCTTGAGCACCTTCTTTTCGCTCGGAATGCCATGGCAGACGACATGGTTGACGGACGTGCAGATCGATTTCGGAAAGCCCTTGTAGTTCAGGGGCGCCGGGATAGCCTTCTGGACGTTGACAATATAGTCATGGCAAATGCGGTCCAGTTCTTCAGTGGTTACGCCGGGCTTGACGTGTTCACCGATCATCTCCAGCACATCGGCGGCCAGGCGGCCGGCCACACGCATCTTTTCAATTTCCTCAGGGGTCTTGATCGATACCTGCATCAGTAAGGCTTTCCTTCACACGGATTAAGCGCCCATTTTAGGGAGGTGCCACGGATGGT
Source organism: Marinobacter sp. R17 (assembly GCF_003789045.1). NCBI lineage: Bacteria > Pseudomonadati > Pseudomonadota > Gammaproteobacteria > Pseudomonadales > Marinobacteraceae > Marinobacter > Marinobacter sp. R17. Next base: position 85,637 of record NZ_RHGZ01000014.1, on the reverse strand, counting down.
ACAAGGCAACGCTTTCTAATTGGACCATATGCCCGCTCTATATAGGCATCATTATAAGGCCTTGATCTTCGGCAAATGCGTAGTGCGTTAATGAAAAACAAGTGGCGTATTTGGGCGATCATGTGGTATAAACGCGCCCGCTGAAGCCATTGTCCGGACGCTTGTTTAGGTAGTGATCAGCAAAAAACACACATGTGTCGACACGTTGACCCAGGGTGCTTGTCAGGATCGGATCCTGCAGGTTGGGCAATTGGACACGTGGAGGACTAACCCAAAGTTTGAAAGGTATTGATCATGGCACAAGTCAACATGCGTGACCTGCTCAAGGCAGGCGCTCACTTCGGTCACCAGACTCGTTACTGGAACCCGAAAATGTCGAAGTTCATCTTCGGCGCCCGCAACAAGATTCATATCATCAACCTGGAACAGACTGTTCCGGCCATGGACGAAGCGCTGAACTTCATCCGTCAGCTGGCCGAGAACAAGAACAAGATCCTGTTCGTGGGCACCAAGCGCGCCGCGGCCAAGATCATCAAGGAAGAGGCTCAGCGCGCCAACCAGCCGTACGTCAACCATCGCTGGTTGGGCGGTATGCTGACCAACTACAAGACGATCCGTCAGTCCATCCGTCGCTACCGTGATCTGGAAACCCAGAGCCAGGACGGTACCTTCGACAAGCTGACCAAGAAGGAAGCGCTGGAGCGCACCCGTGAGATGGACAAGCTCGAGCGCAGCATCGGCGGTATCAAGGACATGGGCGGCCTGCCGGACGCACTGTTCGTGATTGACGTGGACCACGAGCGCATCGCCATCAAGGAAGCCAACAAGCTGGGCATCCCGGTTATCGGCGTTGTCGATACCAACAGCGATCCGGACGGCGTCGATTACGTGATCCCGGGTAACGACGATGCGATCCGTGCGATCCAGATCTACGTGAAAGCCGTTGCCGATACCTGCCTCGAAGCGAGCCAGGGCGGCACTGGTGCTGATGAGTTCGTTGAAGTCAGCGAAGAAGACGCACCGGCTGCTGAATAAGGCGGTGCAACCGGCTGATTCAGATTCAGCGACGAAAAAGGGGGGCTGAGTCCCCCTTTTTTGTAAGGGTTGCAGGTGCTCGCAATGACACAGGGTCGACCGCATGCATACCCGGTCGGCCCCGCGAATTAAAGAGGTGGCGCCCAACCACGGGTGTCATTGACCGGATATTGAAACGAGAGGATTGAACATGGCTGCTATTACCGCTGCAATGGTCAAAGAGCTGCGTGAGCGCACGGGTCTGGGCATGATGGAGTGCAAGAAAGCACTGGTTGAAGCCGAGGGCAGTGTTGAAAACGCGATTGAAGAGCTGCGCAAGTCTTCCGGCCTGAAAGCGGCCAAGAAGGCCGGCCGTACTGCGGCTGAAGGTGTTGCCGTGCTGAGCGTTGCCGACGACAACAAGAGCGCTACGTTGCTGGAAGTGAACTCCGAGACTGACTTCGTCGCACGTGACGATAACTTCATGACTTTTGCCAACGAAGTTCTGGAAGTTGCGGTCAAGACCGGTGAGACTGACGTGGCCAAGTTGATGGAAGGCGATCTGGAAGGCAAGCGTGAAGCGCTGGTCCAGAAGATCGGTGAGAACATCACCGTTCGTCGCATCCTGAAGATCGAAGGCGACGTGGTCGATGGCTACGTTCACAGCAACAGCAAGATTGCTTCTGTTGTGGCCCTGACCGGCGGTAACGCTGAAACGGCACGTGACATCGCCATGCACGTCGCAGCGGTTAACCCGCGGGTTGGCAAGCCGGACGAAATGCCGCAGGACGAAGTCGAGAAAGAGAAGGACATCATCCGCGCGCAGCCGGACATGGAAGGCAAGCCGGAGGAAATCGTCGAGAAGATGATGACCGGCCGGATCAACAAGTTCCTGAAGGAAAACAGCCTCGTGGAACAGCCTTTCGTGAAGAATCCGGATCAGACCGTCAAGGCGCTGCTGAAAGAGCAGGGTGCCGAACTGGCCGGTTTCATCCGTCTGGAAGTCGGTGAAGGCATCGAGAAAGAAGAAGTGGATTTCGCTGCAGAAGTGGCTGCAGCGGCAGGTACTGGCAAGGCCTGATCCCGCTTCTGCAAGCCGCGTCGCGCGCCGTTCCGGCGGCGCCGCCGCGGGTTGCATCCGGAACGGTCTGACGTCGGGCCGTTCCGGATGCAGCCCTGACCCTGATAACGTCTGCGACGGCGAGCTTCGGCGGCGACAGGCGTTGTCGGCCGTCAAGTCATCGTTCACGCCATTAGGGGAACCCTCGCCATGCCGAAACACTCGCAGTCCCAGCCCAAATACAAACGCGTCCTTCTCAAGCTCAGCGGCGAAGCCCTGATGGGTGAGCAGGATTTCGGCATTGACCCCAAGGTCCTTGATCGCATGGCGCTGGAGATCGGCGCATTGATCGGTATTGGTGTCCAGGTGGGGCTGGTCATCGGCGGGGGTAACCTGTTCCGGGGTGCCGCGCTCAACGCCGCGGGTATGGATCGGGTGACCGGCGACCACATGGGCATGCTGGCAACCATGATGAACGGACTGGCAATGCGGGATGCGTTGGAGCGCTCCAACATCCGCACGCGCGTTATGTCCGCCATTCCGATGAGTGGTATTGTCGAGCATTACGACCGTCGCCGGGCCGTGCGCGACCTGAAAGACGGCGACGTAGTGATTTTCTGTGCCGGTACCGGGAACCCCTTCTTCACGACGGATTCGGCGGCGTGTCTGCGGGGCATCGAGATCGATGCCGACGTCGTTCTCAAGGCGACCAAGGTCGACGGCGTTTACTCCGCCGATCCGGTCAAGGATCCCTCGGCTGAGAAATACGAAAGCCTGACCTATGATGAAGTGCTCGACAAAAAGCTCGGCGTCATGGATCTCACTGCCATTTGCCTGTGCCGCGACCAGGGTATGCCGGTTCGCGTGTTCAACATGAACAAGTCCGGCGCGCTGACCCGTATCGTGGTGGGCGAGGCAGAAGGTACACTGATTGAATAAGGCTCGACCGAGCCTGAACACGCATTTTCCGGGCAACGGACTGAATTGAGGAATTCAAAGTGATCAACGAAATCAAGTCAGACGCCGAAAAGCGCATGAAGAAGAGTCTGGACGCGCTGCACTCGGCCTTCAACAAGATCCGCACCGGCCGCGCGCATCCGGCCATCCTGGACAGCGTCACGGTCAACTACTACGGCCAGGAAACCCCGCTGAAACAGGTGGCTGCGGTCAACGTTGAAGATTCCCGTACGCTGGCGGTTGCCCCGTGGGAGAAGAACATGGTCCCGGCCATCGAAAAGGCCATCATGATGTCTGACCTGGGTCTGAACCCGGCCAGCAATGGCGATATTATCCGCGTGCCCATGCCGATGCTGACCGAGGAAAGCCGTCGCGAGCTGGTCAAACAGGCCAAGGCGGACGCCGAGCACGGTCGCGTTTCCATCCGTAACGCACGGCGTGACGCGAATAACGACCTGAAAGAACTGCTCAAGGAAAAGGACATCACCGAAGACGAAGAGCGTAAGGGCGAGGAAGAGGTCCAGAAGCTGACCGACCGCTACATCGCTGAAGTCGAAAAGATGCTCAAGAGCAAGGAAGACGACCTCATGGAGGTCTGATTCCTGTTCTGGAATTTACCGGGGGCGACCGGGGACAATGATCCCGGCGCCCCCGTGACGTATCAGGGGAAGGCATGACGGAAAGTCTATCCGCCAACATACCGGTGACGGCGGCCTCAACGCCGCGGCATGTGGCCATCATCATGGATGGCAACAATCGCTGGGCGAAGCTGCGCCGACTGGCGGGAGTCGCGGGTCACAAGGCCGGCGTCAACGCAGTGCGCTCGACGGTCGAGACCTGCGCCCGGAATGGCGTCGAGGTGCTGACGCTGTTCGCATTCAGCAGTGAGAACTGGCGGCGGCCCAAGGATGAAGTGTCGGCGCTGATGCGCTTGTTTCTGATGGCTCTGGAACGCGAAGTCCGTAAGCTGCATCGCAACAACATCCGCTTGCGCATTATCGGCGATCGCTCCGCGTTCAACGACAAGCTGCAGGAGCACATGGCCCGGGCAGAAGAATTGACGGCCGGGAACACGCGTATGACGCTGGTGATCGCCGCCAACTATGGCGGGCACTGGGATATTACCCAGGCGGCACAGTCGCTGGCGCGGGACGTCCAGAATGGCCTCCTGCAACCGGGCGACATCACCGATGAGCATCTGCAAAAGCGGCTGTGCATTGGTGATCTGCCCATGCCTGACCTGCTGATCCGTACCGCCGGAGAGCAGCGCATCAGCAATTTCCTGTTGTGGCATCTTGCGTACACCGAATTCCACTTTTCCAATGTGTTCTGGCCGGATTTCGACGAGCGGGAGATGCTCGCGGCACTGGAGGCCTATGCCGGCCGCAAGCGTCGTTTTGGCCAGACGGACGATCAACTGGAGAAGGCCGCCGCGACTGGCTCCGAATCCAAATAAATAACAAGAGCGAGCCCTGTTGTGCTCAAAACACGTGTCATCACAGCCCTCATCCTGGCTCCGATCGCCATTGGATGTATTTTTTTCCTGCCACCACTGGGCTTTGCCCTGTTTACCGGGATCATCATTTCCATCGGTGCCTGGGAGTGGGCCAACATGGCCGGCATGACGGCCGGTCCCGCCCGCATTGGCTATGCCCTCGCCACTGCACTGGTTCTTTTCCTGTTGTTGCAAAGCACGGCGCTGACCGTCCTGGTGCTGGCGGTGATCTGGTGGGTCGTTGCCCTGTTGTTGGTACGGGCCTATCCGGGCGGCAGCCAGCAATGGCAGCCGGTTCCGGTCAGGGCGCTCATGGGCGGGCTGGTGCTCGTCCCCGCCTGGGTCGGTTTGAACCAGTTGCGCTCCGGAGATTTTCATCTGGCCAATGCGGATAATAATCTGCTCCTGTTGCTCTACGTCTTTTGCGTGGTTTGGGTGGCAGATATCGGCGCCTATTTTGCGGGGCGCGCTTTCGGCAAAGCCAAGCTCGCCCCCCGGGTCAGTCCCGGGAAGTCCTGGGCCGGCGTCTGGGGCGGGCTGGTCGCTGTGGCGGCGCTGTCTTTGATTGTGAGCCTGGTGATTGGTTGCAGCGCCAACGAAACGGGACTGCTGCTGGTCGTCAGTCTCATTACCGGGGCGGTGTCGGTGCTTGGGGATTTGCTTGAAAGCATGCTCAAGCGCTTCCGGGGCATCAAGGACAGCAGTCAGTTGTTGCCCGGTCACGGTGGTATCATGGACCGCATTGATAGCCTGACCGCGGCCATCCCCGTCTTTGCCCTGTGTATTACCCTGCTGGGCTGGCTTCAGGTCAGTCCGATTGCATGAACCTGCTGGGGGCACCATGCGTCACGTAACCGTCCTGGGCGCGACGGGCTCAATCGGCCTGAGCACGCTCGATGTCATTGCCCGCCATCCGGATCGTTTCCGTGTCTTCGCGCTGACGGCCTGCCGTCAGGTCGACAGCATGCTTGAGCTGTGCCGGCGGCATCGGCCGCGCTATGCCGTCATGGCCGACCCTGAGGCCGCTGTGCGGCTTCAACAACAGGTGCCGGCGGCTTGGCAGGTTGAGGTTCTATCCGGGCCAGAAGGGCTGGTCGCTGTCGCTGATGCGGATGACAGCGATACCGTTATGGCGGCGATCGTCGGCGCGGCCGGGCTTGAGCCGACACTGGCTGCCGTGCGCGCCGGCAAACGGGTGCTGCTGGCCAATAAGGAAGCGCTGGTCATGTCCGGCGCCCTGTTTATGGATGCGGTGGCCGAGAGCGGGGCGGAGTTGCTACCGATCGACAGCGAACACAACGCGATTTTCCAGTGCCTGCCGCCGCACCAGGTGCGTGATTTCCAGGGAGCTGGCGTCCGTCGGGTATTGCTGACCGCCTCTGGTGGCCCGTTCCGCGAAACGCCGGCGGACGCCCTGGTTGATGTGTCTCCCGAGCAGGCTTGCGCCCATCCCAACTGGAGTATGGGGCAGAAGATTTCGGTAGATTCGGCCAGCTTGATGAACAAAGGGCTGGAGTTGATCGAAGCCTGCTGGCTGTTCAATACCCGGCCGTCGCAAATTGAGGTGCATGTGCATCCGGAAAGCATCATCCACTCCATGGTGGAGTATGTGGATGGCTCGGTGCTGGCCCAGTTGGGAAGCCCCGATATGCGAACACCGATCGCCAATGGGCTGGGCTGGCCGGAGAGGATTGATGCCGGTGTCGCTCCTCTGGACCTGTTTGCCCTTGGGCGCTTTCATTTCGAGCGGCCGGACTTGCAGCGTTTCCCCTGCCTGCGGCTGGCAGCGGAGGCGTTTGAATGCGGCGGTACCGCGCCAGCCGTTCTGAATGCGGCCAATGAAGAGGCGGTGGCTGCCTTCCTGCGTCGTGAGATCCGTTTTACCGATATTCCGGCCGTGATTGAATCGGTTCTGTCGTCGTTGCCGGCGGTTGCCGCGGACGGTTTTTCCGTTATCTTCGAAAAAGATCGTGAATCCCGGGCCTTCGCTGTGGAACAGATTCGCAGACGCGCGGTCTCAGTGTCTGGCCTCAAGTAAGGTCGGTCTCCTGGCGGGTGTCTTTCCCGAGGCGGTCGGCCGCTATAAAGAGGCGTGTGACGACGGGCATCGTCACGGTCGGAGCCTGCCCCCGGCAGGTCGGCCTTAACCTGGTTTGAATCCGGAGCAACATGCAGTTTATTGAATCAGCGCTTGCGCTCATCGTGACCCTGGGCATCCTGGTCACCATCCACGAATACGGGCACTTCTGGGTGGCCCGCCGGTGTGGCGTGAAGGTTTTGCGGTTTTCTGTCGGCTTCGGCAAGCCCATGTTTTCCCGGTACGACCGGCACGGCACCGAGTTTGCGGTGGCCGCCATTCCGCTGGGCGGCTACGTCAAGATGCTGGACGAGCGGGAAGGGCCGGTGCCCGATGATCAGCTCGACCAGGCCTTCACCCGGAAGTCCCCCGGCAAGCGCATCGCCATTGCCGCCGCCGGTCCTGCCGCCAATTTCCTGTTTGCCATCTTCGCCTATTGGTTGTTGAGCGTCGTGGGCGTCACCACAGTCGCGCCGGTGGTGGGGGACGTCAAGCCGGGCAGTGTGGCCGAACGCATGGGGTTGTCGCCCGGCATGGAAATCATCAGCGTCGACGGCGAGCCGGCAGCCAACTGGCGCGACATCGGCGCCTCGTTACTGGAACGTGCCGGTGAATATGGCCAGGTTCGCATGACCGTCCGGGAAGATGGCCGGACCAGCGAGCATTCGGCCGATCTCCAGGGCTGGCGGTTGGATCAGGATGAACCCAATCCGATCGACCTGTTTGGTATCGCGCCATACCGCCCGGATGTGCCAGCGGTGCTCGGCCAGGTTATGGAGGGTGGCCGTGCACAAGCGGCTGGTCTGAAGGCCGGCGATCATATCGAAGCGGTTAACGGTACACCGGTGGAGGATTGGTTCGCTCTGGTCAAGAAGATCCAGGCGTCGCCCGAGAAAACACTGACATTGACGCTGACGCGTGATGGGCAGGAGCGGCAGGTGGATGTCACGCCTGCAAGACACGAAACCGAGGACGGTCAGGTGATTGGTCTGGTTGGTGCCGGGGTCAAGCCGGTCGACTGGCCGGACGACATGATGCGGAATACCCGATACGGTGTCCTGGCAGCTATTCCGCATGCGGTGGGTGAGACCTGGGGGGACACCCGCCTGACTCTGATCGCCATCAAGAAAATGGTGACCGGGTTGCTGTCTTTGAATAATCTCAGCGGCCCCATTACCATTGCCCGCGTTGCCGAGCAAAGCGTGAGCTCCGGGTTCGAGGATTTCATCCAGTTCCTGGCGTATCTGAGCGTGAGCCTTGGCGTGCTGAACCTGTTGCCGGTTCCCGTTCTGGACGGCGGCCATATTATCTTCTACAGCCTGGAGGCCATCCGGCGCAAACCGCTCTCCGAGCAGGTGCAGGCGGCCGGAGTGAGAATAGGGATGGCCATGATCCTGACATTGATGGTCTTTGCTCTTTACAACGACCTGATGCGGTTGTGAGAATCACGACCTTCCGTACGCGCATAAACAGGCGAATTATCTGAATGAGACGTTCTCTTCTGAGTGTGGCAGTAGGCCTCATTTCCACAGTAGGGGTCCTGCCATCGGCTCTGGCTGACCAGTTTGTCGTATCCGATATCGAAGTCGAAGGATTGCAGCGGGTGTCCGCCGGGACCGTATTTGGTGCCTTCCCCGTTGATATCGGTGAGCCGGTCGACGAAGTGTCACTGGCGGATGCGATCAAGAACCTGTTCGGTACCGGGCTGTTTACGGATCTGAGCGCCAGCCGGGACGATGACGTCCTGGTCCTGACCGTCAAGGAGCGGCCAGCCATCAGTTCCATCGATATTGAAGGGAACAAGGCGATCGAGACCGATGCGCTCAAGCAGGCCCTGGACAGTGCCGGCCTGAAGGAAGGGCAGGTCTTCAAGCGCGCCACCCTGGAGCGACTCGAGCTGGAAATCCAGCGCTCCTATGTGGCCCAGGGCCGCTACAGTGCCCGGGTCAAGGCGACGGCGGAAGAACTGCCCCGCAACCGGGTGGCGATCAAGCTGGACATCAACGAGGGCGAAGTCGCCTCGATCCGTCATATCAATATCATTGGCAACGAATCCTTCTCCGACGAACAGCTACTCGACCAGTTCGAACTGGAAACATCCAACTGGTGGGCCTCGATCACCAACTCCGACAAGTACGCTCGCGAACGTTTGAGCGGCGATCTGGAAACGTTGCGCTCCTGGTATCTGGACCGCGGGTATATCGATTTCAACGTGGAGTCCAGTCAGGTCTCCATCTCTCCGGACAAGAAAGACGTCTTCATCACCATCGCGATTAATGAGGGGCCGAAGTACACCATCTCGGACATCAAACTGCGTGGTGACCTGATCCTGAAAGAAAGCGAACTGCGTGATCTGATCAAGCTGAAGTCCGGCGATACCTACTCACAGCAGGCGCTGACCAATACGTCCGAACGTCTTTCCCGTCGTCTGGGCAAGGAAGGCTACACCTTCGCCAACGTCAACGCGGTGCCGGAAACTCACGATGATCACACCGCATCGGTGACGTTCTATGTTGAGCCGGGTAAGCGTGCCTACGTTCGCCGGGTCAACTTCAAGGGGAACGTCAGCACCCGTGACGAGGTTCTGCGCCAGGAAATGGTGCAGATGGAAGGCGGCGTGGCTTCGACCGATCTGATCGAATACTCCAAGACGAAACTGGAACGACTGGGTTTCTTCAAAACCGTGGACGTGGAAACCGTCCGCGTGCCGGGTCACGATGATCAGGTCGACGTCAATTACACCGTGGAAGAGCAGCCTACGGGCAGCCTCTCCGCCTCGCTGGGTTTCTCGCAGAGTTCCGGCGTGATCCTGGGGGCCAGCGTCTCCGAGAAGAACTTCTTCGGCACCGGCAAACAGGTCACCATCGGCGCCACCCATAGTGATTCGGTGAAGAGCGCCAAGTTCTCTTACACCAACCCGTACTACACCGTCGACGGCGTCAGCCGCGGCTTCAGCCTGTACGGCCGGCAGACCGATTACGATGAAGAGGACATTACGTCTTATCTGCTGGACGAGTACGGTGGCAGCATCGACTTCGGCTATCCCATCGACAGCATCACCCGACTGAACTTCGGCACCGGTTATACCCGGACCAAGATCAAGCTTGACGACTATCCGGCTCAGGAAGTGACGAAGTTCATCGATGAATACGGCGATACCGCCGATACTTTCCATCTGACCGGTAGCTGGAGTCGCAACTCGCTAAACCGCGGCGTCTTGCCAACCGCGGGCTTCAGCCAGTCGATTTCGCTGGATGTGGCGGTGCCGGGCAGCGACCTGACGTATTACAAAGCGTCTCATCGGACCAACTTCTATCAGCCGCTTAACGACAACCAGACCTGGGTTTTCCATACGCGGACGGACGTTGGATACGGCGATGGCTACGGCAACAACAGTGAGCTGCCGTTCTATGAGAACTACTTTGCCGGTGGCTACGGTTCGGTTCGGGGTTATGAGGCCAACTCTCTCGGGCCGCGTGCTACCAATGCCGATGGTGACAACTCCGATCCGGATCCGTTCGGCGGTAACCTGCTGACCGAAGGCAGCATGGAGCTCATCTTCCCGACACCGTTTGCCGGCGATACCCGGTCCATGCGAACGGCGTTCTTCCTGGACGCCGGTCAGGTCTTTAATACAAGCAGTGGGTCTGGCCCGAAAATGGGTGAAGTCCGTACGTCGGCCGGTATCAGCTTCCAGTGGATTACCGCGATTGGCCCGCTGGCGTTCAGTCTGGCCAAGCCTCTGAACGACAAATCCGGGGACGATACGCAGGTGTTCCAGTTCTCACTGGGGCAAACTTATTAATCGCCGGGCTCAAATCGCTAAGCGCAATCGGTACAATGCGCAGTACAAGACGAATGAACAGGAGTTTTCAGCATGATGAAGAAGATGATGGTCGCAGCCCTGGCCTTGATGCTGGCGGTGCCGGCACTGGCCGACACCAAGATTGGTGTCGTGGACTTGCGCCGCGCTCTTTTTTCTTCGGATGACGCGCAGGCATTCAGCAAACAGCTTCAGTCCGAGTTCAGTGACGATGAACAGAAAGTCCGGGACGCCCAGGAAGAAGCTCGCAAGCTCAAGGAACGTCTGGAAAAAGACGGTGCTATGATGAACGAGTCCGAGCGCAACGAGCTGTCGGGCAAATTCAAGGACAAGGTCCAGGAATTCCAGTATCTCAAGAACCGTCTGGACTCAACCGTCAACAGCCGCAAGCAGAAGTTCCTCGAAGACGCCCGTCCGCAGGTGGATGCGGCCGTGAAGGCACTGCTTGAAGAGCATGACCTGGATCTGGTGCTGCCGAGCGAAGCCGTTGTCTATGCCAAGCCGGATATGGACCTGACCAAAGAGTTGATCAAGAAACTCAACAAATAAGTCGATGGGTCGCTGCCTGAAAACGACGTGAGCGCCCCCGAATCAGGGGGTTCCAGCCATTGTCCCGCTGCGGGGCCTCTGGCAGGATTCGGCGGTGTTTTTCGGGCGACTCGTTTTGGCGAAGAGCCCCTGTCCAGGGGCGGGTTGTATTTCGCCCTCAATAGGGAGGCGAGGCGACCCGTCACCTTTTCAGGGGCTTTTCAGGTCTGGTGGCTGGCACAAGGGAAGCTGTCCGCGTCCTGTGTATTTGCGACGGTGAGCCCGAAGCAGTATCCCAAGACAGGGTGGAGTGAATCATGACGAACAAAGTCCATACGCTGGGCGACATTGCACAGGCACTGGGCGGCCGCGTAATCGGGGATGAATCGGTCCAGATCAGCGGCATTGCGACGCTGCAGTCTGCGGGAGAGGGCCAGATCTCTTTCCTGGCCAACCCGTCCTACGGCCGCTATCTCAAGGAGACGCAAGCTACGGCCGTGATCGTCTCGCCGGACATGGCTGACGAGTGTCCGACCAATGTCCTGTTACTGGACAATCCCTACCTCGGTTATGCTCGGTTGAGCCACTGGTTTGATCCCGAGCCCAATCCTGAGGCCGGCATTCATCCCTCGGCTGTGGTTGATCCGTCGGCAACGATTGCCGAAACAGCCTGGATCGGTCCCCAGGCGGTTATCGAGGCAGACGTGTCGATCGCTGATCATGCGGTGATTGGTGCGGGTTGTGTGGTCGGTCAGCGCTGCCGGGTCGGGGAAGGGTCCCGACTCAACCCGCGGGTGACGCTCTATCACGACGTCGTCGTCGGCAAGCGTTGCCTGATCCTGAGCGGGGCCGTGATCGGTTCCCAGGGGTTTGGATTCGCCAATGAAAAAGGCGTCTGGCATCGCATCGCCCAGGTTGGAGGCGTGGTCATCGGCGATGATGTGGAGATCGGCGCCAACACGACAATTGATCGCGGCGCGCTGGACGACACCGTCATCGGCGATGGCGTCAAACTGGATAATCTCATCCAGATTGCCCATAACGTGAGCATCGGTGACCACACGGCTATGGCGGCACTGACCGGGATAGCCGGCAGTACCCGGGTGGGACGGCACTGCGTCTTTGGTGGCGCATCCGGTGTGGGTGGACATCTCGAGATTGCCGACAACGTGCACCTGACCGGCATGACGATGGTGACACGCAGTCTGAAGGAACCGGGTGTTTACTCGTCAGGTACCGGCGTGGATACAAACCGCAAGTGGCAAAAGAGCGTCGTGCGCTTCCGTCAGCTGGATGATCTGGCGCGGAAATTGCGCGAGTTAGAGAAGAAACTGCTTAAACGAGCCTGAGGCCGTACCTGATGATGCATATTGAAGAAATTATGGAATTCCTGCCCCACCGCTATCCGTTCCTGCTGGTGGATCGCGTCACGGAAGTCGAGAAAGGGCAGTCCATTGTCGGCTACAAGAACATTTCGATTAACGAGCCGTTCTTCAACGGACACTTCCCAGGCAAGCCGATCATGCCGGGTGTGCTCATTATTGAGGCCATGGCGCAGTTGTCAGGGATTCTCGGGTTTGTGACTGTCGACCGGAAACCGTCCGATGGCGTGATACACTACCTCGCCGGTTCCAGTAAGGCACGCTTCAAGCGGCCGGTGGTACCGGGAGACCAGTTGCGTCTTGAGTCCCGTTTCATTTCGGACAAGCACGGCATCTGGAAGTTTGACTGCCGCGCGCTGGTGGATGACAAGGTTGCCTGCGTCGCGGAAATCATGACCGCTGAGAGAGAAGTTTGATGGCGACACAGGTCTGGTCGGGAGTCCATCCTCAGGCGATCGTTGATCCCGGAGCGAAGTTGGGGAAGGACGTGACCGTGGGTCCCTTCAGTTATGTGGGACCCGATGTGGAAATTGGCGACGGTACGGAAGTTCTGTCCCATGTGGTGATCAAGGGGCCGACCGTCATCGGCCGCAATAACCGCATTTTCCAGTTTTGCAGTGTGGGCGAAGAGTGCCAGGACAAGAAGTACGCCGGTGAGCCGACGCGGCTGATTATCGGTGACAACAACGAGATCCGTGAAAACTGCACCATCCACCGTGGCACGGTCCAGGATCGGGGTGAAACGGTGATTGGCAGCAACAACCTGCTGATGGCCTATGTGCATGTGGCGCACGATTGCGTTGTGGGTGATAACACCATCCTGGCGAACTGCGCGACCCTGGCCGGCCACGTGTCGGTGGGTGACTGGGCGATTCTGGGCGGGGGCACGATGGTGCATCAGTTCTGCCATATCGGCGCCCACAGTATGAGCGCTGGCGGCAGTATCGTCCTGAAAGACATTCCGGCTTATATCATGGCCAGTGGCCAGTCGGCGTCTGCTCATGGTTTGAACGCCGAGGGCCTCAAACGGCGCGGTTTCAGCCGTGAGGTGATCACCGAGTTGCGTCGGGCCTACAAGGTGATCTACCGGCAGGGGCACACCCTGGCACAGGCCCTTGAGGTACTGGAGCGGGATTTCTCCGGTCAGCCTGAGCTTGATGCGCTGATCGAATCCCTGCGCATCGCGCATCGCGGTATCGTTCGATAACGGGGTGACCGTGACGGAATCCCCGCCTTTCCCTGCGGTCTCAGTCAAGCACGAGGCCGCGTCCCCGAAAGCCTCCATTATCAGCGAGCGTGCGTTCACCATCGGTATCGTCGCGGGCGAGGCGTCCGGCGATATTTTGGGCGCCGGGCTTATCCAGTCGTTGCGCCGGCGCTATCCGAATGCCCGCTTTGCCGGCATTGGTGGTGAAGAGATGCAGGCCGAGGGCTTTCACTCCCTGGTGCCCATGGATCGGTTGTCCGTCATGGGGCTGGTGGAGGTGCTCGAGCGTCTGCGAGAGCTGGTCTCCATTCGCAAGCGAGTGCGCGACTACTTCCTGACCACGCCGCCGGCCATCGTCATCGGCATTGATTCCCCGGACTTTACCATCGGCCTGGAGTTGCAGTTGCGCGAGGCCGGGATCCGCACCGCACACTACGTCAGCCCGTCCGTCTGGGCCTGGCGCCGTAAGCGCATCCACAAGATTGCGCGGGCGGTGGACAAGATGCTCACGCTGTTTCCCTTCGAGGCCCGGTTCTACGAAGAGCACGATGTGCCTGTGGCTTGTGTCGGGCATCCGCTGGCCGATGCGATTCCGATGGAGCCGGACACCCAGGCGTACCGACAATCGCTGGAGCTTGACGCGTCTGCGCCGGTGCTGGCCATATTGCCCGGCAGTCGCGCTGGTGAAGTGGAGAGGCTCGGCGAGCTTTTCCTTGCAGCGGCGCGTTGGCTGCAGTCCCGTACACCGGATCTTCAACTGGTCATTCCCTGTGTGAATCGTGCAAGGCAAATGCAACTGGAAGCACTGCTCGACGCGATGGACGTCAAGCTGCCGGTGCGTCTGGTTTTGGGGCGTTCAAGGGATGTCATGGCTGCAGCTGATGTGGTGTTGCTGGCTTCCGGAACCGCCACGCTGGAAGCGATGCTGCTCAAGAAACCCATGGTGGTGGGCTATCGTCTGAACAGCTTTACCTACTTTCTTGCTTCTCACCTCGTTAAGGTGCCGCACGTCGCGCTGCCCAACCTGCTCGCCCGTCGGGAGCTGGTGCCCGAGCTGCTACAGGATAAGGCGACTCCTGAAGCGCTTGGTCAGGCGGTACTGGACCGGCTGACGCCGGGGCCGGACATTGACGCGCTCAAAGAGGCTTTCTCCGAATTGCATGATATGTTGCGCCGCAATGCCAATGAACGCGCGGCCGAGGCCTTGGTGCCGCTGATTGAAGGGGGCGTCGATGGCCGCCGCTAGTCTGGTCGGACAGCCGTTTGTGGCGGCGTATCAGGGCGATTTACTGGCCGGTGTCGATGAAGTGGGGCGAGGTCCGCTGGCGGGGCCTGTCGTCACTGCCGCGGTTATTCTTGACCCGGCCCGGCCGATCGAAGGCCTGACCGACTCCAAGAAGCTGACAGAGCGGCGCCGCGAGGCCCTGGCTGGTGAAATCCGGGAAAAGGCGCTGGCCTGGTGTTTGGGGCGCTGCGAAGTGCATGAGATCGACGAACTGAACATCTATCAGGCGACGATGCTGGCGATGGAGCGGGCCGTGGGTGGCTTGCGACCGGCGCCAGAACATGTGCTGGTCGACGGTAACCGCTGTCCGAAGTGGTGCTGGCCCAGTGAGCCGGTGGTCAAGGGCGACAGCCGCGTCGCTGCCATCAGTGCCGCGTCGATCCTCGCCAAGGTGGCGCGCGATCAGGAGATGCTGGCGTTGGAAGATCATTACCCCGGCTATGGCCTCGGTGCCCACAAGGGATATCCGACCCCGGTTCACCTTGAAGCCCTGGCGCGTCTGGGCGTGACGCCTGTCCATCGTCGCTCGTTTCGTCCTGTCAGGGAAGCGCTGGAGAGCGTTGGTGCGGCAACGGCTTCGGCCCCTGTCTTTCCCACAGATCTGTTTGACGTCTAAGGTGTTGGTTGCATCGCGCTCGCATCAGGCCGGTGCGCGTCGCTTCATTTCATAAAGTCGCTGGTCGGCCAGTCGCAGAAGTTCTTCCGTCGTGGTGTTGGTTTCCGGGCGAATACAGGCGATGCCGTAGCTGAAGCTGACCGAAACCGCCTCCCCACGGATCGTCACCGGATTTGATTTAAGATCGTCCTGCATCCGGCTGGCGATCTGTTCCGTCCGCTCTTCCGTCTGTCCGGGGAGTAAAGCGATAAATTCATCGCCAGCGAAGCGGAACAGGCTGTCATCCCGGCGCATCAGAGATTGCATTCGGCGGGCCACGTGGACCAGGCAGGCATCGCCGGCTTCGTGCCCCCAGGTGTCGTTGACCGTCTTGAAGTCGTCCAGGTCGAGAAAGAGCAGGGCGAGTGGCTGCTCTTGACGCTGTGATCGGCCCAGTTCCTGTCCCAGCACCGCTTCCATATCCCGTCGATTGCGCAGGCCGGTTAACGGGTCACGTGTGGCGAGCAGGCGAAGTTGCTCCCGCGCCCATATGCTGGTCAAGCCGGCAGAGGCCTTGATCGCCAGCTGGTGGAGGAAGAAGGATTCCATCTCCGGCTGATAGCGCGTGACGTCGCCGGATCCCAGTATCAGAGCGCCGATCAGTCGTCCCTCCATCTGCAGGGGCAGAATGGCCAGTGAGCGGATACGGCTCCGTAGGTGGCGTGGAACGAGCGTCTGCAGGGGACGGATGTTGTCGCGGAGAACCGGCGTATCACTGTTTTCGGTCAGGCGGAGAAAGTCGACCGCACTCACCAGCAGGCGCTCGGAAAGGCCACCCTGTTCGCCCAGCAGCGCAAGGATGCGGCGGTTGTCTTCGATATCCGTCAGCGCAAACCAGACCTCATCCAGTTCAAATCGATCCCGGACCTGTTCGGTCAGCCCGTCAGCGAACTGGCTCAGTTCAGCCGCCCGCAGCATATCCAGTTCAATGTCGAACAGCTTCGCTGCGATGGCTTCATTGCGGCGGGCCTGCTGAATCAAGGCCTCCAGACGATGAGTGGCATGTTTGTGATCGGATGACGGCATGACAGGTCCGGTGAAAGGCTCAGCACAAGGCGTGCTGATCGTATCGTCCATTTATGATCTTTCTGAATAACCTGTAATGCGTCAATTGGCAAGCCCGGCGCCGGAACTGATGCGTGGTTTTACAATGTGTGAAATCCGCTACGAGAAACGTTTGACACCCACCCCGCAAGGCCGTATTATTCGCGCCACTGAGATCAAGGGCACATTCACGAAGTGCTTGATTTCTAAAAGTTTGATGCGGGGTGGAGCAGTCTGGTAGCTCGTCGGGCTCATAACCCGAAGGTCGTTGGTTCGAATCCAGCCCCCGCTACCACGTTTACCCAAAGTTGGGTGTTGCCGGGAACGCTTCCAGAGTTCTCGGTCTAAAGTTAAAAGCCGTTTTGATGCGGGGTGGAGCAGTCTGGTAGCTCGTCGGGCTCATAACCCGAAGGTCGTTGGTTCGAATCCAGCCCCCGCTACCAATATGAGAAAGGCCAGTCTGAGGACTGGCCTTTTTTGTTCCTGGGGGCTTTGTGAGTCAACTCCTTTTTTGGCGCTTCGCGCGGAAATGGCGTTGCCGCAAGTGCTTCATCGCACTTGCTCCCCGCTACCAATATGAGAAAGGCCAGTCCGAGGACTGGCCTTTTTTGTTTGTGCCCGGGCTTTAAAATGTAGCAGGCGAGTCAGTATCGTAGATACCATCTGTCCCTACAGTCCTCAATGGGCTTACGCTGCCCACTGAGGATCGTAGCCTTGCTGGTGCTTCAGCACGCCGTAGGCCATCTGCACCAGTTTTCGCATAGCGGCGCCCAAGGCGCTCATCTTGGCTTTGCCTCGCGCCAGCAGACGCTCGTAGTGTCCTTTGATCCGCCTGTTGTGCCGAGTCGCCACAATGGCTCCCATATAGAGTTTGGCGCGTAAACGCCCATTGCCGGCTTTGCTCATCACGGGGCGCTTGTGGACGGATGTTCCGGAATCACGCATCACCGGCACCAGGCCGGCGAACGCGGCGGGTTCACTGGCATGGCGGAAGTCCCGACTGCGCAGCATGGCCGTCAGTTCGGCCGACAGGACGCGGCCAATCCCCGGAATGCTCTTCAGCAGTTCTCGGTCGTTCTTCAGCCCCGGGTGATCGTCAAAATGATCATCCACCTGCCGCTCCACCCGGTGCCGCTCCTCTTCCAAGGTCTGGATCATCTTGCGGATAGAGTCCTGGACCGCCTTGGACGCGTCTTGGATCTGTGCCTTTTCCTGGCGGTTGTATTCACGCTGGATGTCCGTATCCAGGGCATCCAGGCGGCTCAGCAGCGCTTTGAGTTGGCGAACTTCGAAGGGCTCCGGCTGCCACGGCTGGTGGGCACGGCTGTCGAGGAATCGGGCCAGGATGATGCTGTCCCGCTTGTCTGTCTTCGAGCGCCGCCCCAGGCTCTTGCCGAACTCGCTCACCCGGTGCGGGTTGCTCACATACACCGTCATGCCGGCGTCATATAGGGCATAGGCCAGGGCCTCGTGATACACCCCGGTGGCCTCCATCATCACGTGGATCGACTCCGGTGCCTGTCCGGTTTGCTTGCACAGCCACTGGATGAGCTCTCCAAAGGCCGGCTTGTCGTTCCCAAAGATCCGAGTCTTCAGCTTGAGGGTGTTCGGATCTCTCAGCCAGCAGACGTCCAGTTTATTCTTGCTGACATCAATACCAATCTGTGCCGTCATATCGTCATCTCGCCTTGTACATGCAGCCTCTCTGGCGTGGCCAGGGACTCGGATACCATTCAGAGTGCGATAAAGAGGAAGCCGGGTTACATCTACAACGCAGGGTCTATGCCCTCAGGTTGGGCGCTATATACCCGGCTTCCAGGTGAACTCTGGTAGCTAGCCAAAGTTCATGGACAGATACAAGGTTGGGCTGACGCAGGAAGCCCAACAATCGGGGCTTGTCGCCGCTCTCATTCAGCTTGATGGTCGCCAAGCGCCCATGCTCCATGCATTTTCGCGATAACAGGAGCGTCCGGTATGCGCTTGTGTTGGGCTTCATTTGTCAGCCCAGCCTGCCCTCGGTCCCTGTTAAAGCTCCAGCTCCACTCCAACTGGGTGCTTTAGTCGTCATCCAGCAAATACGTCATCGGAAAGCGCTCAATCCTCAAATTCTCCCTCTCGATCCATTCCGCTTCACCCGCTTTAAAGCCGTGCTTCTCGAATAGCGGTCTGGATACCCGGCTGGCGTCCGCCGACAGTTCCCGCACTCCGTCACGGCGGGCGGATATCAGCAGCTCTTCAAGTAACGCCGAGGCGATGCCGCGGCGCGCGAAGTCCGGGTGGGTGTACAGCATATTGATGTGGTCGTGCGGCTGTCGCTGGGCGAAGCCTGCGATCCGGCCGCTGTGTTGGGCGATGAGGGTTTGCCCCTGGCTCAGGGTCAGGGCGATGGCCTGGGTACTTTCGCCCCATTGGCGCCAGACCTCGATCACGTCCGGTTCATAGCTTGTCGCGCCCTGTTCGATGATCGACTGGCTGTACAGGGCGCCGATGGCTGCGCAGTCGAATTCCGGCCGGAATCGTCGGATGGCGAAGTGAGTGGTGCGTTTGGCCATGGCGTCGTCCAAATTAGTGTCAAAATATTGGCTAAAAAATAAACCATAAAATGACGTAAAACACATTAGTTTTTACGCCGCTTGGATACAGTGACGCTGTATCGTCAAATTAGTGGTGTCAAAACATGTTTTTTACCGTCATTAATCGGTCATGGGCAGGGATTGCCAGTCTGACATTATCCCTTCTGCTTGTTGGCTGCGGTGGCGGTGGATCGTCGGATGACGTCTCCACTTCGTCCAGTGCCACGTCCGAGTCTATCGTGCTGAATGGTGGCGCGATCAAGGGCATTATCAGTGATGGTGACGTTACCGCCTGGACGCTTGATAAGAACGCGGACACCGGGCGTTTCGAAATCGGCAGCGCTCTGGGTGACTCCGTGATGACCGACAAGCAGGGGCGTTTCCAGTTGCCGATCAAGCGCAAGGCCTCTGGCTGGATCCTGGTTGAACTGCGTGCCAATGGCGCTACCCGGATGACCTGTGACGTCGTACCGTCCTGTTTTACCGGCACGTCCAGTGCAGTAGCCTTTGGCGAGACCTTCCCGCTGAATGATCATTTCCGGCTGCGAGGTGCGGTCAACCTGTCGGACACTCGCGAGGTTTATCTGACTCCTCTATCAAGTCTGGCCGTTGCTCTCGCTGAGGCCTTTGACGTGGGGTTCTCCGCGACCAGTCTCACCCGGGCCTACGCAGAGATGGAGTCGGCCTTTGGTCTCCAGGCCGGTACCCTGCAGTTGCCGCCGCCGGATCTGGTGCGACTCAACGGCTTTTCCGGTAGTACTGACGCGGTGCAGCTGGCCGTTATCAACGCCGCATTTTTGTCACTGGTCGATGGCGACCACTGGCAATCCATCGAAGAAGTCCTGACGGACAGCGAGTCACTGATTCGTGACGAGGGAAGCTTTTCTTCGGCGTCCGACGGCGGCAATAACCTGTCTGTGGAATCGGTCATGCTGGAAGCTGCCGTTTTGTCAGAAGGGCTGAAATCCGAGGTGAACAATGCCTCGGTCGTGGCGACACTGGATGAGGTCTCCACCCGCACCCAGGCCTACTATGCGGTCGTCGCCGGTAACGGGAGCGAGGCCGATACGCCCAGCGATAACAGCGGCGGCGTCATTGTTGACCATACGGCAACGCTGACCTGGGATGCACCGCTCACCCGCATGAATGGCGACAGCATTGCCATGGGTGAGCTTCAGGGATACGAGATCGTCTACGGGCACAGCGCCGATCGTCTCGACAACACGATTACGATCTCAAGCGCCAGCACCACGACCCATACCATTGAAAACCTGGATTCAGGTGACTGGTACTTTGCTGTTCGGGCGATCGATACCGAAGGGCTGACAAGCCCCCTGTCCCAGGTAGTGAGCAAGTCAATCTGAGTCTAAGGTCTCAGCTGCGATGGTGGCCAGCGGATCGGCCACCGGCAGACGCAGGGTAAACGACGACCCCTGGCCTTCCTTCGACTCCACGCTGATTTCCCCCTTGTGCTTGTCCACCACGACTTTGACGAACGACAGGCCCAGGCCGGCGCCCCGGTTGCCGGATAATTCCGTGCTCTTCTGGCGCCGGTAACGGTCGAACAAATGAGGCAGTTCGTGAGCCGCGATGCCCATGCCTTCGTCGGAGATCGTCAGGCAAACCTGATGGCCGGCCCGGAACACCTGGATGGTGACGGTGGAACCCGGTGGGCTGTATTGCACGGCGTTGGTCAGCAGGTTGATGACCGCTCGCTCCAGCAACTCGGCGTTGCCCCGCAGCCAGATGTCGTCCAGACCGTGCAGGGCGAGTTCGATGCCTTTGCTCTGGGCCTGTTCGCTGACGCTGTCGCGGGCGTTCTCGACCACGGACAGGAATTCACAGTCGTAGAACCGGGTCTCGGTCAACTGCTCGGCCCGGGCCAGCTGCACGAATTCCTCGGCCAGTTGGTAGCTGCGCCGAGCCAGGTTGCCCAACTGCTCCAGCTGCTCCGGGCCGATGGATTCCGGGCGCCGCTTGAGCTGGGCGATCAGGGCCAGCTGGGAGACCAGGGGCGAGCGCACGTCGTGCGAGATGAAGTCGATGGCTTCCCGATGCTGTCGTTGCTGCTCGCGCAGCTCGGAAATATTGGAGATGTTGGCGATGATGCCGTGCTGCTCGTGATCGGACATGCTGAACGGCGCCAGGTGGATCAGCAGATCCATGCCGCGTACGCGTAAATCGACGGTACGGGTCTGGCCGAGTGTCAGCGTGTCGGCAATGGTTTCCTGCCAGGGCGTGCCGTCTCTGGGGTCATGGGCGTTGAGCAGGCCGGGCAGTGGCATACCAATGAGGCTTGGCCGTGGCTCGCCGAACCATTCCTCAATGTGACCGTTGACGAACTGGATGGTGGCCAGGGCATCGGTCACGATGACGCCGTCCGGCATGCGCTCGAAGCCGCGGCCGATGAATTCCCGCATCCCGGTCAATGATTCGATGGCGCCCCGGACCCGCTCGATGCGCGCCCCGATATTTTCGGCCGGGTAGTCCTTTTCCACGCCGCCGCCATGACCGGGATGGTCCAGTCGCAGCCGCTGCAGGTAGCGGCGGCTGGCTTCCCGGGTCAGGCTGGGTGGCAGCGCCAGACCCATATCGAACTGCCGTTCACCGCGTTTGAAGCGCAACCAGCTCTGGTCGCCCTTGTGCATCCACAGGCCATTGGTCAGCCGATCCGGCCTGTCCACCTCTGAGAGGCTGTGACAGGCCAAGACGTCGTCATCCTGGGACAGCCACCAGCCACGGGCCTGCAAGAGCTGGGAAAGGTCTTCCAGGACGCGTAGCGGCTGATGATCGTTGGGTTCCTTGAGGCCGAGACCGGGATCGCGGCTGAGGAGATCGAGCTGACGGTTGAGAAACGTATTGAGCAGCGTCAGGCGGCGGGTACTCCAAAGCGGGTAGGCGATCAGCGGGATCAGCAGCGATTGGGAGACTGGAATCCAGACATTGGCATGCCGGTACAGCAAAGTGGTCGCGAGCAACAGCAATGCGCTGGTCATCAGGCAGACCCACAGGGTATGGGACGGTTTAAGCTGGGGCAGGGCCAGGCTGATGAACAGGATGATCGCCACGAGCAGCAGCCATTGCTGATAGGGCGGCATGGTGATCATCAGCTTGTTCTGGACCAGGGCGGAAAAGGCATTGGCATGGAATTCGACGCCGGACATGGGGGCTGCCAGGCCAGACAGCGGCGTTGGCAGTACATCACCAAAGCCCGGGGCTGTCGCACCGACAAAGACCGTCTTGCCGGCGAAGCGGTCCATGGACACCCGCCCCTGCAACACATCGCTGTAGGACGTGGTGGATATTGTCCCGACGCGTCCCGAAAGCGGAATATAGGCGTACTGGCTACGGACATTCACGTAGGGGGACGCCTGATTCTCACCCGAGTTGCGGGCCGGCACATCGCTGCCACCGAGTTGTGCGGCGGCCACGGATAACGCCGGCCAGGTGGCCTCGCCGAGACCGCTGTAGAGGTAGAGGCCGCGGGCGATGCCGTCTTCATCCAACTCCACATGGACATGGCCGAGCGCCCCGGCGGCCTGGGTCAATTGCGGTGTCGGTAGCTGTTCGGTGAGCGGGGCGTCGGCGGTGGACGGGTATAAGTGAACCGGCAGGACGACCTTGCCATGCGCCTTCATGGCGGCCGCCAGGGCATCATCACCGGGACCGGCTTCGCTGAACAGCACATCGAAGACGATGACGTTGGCTCCGGCCTCCGTCAGGCGCTCGATGAGCTTGGCATGGCGCTGACGGGGCCAGGGCCAGCGGCCGAGCTCACGCAGGCTTTTCTCGTCGATAGCCACCAGCTCCAGGTTAGAGGCCGGTGCGAGAGGCGTGCTCAGGGCGAGGGTGTCGTAGAGCCAGAGGTCGAGGCGCTGAGGCAGGCCGGCAAATTTCAGTGCGAACGCAATGAGAATAAGGGGGAGGGCCAGCTTCCAGGCAGTGCGTGTCAGTCGGAACCAATCCCTGTGCATGCGTCTCGCTTATTGAAGCCCGTTTCCTGGAGGTGTGAAAAAACGTGGCGTTTGCGACGCTTTGACACGGACTCCATCCGTTACGGTTTAATTGACAAATAGCTCCCTGCCCGGTCCCCATCGGCCGTTGATCGGTCCATCAGAAAGCGCTTTCAGCCGCACAAAATACCGTCTTCCGGGAATCAGGCGCAAGGCCGCCGTGGTGTCGGCCACGTTCGCCTCCTTGATGATGTGCTTGAAAGACGGGTCTTCAGACAGCTGTAGCTGGTACTTGTCGGCGCTTGCGACCTGTTGCCAGAAGATCCGTACCTGGCTGTCGACGTAGTTGATGTTGATGATCCGTGCCGGTGGCAGGGTGCCATTGACGACCAGTTTACGCGGCTGGCTGGTGGCACTGGAGTTACCCCCGGTGCGGGTCACCACCCGCCAGTAATATTCGCCAGGAGTCAGGGCGCGGGATGGAATTGCATTGCTGTCCGGCGCCCACTCGCTGGTGGCCACCAGGTCCGAAAAGTCAGATGAGCTGGCAATTTCCACCCGGCCTACCTCGTTATCACCTTCATAGGTCCAAGCAAACGACGGCATCTTGTCATCAATTTTGGCGTCGGCTTCGGGGGTTTGCAGCTCGGCGGCGCGGGCTTTCTGATCCACGGTAATGGACTGCTTGTCGGGCATGCCGGGATTGCCATGGCGGTCGATGGCCGCCAGCCGCACCTGGTAATGGCCATTGGCGAGATTATCCAGGCGCATTTTGGGCGACGACGACGTTTTACGCGCCACCCAATTGCCTGTGTCGGTGTTGAAAATGTCCATCTGATAGGCCTGGGCGCCCTGGATATCCTGCCAGGCGATGTCCAGCGGCATCTTGTTGGTGGTGCCGGGGATCGCGCCGGGTTCGGGCGCCGGCGGCAAATGCCGGATGTCCACCGGGTTTTGGGTGCCCAAGCCCGCTGTCCCGCTGTAGCCGGCCGGTATACCAACCGTGCGGCCGTGTGGTCCGAATTCGACCTTGCCTTCGGTCACCTGAAGTTGGGTTGTCGATGAGGTGGCTTGCAGGCTGAATTTGGTTCCCCGCACAGCGGCCACAGCAGAGGGCGTATCAACCTCGAAGCGCGAGCCTTTGTCGATCAGCTTTTCCACTTCCGCGTCGAGCTCACCCCGGTCAAGGCGCATGCGGGTGTCCACCATGCCGGTCTTGCCGAAGCGAGTAAGTCGGTTGAACATCAGGTCGGTGTTGCGCCCGAGGCGTAGGAGGGAGCCGTCTGCCAGTTGAACCACGGCAAAACCGCTACCCGTTGCGATTTCGTCACCGGCTCGGATGCGGGACTGTGCCGTCAGCGCCTGGCGCCGCCCGGTCACACCGTCGACGTGCTGAACCGGTCCGGAAACGGCCAGGGCCACGGCGGGTTCGGGACTCTTCTCAAGCCAGCTGACCGGGATGCGGATGCTCTGGCCGGGCACGATGTCACCGGGGCTGGACACCCCGTTGTGCTGCAGGAGCTGATTCAGGTTGTGGGTGGATGCCAGCAGGCGTTTGCCCACCTGTTCCACGGTCTCGCCCGGGCGCAGGGTGTAGCGCCAGTCATCCACGCCATGGGCCTGGGCCACCTGCAGGTTGCCCTGTTGTGACCCATGGGTGACGGACAGGTCCGCCTGGGTGTGCGAGGCCAGGATCAATAACGTGAGGCCGCCCAGGAGCCGGGCGGCGGCACGGATGACAGTGGATAGCATCGGCATGAATCGTTTAACCCGTCGGAGACGTCATTGGATGGACGGCGAATCACCGATCGGTAGTGAGCCATCGTCGGCTGCATCCAGGGCGATCTCGTCCATCGATTCCAGGCGGTAGCCGCGCTGGTAGATGGTCTTGATGCGGAAGCCGTTCTCGGGCTTGATACCCAGGCGCCGGCGCAGGCGGCTCATGTGAGTGTCTACGGTCCGGGTATTGATGTCGCGGGTCACGCCCCAGACCCGCTCCAGTAACATTTCGCGGGTGAGCAGGCGGCCCTTGTTCTGGAACAGGAACAGGGTCAGGTCAAAGTCCTTGTCGGTCAGCGTCACTTGTTCGCCGTGCAGCACAATCGTGCGTGCCTTGGTATCGATGGTGAACGGCCCGAACTCCAGTACCGGGCGATCAACCTCCGGGTTGCTGCGGCGGGCCAGGGCGTGGATGCGCGCCAGCAACTCGCCCGGACGGGCCGGTTTGGACAGGTAATCGTCGGCACCGGCGTCCAGCGCCTGCACAATGTCCTGCTCGCTGTCGCGCTGGGTCAGGAAAACCACGGGAATGGGCCAGTTGAGCTGCTCGCGAACGCTCTTCAGCACGTCAATGCCGGTCATGTCCGGAATCTGCCAGTCGAGGATCAGCAGGTCGTAACTGCGGTGTGTGACAGCACTCAGGAAAGACTGGCCGGTCTGGAAGCTGTCACATTGGTGTTGATTGTCGGCCAGCAGGGTTTCGATGTTTCTTGCCTGAGCCAGCTCGTCTTCCAGTAATGCGATTCGCATTGAAAGTCTCCTGCGTATTGTCGTGCGCCATTACCGCCATCGCATTGAATATTGTTGCAAATTGCCAGCGAGGGGTCAGTGTCAATGTGTAGCGTACTGTTAACCAGATCGCCCGAATGCTCCAGAGGTCTGTAATAAATGGCGACGGATAGCGTGCTTTTCAGGCGGGGGCGAGACGTCTACTGCGGGCGACCCGGCCTTCCGTCGACATCCCCTACTGTTTGTCGGCAGGCGGGGAAATTACTGCAGCCCCAGAACCAGCCTTTTTTACCGTGACGACGCACCAGGGGCGAAAAGCAGGCCGGGCAGGGCGCGGGTGCCTGGTCGGTGCCGTCGTTGTGATCACTGTCGTCTTCGATTGGGCGCGTGCCTTTGCATTGGGGGTAGCGCGTGCAGGCCCAGAACCGGCCGAACTTGCCGGTCCGCTCCCGCATCGGGGCTCGACAGGCCGGGCAATGGACGCCGGTTTGCTCCACCGGTCCGCTCGAGGAGCCGCTTGCGGCTGGTGCGGAGCGGATCGGGCCGAGCAGCTCGCCGATCTGGTTTTCAATCGAGGCCAGGAACGCCCTTGGGTCGCCTTCACCCTGGCGAATCCGCTCCAGCGTGGCTTCCCAGACCGCGGTCATGTCCGGCCGTGCCACCGCATCGGGGAGTGCGCCAATCAAATCCTGGCCCTTCTCCGTCGACTTGATGGCGCGACCATCACGGATCAGGTAGTCCCGCTTGAACAGGGTTTCGATAATGCCGGCCCGGGTCGCCTCGGTGCCCAGGCCGTCCGTGTCGCGCAGCGTTTTGCGCAACTCGGCGTCCGACACGAAACGGGCGATGTTTGTCATGGCAGACAGCAGCGTGGCGTCGGTGAAATGGCTGGGTGGCTGCGTCATCCGATCCTTGATCTGGGGCGATGTGCAATCGACCGGATCGCCAACGTCCAGTCGGGGCAGCGGCCGTGCCGGCTTTTCATTCTGCTCTTTGAGGCGGATTTCCAGCACTTTCCAACCGGCGTCCAGGACGCCGGTTTCGGTGGCGCGGAAGTCATAGTCGGCCACGGTCAGGTCCAGTCGCCCTTCGCGGTGAACGGCATCGGGGAAGAACTGCATCAGGTAGTAGCGGCTGATCAGCTCGTAGACGCGCATCTCCGATCGGCTGAGATTGCCCGCCGGCCGCTTCCGGGTCGTCGGAATAATCGCGTGGTGGGCATCCACTTTCTTGTCGTCCCACGCGCGGGAGTGGCGCTTGAGTTCGGCTTGCTGTGCCAGTCTGGAGAGGCCGGGCGCGATAAATTGCAGCGCCTCGACCACGGCGTGGCGTTGCCCGAAGTGTTCCTCAGGCAGGTATCGGCAATCCGATCGGGGGTAGGTGATCAGCTGGTGCTTTTCATACAGGGACTGGGCCGCATCCAGTACGGATTTCGCGCCCAGGCCGTACAAGCGACCGGCCTCGATTTGCAGGGCCGACAGGGACAGCGGCAACGGCGGTGCTTCGTTGCGTTCACGGAAGCGGGCCTGGGTAATCGTGCCCGTCCGGCCATCCACGTCGGCGGCGACCTTTTCCACCAGGTCTCGGTCGAGGACGCGATCCTCTTCGTCCATGGCCTGTCGGAACGCTTCCCCCGGTCGCCAGCGGGCCGTGAACGTTTCCGGCGGTTCCGAACGGCTCGCTCCGGTGACGGTGAGCGTATAGAACGGCTTGGGTTCGAAGTTGGCAATGGTCAGGTCCCGCTCCACCACCAACCCCAGAACCGGCGTCTGGACCCGGCCCACGGAATAGACGCCCTGCTGGCCCTGTTGTTGGTAGCGCAGGGTGTAGGCCCGGGTCAGGTTGATGCCGTAGAGCCAGTCCGCCCGCTGGCGCGCGAGGGCAGAGTGGGACAGATGCCGGAACTCGCGGTTGTCGCGCAATTGCGAGAGTGACCGTACCACCGCGGTGGGGGTCAGATCCTGGATCAGCAGCCGCTCGACCGGCATGCGCACGCGACAATAGCGCAGGACTTCGTCGACCAACAGCTGGCCCTCGCGATCCGGGTCGCCGGCATGGACAATCGTTGTCGCCTGGCCAACCAGCGTCTCCAGGATCTTGAGCTGGTTGCGCACGTTGTTTTTGGGCAGCACGGCCCACTGCTCCGGGAAAATCGGCAACTCATGCAGGCGCCAGGACTTCCAGCGTGGGTCGTAGTGGGCCGGTTCCGCCGGTTCCAGCAGGTGGCCGATGCACCAGGTCACCACGTCGCCGTCACCGCAGCGCAGGTAGCCTTGCCCTTTTTCGATATGACCGGGCAGGGCCGTTGCAATCGCGCGGGCGAGGCTGGGTTTTTCGGCGATGAACAGGCGCATGGTGATACCGGGTCGGAAACAGGCGATGGAAGATGGCGAACCCGCCGGATCGTGTCAAGGGTGGACCGCGTCTTCTCAAGCAGGCGGGGTCGGGATTACGTTACAATAGAGAGTATTGTTAAGGGAGGTTCTTTATGGCCGAAACGGCACCCATCCAGACTGCCATTGAACAGAAGCTGAACCAGGGGTTCCAGACGACGCACCTGGCGGTCGAAAACGAAAGCCACATGCACAGTGTGCCCCCGAATTCGGAGACGCATTTCAAGGTGACGCTGGTCAGTGACGACTTTGCCGGCAAGAACCGCGTCAAACGGCACCAGGCGATCTACGGTGCGCTCGGAGCGGAGTTGCAGGCCGGCGTCCACGCTCTCGCCCTGCATCTGTATACGCCCGAGGAATGGCAGGCCCGCAACGGGGTATCACCAGCATCGCCCCAGTGTCTTGGCGGGTCCCGGCACGACAAGGCGTAAGCTCACTTTCGCCAGGAACATCATTGCACCGGTCCTGACCGGATGACCTATTTCGCTCAATCAAAAAGGATGCCCCATGAGCCAGTTTTTCCAGATTCATCCGGAGACGCCACAGCTGCGCCTGATCAACCAGGCTGTCGACATCCTGCGAAAGGGCGGTGTCGTGGTCTATCCCACGGATTCGGCCTATGCCATCGGTTGTCAGCTTGAAGACAAACAGGCGACGGATCGCATCAAGCGCATTCGCCGCCTCGACGACAAGCACAACTTCACGCTGGTATGTCGCGACCTGTCCGATATCGGGCAGTACGCCAAGGTGGACAACACCCAGTACCGCCTGCTCAAGAATTTCACGCCCGGTCCTTACACGTTCATCCTCGATGCCACCAGCGAAGTGCCGCGTCGGTTATTGCATCCCAAGCGCCGCACCATCGGTCTGCGCGTGCCGGACAACCCCATCGTCCAGGCTTTGCTGGCAGAACTGGGTGAGCCGATCATGAGCAGCACCCTGATCCTGCCGGGTGAGACCGAACCGATGACCGACCCGTACGAGATTCGTGAGACCCTTGAGCATGAACTGGACCTGATTATTGACGGCGGGTTCTGTGGCTTCGAGGCAACGACGGTTGTGAACTTCTGCGGGGAAGTCCCGGAAGTGACCCGGGTTGGCAAGGGAGATCCCGGCCCGTTCCAGTAAGGTCGTACGACCGGATCAGGCCCGGGTATTCAGGCTGAAGGCGTACTGGCGATTCTGGCCGGCCGCTTCCAGGGCGGTGGCGCCGGCGTTTTTGCGCAGACTGTCGTAGCGGTGGGCCAGGTCCTGCAGCCCATTGAACTGCTGGTTTTCGCTGACCATCTGGTCCAGCACGCTGTTGCTGACGCCATAGGCCTGGTTCAGGCGCAAGGCAGTGTCCACAAAGGAGACGGTCGGCTCGTTCACGCTGAGCCGGCCAAACGCCTGCCTGAACGCTTTGTTGTTATCCAGGTCCTTCTCGATCTGCTGGCGGGTCGATTCCGGCATCAACGCGTTGATGGAGAAATCGCCGGACTCTTTCCTGGAGACGGCAATGCGTGTTGCCGGGTTCAGCCCGTACTCGGCAAGTTTGTGCCGCAGCGTATCCTTCACAAAGGCATGATCCTGCCCCACATTCTGCTTGAACGAATTCACCGACAGCTTGCTGGATGCCTTGTGGGTTTCCCCGCCATTGATCGTGACGCTGTCACTGTCGGTGGCAGCCGATTTCTCGACATCCGCGCCAGCATTGGCTTGTGTGGCCGCCTTCTGGGCTGCCCGGTTTTCTGTGGCCTGTTGGAAACTGGTGCCGGCCCGCATCAGTGATGTCAGCAGAGACATGGTTTTCGATCCCCGAACGTCAAGGTTTCAACGCTTACCGGTATCGGATTGCATAATGTGGGCCAATTGGGCGTAAACGCGAGCGTGTCTTTGCCCCGACCATCCCGAGGCCCGGCAACGGAAGTCCACATGTTAGTGTCGGGCGTAGACTTTCGACACAATCTACCGACGAACAGGAGGACGGATGATGACAGACAAGGTCATGTTGATTACAGGAGCCTCTTCAGGCATTGGTGCCGCGACAGCCCGGGCTGCGGCCAAAGAAGGTTATCGACTGGCGCTGGCGGCGCGTTCCGTCGACAAATTGCGATCGCTGCAGGAGGAGCTGGGTGGCGAGTCCACGGCGCTGGCGCTGTCCTGCGACGTCCAGGATTTCGACCAGCAGAAAGCGGTGGTCAGCAAGACGCTGGAACATTTCGGGCGCCTGGACGTGGTCTTTGCCAACGCCGGACGCGGCGGCTCACCGGGTGGATTCAGCGGTGCCGATCACGAAGCCTGGCGGGATATGATCCTCACCAACGTCTACGGGGTTGGTTTGACCTTACAGGCGGCTTTACCGGCATTACGGGAATCGAAAGGGCAGGTGCTGCTGACCGGTTCCGCCGCCGGACGGGCGACCATTCCCGGATCCATGTACAGCGCGACCAAATGGGCCGTGTCGGCGATCGGTTATGGTCTGCGGGAAGAGCTGCGAGGGTCGGGCATTCGCGTCACGCTGATTGAGCCCGGCATGGTCGACACGCCGTTCTTCGATCAGAAGCCCGAGCATGCGCTGGTCGACGACGACATTGCCCGCGCGGTGATCTATGCCGTGTCACAACCGGCCCATGTCGACGTGAACGAAATCCTGGTGCGACCGACACCGAAGGTGGAGTGACAAGGCGCTGTAATCAGCGGGAAAGGCAATGGTGCCCCCGGCAGGACTCGAACCTGCTACCTGTCCCTTAGGAGGGGACCGCTCTATCCAGATGAGCTACGGGGGCGCGCGGGTCCGGTATCATACCCATGGGGTGCGCCGGGCTCAACCTGCGAGCATCAGAGGCCTCTACCGGGTTGCCGACGTCGTCTTTCACGCTTGGCTGCAGGGGACCGGACCTGTTAATTTAATAGCGTCATTTCCTGTGCAATGTCACGGAGTTTTCCTTGGGTACGGTACCCCTGCATGTTTCCTTTGTCCTGCCTGTCCTGAACGAGGCGGAGGGCATTGTCGTGGCGTTGAATGAGTTGCAGGGCTGGCGCGATCAGGGCCACGAGGTGATCGTGGTGGATGGCGGCAGCAGTGACGCCACGCGAGATCTCGCGGAGCCGCTTTGCGATCAGCTGGTCTCGGCACCGCGCGGGCGAGCCAACCAGATGAATACGGGGGCTGCCCTGGCAGGCGGCGAGGTGCTGGTCTTCCTGCATGCGGATTCCAGGCTGCCCCTGGATGCCCTGCCGCAGTTGCAACAGTTCGTTGACAGCCCCGCGGCCTGGGGGCGGTTCGACGTGCGTTTGTCCGGGGAGAGTTTGATCTTCCGGGTGATTGGCTGGTTCATGAATCAGCGCTCACGCATCACCGGCATTGCTACCGGCGATCAGGCCATATTCGCGCGGCGTGTGATTTTCCAGGAGGTGGGTGGTTTTGAAGCCCTGCCATTAATGGAAGACATCGCCCTCAGTCGACGCTTGTTGGCGCTTTCCCGTCCTTACTGTATCCATTCCCGGGTAACCACCGACAGCCGTCGGTGGGAGCGACAGGGCGTCCTCAAAACCATACTGCTGATGTGGCAGTTGCGCTGGCGCTACTGGCGGGGCGAAGACCCGCTCAAGCTGGCTCAGGTCTATTACCCCGATGCACGCACCAAATCCGAGTGAGTCGTCCGACGGCGTGCTGATCCAGTTTGCCAAGTGGCCAGAGCCGGGACAGGTCAAGACCCGGCTGGCGGCCGGCATTGGCGACGAGAAAGCCCTTGAAGCGCACTTGGTTCTGACGACTGCGGTGCTCGACTCGCTCTCGGCAACGGCTTATCCGCTCTCTTTCTGGTGGGACAGGCCCCGGCCACCCGGAGTGCAGGTCTACGCCGATAAGCTTCTGACTCAGCTGCACCATTTGGCGATTCCCCAGTTCAGCCAGAACGGCACGGATCTCGGCGCGCGCATGGCCCATGCGCTGGGCACCGCTCTGGAAAACTCGCCGAAGGCGGTGATTGTCGGCAGTGATTGCCCGTCGGTTGACCCGGACTATGTCAGTCAGGCGTTTGCTGCGCTGGCCGAGGCGGATGTGGTTCTGGGACCGTCCGACGATGGCGGTTTTGTCTTGATCGGTACCCGCTGTGATCTTGGAGATGCGTTGTCCGGTATCGAGTGGGGCACTTCGAGAGCGCTCGAGCAAACCGTCCAGGCTTTGACTGAAGCGGGCTTTGTGGTCCGGCAGCTGGCCCATCGGTGGGATGTCGATGATGTGGCGGACTGGCAGCGTTTTCTCGAGAGTCGGGGTAGTTGATCGGGAAGGTTATCAGCCACCCGCGATCGGCAGGACCGACGCGGGTGGCTTGATGAGGACTAACGCCGCTTCATGAAGTACAGCGTCAGCGGCTGGCCCTGAACGCTCTGCACGTTGCTGCCTGTTGCTTCCGCCTGAAGCTGCTTCTGCACCGGCGCCAACGCCAGACTGTGGCCGTCGCTGTCCTGGGCCCGGACGAGCTTCCAGTTCACTTCATTGCTTAGCAGGTTGATCAGACCCGCCAGCTGGGTTTTGTCCTGGGGACGGAACCAACGATTGTGGCAGCCCCCCGCACCATAGAAATCATCTTCGCGAAGCAACGCACCAAGTTCCGGATCCTGGGCGTTATTGATGATCATGCGCCGGAGTCGACGCAGTGCCGCGCGGGTTTCTGGCAGCTCATGCTGACGGATAAGCTGACGAATATGGCTGTCGGCCTCCGAGTCGCCTTCAATTCGCGTGTGCAGGTGGACAACAGCGCCCTGGCCGCTGGCCTGATCGACCAGTTGGGCCAGTGACAGCGAGCTCATTTGTTCTGAAGGGAGGCGACCGATTTCGAGCCAGTGCACCTGGTTGCCATCTGCAATGAACTGACTGGCCAACGACCAGGGCCAGAACACGATGTGGTTCAGCCCCATTTCCTGGGCGGTCCGACTGGCGCGAGCGATGTTCGGGAGAGACTCGTCCACCGCCACGATTTCGACGTCGCTCAGGGAGGCGGCAAGCTCAAGCGCCCGCTGCCCGGACTCGGCGCCACACACCATGATGCGCAGGGTATCCGGCAGCGAGTCGGTGTTCAGGCCCAGCTTCGCTTTCATCACTGCTTTCAGGCTGCTTTCGCTGTGGTGGGACAGCGTCTGCCACGTGGGCCAGGCTTGCGGCACATCGGCTCGCTCCCGTGTCAGTTCCGCGGCTTTCTCTTCAAAAGGCTGTTTGATGGCTTCTTCCATCGCGCGATTGTAGTAGCTGGCGGCCATCAGGGGTTGCAGGCCGACGGGCCACTCCGTCAGGTTCCAGCGGCCGATATCGACAGCGAAGGATTGATGGAACAGGGCGCCGTAAAGGGCGCTGATCATCAGCGAGCCGGCGATGTCTTCCTGGCGCTCACCCATGGCGAACTGTGCGCGGATGCTGTTGTTGATGGCATCGAGCAGCCGTTCCTCGGCATCGCTGACCAGCAGTGCATAACCAGTCCGGTCGGCATAGAGGGCGATCGCGGCCGCAAGCCGATGCATGTCGTCACGGAGCGTTGCGGTTTGTGCAATTTCCGCCAGAATCGCATGGCGCAGCAGAGTGACCAGATTTTCGATCCGGGCATCCGGCATCAGGGTCTTTTCCAGGGCGAGCAGGAGCAGTTCGTCTTCGGCGGCGGCTTCGAGCAGGACCGCCGCGTTGGGGTTATCCAGATCATACTGCTGGCACAGGATGCCCGCCGCGAAACGACCCAGCTCCTGATGCGCAACATCGTCCCGGCTGAGCAACGTGATGGCGTCGTAAGCCAGCTCCTGGTCCGCCCGGTCGACCTGCAAATGACCGGCACACGCCACCATGCCTGCGCAGACCGACGGCCAGTTCAGATCGAGCTGCAGCAGTTTGCGGTAATGCAGGTAGGCCACATCGAACTGCCCCAGCCGCCGTTTGGCGTGGGCGATGCCACAGAAAGCGGCGGCAGACTGCCGGTCACGCTGCAGGGCTTCCTGAAAATACTGCTCGGCAAGGGCAGGACGTTCGCAGGCCAGGGCCCAGTAGCCGAGGTTGGTATATTGCTGGGGCTGGTCCGGATTGATGTCGAGGCTGCGTTCGAACAGGGCCCTGGCGGTATCCAGGTTGCCGTCGTCCATCTCCAGGCGCCCCAACAGCCCCCATGCCGCCGCGTTCTCGTGGCTGAGCTCCATCACCTGGGCCAGCAATTGCCGACTCTCAGCCCGGGCTTCCACGCGCTGGGTGTAGCTGTTATCCGGTCGGTTGGACTCGCCGTAGGCGCTGTTGGCGGCCAGCAACAGACGCGCGATGGTTGCCTGGTTGCGGGAAGCGACTTGGGGTTGGTGTTGTGCCTGCATGTTTCACCTCGTGATCGTTCTGGCCGCTTTTTAAGGGGAGGCGGCAAGAATCTGCAGCTTTTATGGCGATGAATCGATGTTGAGGTGAGTGGAGCGAAAGCTGTGCCAACCTGTCGATAATTTCTACAATCCACTGTTTTAAAAGACTTTGTCGTAAATAAAACGGCCGGATCAGTTTCGGTATGGATGTTGCTCCGCTATGCTCAGTGTTGCCGCAACGAGTTGAAGAATAATATGAAGGTACTGGTTTCCGGAGGGGCGGGCTTTATTGGCTCTGCGTTGATCCGGTTTTTAATTCAGGAAACCGACGTTTCAGTGATCAATCTGGACAAGCTGACCTATGCAGCCAGTCCGGAAGCGCTGGACGCCGTGAGGGCAAGCACGCGCTACCATTTCGAACAGGTGGATATCTGCGACCGTGAGGCCGTGACGAGCGTCTTCGAACGGCATCGTCCGGATGCCGTCATGCACCTGGCCGCGGAATCCCATGTCGATCGTTCGATCGATGGCCCGGAAGCCTGCCTGCAAACCAATGTAGTAGGAACGTTTGTTCTTCTGGAAGCGACCAGGGAATACCTGAAGCAACTTTCCACCGAGTCACGCGACGCCTTCCGCTTTCACCACATCAGTACGGACGAGGTCTTTGGTGATTTGTCGCCTGATGCGCCACCATTCAATGAGGTGTCGCCTTACTCGCCGAGCTCTCCCTACGCGGCAACAAAAGCCGCATCGGATCACTTGGTCAGGGCATGGGGGCGTACCTATGGCGTGCCCGTGGTGTTGAGCAACTGTTCCAACAATTACGGGCCGTTCCAGTATCCCGAGAAGCTGATTCCCCTGACGATATTCAATGCACTGCGCGGGCAACCGTTGCCACTATACGGTCAGGGCGACCAAATTAGGGATTGGCTGCATGTCGATGATCACGCGCGGGCGCTTTTCCGGATCCTTTGCGGTGGTGAATTGGGTGAAACCTACCTGGTCGGCGGCGAATCGGAAAGAACCAATCTGGAGGTCGTCGAGGCTATCTGCGACCAACTCCAGTCGTTGATTCCGCGACCGGGTGGCTACCGTCCGTTGATCCGGTTTGTGGATGACCGGCCAGGCCACGATCGCCGCTACGCGGTTTCGCCCAGCAAGGCGCTCAGGACGCTCGGGTGGATACGGCATTATTCCTTTGAAGCCGGTATTCAGCAGACCGTCTCCTGGTACGTCGATCATCAGGACTGGCTGTTTGGCAGTGGGGCGGACGGGCGCCGGTTGGGTTCAGGGAGTGCGGGATAATATGAAGGGCATCATACTGGCCGGAGGCTCCGGCACGCGGCTCTATCCCATCACCATGGGTGTTTCCAAGCAGCTCCTGCCGGTGTACGACAAGCCTATGATCTATTACCCGCTGTCAGTGCTGATGCTGGCTGGGATCCGCGACATTCTCATTATCACCACACCCGAGGACAGCGACAGCTTCCAGCGCATTCTGGGCGACGGTGCCTGCTTTGGGATCCGTTTATCCTACGCCGTCCAACAGGCACCGGAAGGATTGGCCCAGGCCTTCCTGATTGGCGAAGAATTCATTGGGCAGGACTCTGTTTGCCTGGTTCTGGGGGACAACATTTTCTACGGGCAGGGCTTCTCACCAAAGTTGAGGGAAGCGGCGGGGCTTGAAGAAGGCGCTCGAATCTTCGGCTACCAGGTTCGGGATCCGGAGCGATTTGGTGTGGTTGAGTTTGACCGGGATCGTCGTGCGATCTCTCTGGAAGAGAAGCCACGTCGGCCAAAATCCAACTACGCGGTGACCGGGCTGTATTTCTACGATAACGACGTCATCGATATTGCCCGATCAATCAAGCCTTCCGGCCGGGGAGAGCTGGAAATAACATCGGTGAACCAGGTCTACCTGGAGCGCGGAAAACTCGCTGTCGAGAAACTGACGCGCGGCTTTGCCTGGCTCGATACGGGAACGCACGAAAGTTTGCTGGAAGCCGCCCAATTCGTGGAGACGATCGAGAAGCGGCAGGGCTTCAAGATTGCCTGTCTTGAAGAGATCGCCCTCAA
The DNA here is from genome assembly GCF_003789045.1 of Marinobacter sp. R17. Taxonomy (NCBI): domain Bacteria; kingdom Pseudomonadati; phylum Pseudomonadota; class Gammaproteobacteria; order Pseudomonadales; family Marinobacteraceae; genus Marinobacter; species Marinobacter sp. R17. Next base: position 49,301 of record NZ_RHGZ01000014.1, on the reverse strand, counting down.
GCAGGGTTGGCTCTCGACGACCGATATTCGCGGGTTACCCTCGTTTATGGCCAGCAATGGCTATGGAGACTACGTTCGCATTCTGGTGGATGAATATGATTCCGGTGACTAGGCCCTATTTCCCCCCACGATCGAGACTTGATTCCTACCTTGACCGGATATACGCATCGCGTCAGCTCACGAATAATGGAATGCTGGTGCGGGAGTTGAGCGAGCGCCTATGTGATTACCTAGGAGTGGACTATCTGTTGCCGGTGGCGAACGGGACGGTCGCATTACAGGTAGCCTATGAAACGCTTGGCATAAAAGGGGCTGCGATAACAACGCCTTTCACGTTTCCAGCCACAAGTTCATCGCTGGCCTGGCAGCGGATCCGGCCGGTCTATGCCGGTATAGATGCGAACGATCTCAACCTGGATCCGACCGATGTGACTTGCCGACTGGAGCCGGAAGTTTCTGCCATCGTTCCCGTTCACACTTATGGCAACCCATGCCAGGTTGAGGCATTCGACCAGCTGGCTGCCCAGCATGATCTTTACCTCGTGTACGATGCTTCACACACGTTTGGTGTGCAGTATCGGGGCCAGAGTCTAATGCGCTGGGGGGATGCGGCGACGCTGAGTTTTCATGCGACCAAGCTGTTCCACACAGCAGAGGGGGGCGCGATTATTTTCAGGCAAGCCGACGATTTGGAGCGTGCCCAAGAGCTAATTAATTTCGGGCTTGTCGATGGGTCTCCAGCCAGCGTGGGTGTCAATGGAAAAATGAGTGAGCTACATGCGGCCATGGGATTGGCGATGCTGGAAGATATTGATGAAATCATCGAGCGTCGGGTATCGGTGATACACCAGTATCGAAGGTTGTTGGCCAACTGGGTTGCCATGCCCGAGCGGTCGGCTGATGCTTCTGACAACGGGGCGTATATGCCCATCCAGTTAAAAAGTCGGAAGAGTCGCGACCATGTCCAGCGACGCTTGAAAGAGCATAGTATCGAGAGCCGGGCTTATTTCTCGCCGTCGCTAGATTCTTTGGGACTGTATAGCGAGGCTGTGTCGAACCTCGCCGGTGACGCCGCGGGCCGGGTGCTATGTCTTCCGGTATACGCGGAATTGTCCGAAGGGGATGTGCAACGGATCGCTGGCCTGGTTTGTGAATCAATTGAAGAGGTAACCTAACATGAAACTATGCTTCGTGGGGGGCAGTCAGCGCTCTGGAACGACAATGTTGCAGCGCTTGCTGTGCTCACACCCGTCCGCCAATGAAAAGGTCAAGGAGGCAAGTTATCTGCGGACATTGATGGCGGCCTACAAGTTCGGCCGAGATGATTTTGAGAATGATACCCGGGATTATTTTGGTGATATCGGTTTTTTTCGCCAGTTTAATCGAACGCTGGTTGAGTCTGTCCTGCTTAATGTCGCGGATCTGCAAAACCAGCATCGAGATGATCCGATCGACACCGTTATCGTGAAGGAGCCGCACCTCACGATGTATTTCCCGGAGTTGCATGAACTGTTGCCTGAATCGGTCTTTATTCTCATTGCCAGGGATCCCAGAGATATCATCGCCTCGATGATTGAAGTGGGCGAGAAGCTTCGCAAGCAGGGGCAGAAACACTTTTTTCAAAGCCGGGATATCAAACAGTTGAGTCAGCATATGAAGTCCTTTTATGCGCCCAGTCTCAACCACACTGACCCCGCCTTCCGACAGTCCTTGGTAACACTCAAGTATGAAGAGCTGGTCAGCGATGTGGAGGCTTTTATTCATTTTGCCAAAGCAAATTTAGGGCTGGATCTCGTCAACGACATCGCCGAGAAAAATGAAGCACGGGCCAAATACGGCGCCTGGCGCACGAGACAGTGGTACAGCAATGCCAATGCAGACTCTGTCGGGCGCTACCGTGATGTCCTGTCTGACGCCGAAATTAGGCAGGTGGAAACTGAATGCAGCGATTACATCAAATTGCTGAATTACTGACGCTTTCAGAGGCGATTACCTGCGCATAAAGGCACGCAGGTTCGGTGGAGAAAAATGATGCCAGGTGGTGTTCGATTTCATGAATGATTGCGTGCGGGTAGGCGTATTTCCATCGGGTTCCGAAGTGTCTGCGGAGGTATTCCGTTCGCTTGAAAATGCCAGGATTATTGAACTAGTCGGCCTCAGTAGCGTGCCTGACTACGGCGATGTGCTTTTCAGTAATAATCGACGAGATATACCTCACATCCATCATTCCGGTTTCATAGAGGCGATCAGGCAGTGTGTGTCTATTCATCGGCTTGATCTGTTGATTCCCGGCATGGATGAGGTTGGTTACCTACTGAAACAAGCCGAGCCGGAACTGGGTTGTCAGGTGGTCTATGCCCACCTGAAGACGGCTGAAATCATAAGGCGTAAAAGCACCACGTACAGAGCACTATCCGGTATTGTTTCCACCCCTAAAATGCTTTTGCCGGATGCCATCCAGGATAATGATTTCCCCTGTTTCCTGAAGCTGGATATCGGCTATGGCTCCAGAGGGGCTCGCAAGATCGAAAACAGGGCGCAATTGGAAGCGCTGACGGAGGGGGAACGTGAGACCGGTATTCTTTGCGAATACCTGCCGGGCGAGGAACTGACGGTCGACTGTTTTTCGGATCCCCAGTCCCGGTTGCTGTTTTGCGGGCCTAGAACGCGGGAACGAATAAAAACAGGCATCAGCGTATCGAGCCGTCCGGTTGAACTGACGGATGAGATCCATGATATCGGTCTGTGTATATCCTCCGAGTTGAACATGAGCGGGTGCTGGTTCTTCCAGCTCAAGAAAGACCGAGGCGGCCGCTACAAGCTGTTGGAAGTGGCCTCACGTTTGGCCGGATCGATGAGCATGCACCGGCTTCTGGGGGTCAATCTCATCCTGCTGGATATCTATCAGAGGCTGGGTTTCTCTGTGACCGTCCCTGCGCGCCGGGAGGGGGACTTTCGTCTTGAGCGGGCGTTCGATGCGCGCTTGGTCGGAAAGGTCCGGTTTAACAGCGTGTATGTTGATCTGGATGATTGCCTGTTGTCTCCACAAGGGGTGAATACCCGGGTCATCGCTTTCATCTTCGCGTGTTTGAATCGGGACCTTCCAGTCTTCCTTGTCACCCGACATGCCGGGGATTTAACGGCAACGTTGACCCGGAGCAGGCTGGCGGGTCTTTTCGATGAGATATACCACCTCGTCGAAGGGCAGCCCAAATCGAGCGTGATTCAACACGACAATGCACTGTTTATCGACGACTCTTTTGCCGAGCGGTTGGAAGTCGAGCAGAACAGTGGCGCTGTGGTGATGTCGCTTGACATGTTGACGGAGGATTTTATCTAGATGGCCCGGGTGACAGTGCACATCGGCTATCCGAAAGCCATGTCGACCAGCCTGCAGAACGGTTTTTTTAATGCGCATCCTGACATCCAACATATGGGGGTCGGAGAGGGAAGCCGCATTGACTACGCCTCGGAGGACATCGAATTCATCTTTGAGGTGTTACTCAAGTATGCCCGTCGCGACGTTTTTGACGAAAGGAAAGAAGCGGCCCGGCGCGCCATCAATGACAGGCTGGATGCCTGGAAACTCAATGTGTTTTCCAGTGAACACCTGAGCATGAATTTCAGCTTGCAGGGAATCGACCCCGTCGAGAAGTTTGAGCGGCTTCGGTTTCTATTGACCGGGCACGAGGTCACGATTGTGGCCATAACCCGGGACAAGGATTCGTTCCTTCGCTCCATTTATGGCGAGTTTGTCAGGATGGGGTACTGTGAGTCGTTTGACTTCTTCCAGCGCATGCTCGTGGCCCTTGAGGATCGGTCCTTTTATCGCGACCTGGATTACGCGCGCAAGGAAGCGATGGCCCGGGCGTATTTTGATCGGGTGCGTTTCGTGTCCTTCGAGTCCCTGACGGCCCTTTCGGAAGAGCACCTCCCGCGAAGGTTGTGTCAGCTCTTCGAGGTGTCGGAAACCGTCGACCTGGAATTGCCCAACGCCTATCCCGGCCTGTCACCCGACGAGGTCGACAGACTTCGCCGGGATAACCGGGACAGTCATCGCGAGATGTCCAGGGGAATCATGGAACCGTTCGAGCGGCATAGAAACCGGACGGTGCTTTCGCCTCATTTCTCCGAGCCCGAAGTGTTCGAGAATGTCCTTGAGAAGAGAGCGGCGCTCGAGCGGCTCGCCCGGCGCCGTTAGTCCGTGGGATCAGGCCGAGGCGAGCTTGCGGATGCCATCCACGTAACTCATGGCGGCATTGCTCTCTCGGGCGTGCTCCGAACTTTCGATCAGGGCTGACCGCATGTTTCTGACGCGCTCCCTGGCGGCATTCAGTTCATTCGGGTTGTGGATCCAGATGATTGCCTGTGCAACCAGTTCCAGCTCTGTGCTGTGCACAAACCCGCTTTCCGTGTCGTAACGCATAAAGTCGTTAGCGTCGGTATAGCTGGCAAGATCTTCATTGGGGAACAGGTAAATTTTCGGCTGCTGCAGCAACATGGCATCAATGTTCGTATTGGTGCCGCCGAAGGGGAATGTGCCGATGGCGAAATGGCACCGGGCCAGATGCCTCATGTATTCCCCATAAGGCTGGGGCTCATGGACGATGACGTTGTTGCCGATGGTTTGCAGCAGCTTTCTGTATAAGGCCGGTAGTTTGAATCCCCGGTTGTGAGCCGGAAAGAAGTGGAATTCGAGCGGCCTCGTACTGTTGTCCTGAATGAGCTTGCACACTTGGAGCGCGCGATCGCTGATTTTCATCAGAGAGCTGTTGATGGCGACGCGCACAGGGCTGTCGTCTATGTCCAGATGAGCCGTACGAAGGTCACCATCCAACTGGGGGTGCAACGTCGTATGGCCTTTCTCGCCATAGCAGGGAATCAGCCGCTCAGTGCACCAACGCTGATAGTCCGGCCCCTCGAAATACCCGCTGAGGAAACCGTAATCGATTATCTCGCTCATGGCGGATGCCGGATGGCCATAGCCCATGATCTGGACCGGTGCCAGATGGAAATTGGACAGGAAGACCGTCCAGATATTCATCCCCAGCGATGGATAGATGATGACGTCGGGCTGGAACTGCTGGATTTTCTTCGCCGTCTTGAGAAGGTTTTCAACTCCGCCATCGACCTCGACGAATTGATGCGCATCCTGGCGGCTGTTGTCGTCGACGTCGCCTTTCGCGGCAAAGAGTGCCGTGACGAAATGGTTCTTCAGTGGCGCGATACGGGCGTGATAGCAGCGGTACATGGCGTGATCGGACCGATAACGCTCGACGAGTATGGCGACCCGCGGTTTTTCCGGCAGTGCCCTTGATGGGACTTCTTTGATCTCGGGGTATTTGGCGCGGATCAGTCCGTTGATTTTGCGCTTGATCTCGTGGCGCCGCGGGGTTTCCCAGTACGAGCAGCCCATCCAGATGTTGACGAGCATGATGGCGCACAGGGAGACATCCAGGCCCTCCGGCAATTTGAGAAAGGCGTCGAATGCCTTTTCAAAATTATCGAAGCCCCGATGGGTCTGGATCTGTTCGAGCTGATAGAAAACGGCTGTCAGCGTATACAACATTTCCTGCGGAATCCGTTCAAGCAGAGTCTCGAACGGCATCTCCATCTCACTGTTGATCGTCCAGCAGATCATCAGCATGAAGACATCCGCATCCGTTTTCAGCTGGAATCCACCGTTCGCGGACCAGAGATCCCGGTATGCCATCACGTGATCCAGGTTGCCGAAGTCCGAAAGGTAGAAAATATCAGTCAGGTGCGTTTTGTAGAAAATCAGCTTGCGGATTTCAAGGGTTTCCAACTCGAGCTTGGGAGAGCAGAGAAAACCCGTGATACATGTCGCAAGCCGTTGGACCGCATTTTGGTTGTCAAAGAAGCTGGCATCTTTATGCAATGGATAGATGCCGGGTGACCGGTGAGCACTTCCTTGCTGGGTCATGCGCTCACCACCAAGAACCGGATTGCCTTTTTCCATCGCATCGAGAATGTCGAACAGTTCTTTCTTGAAACCCGCGTCATCACGGGTAAACAGCTTCTTCTCGAGCGAGGCGATAGTCACATCGGGTCCTTATAAAGCGGAGGGAGAGGGGCGGCACTCTCGTGCCCCCCCAAAAGGCTAGTTTAGCCTTGCAGCAGCTGCAATACCTGCTGTGGTCGGGCGTTGGCCTGGGCCAGGATGGACAGGCCGGCCTGTTGCAGGACCTGCGTCCGCGCGAGCTCTGCGGTTTCCGCGGCAAAATCGGCGTCCTGGATCCTGGATCGGGCTGCCGTCAGGTTTTCCGAAGTGGTGCTCAGGTTCGCAATGGTGGATTCGAAGCGGGACTGGACCGCACCCAGATCCGCTCGGATACCGTTGACCACCGACAGGGCACCGTCAACGATTGAAATGGCGTCGTTGGCACCTTCTACCGTACTGATATCGATACTTGAGACCGTCTCTCGCTGTGCGCCGACAGGCGTGTCGGCCGCCACGTCAAAGAGTGAGCCGGCGGTGTTATCGATGTCGGATGTGACGGCGTAGGCGCCTGAAGACGAAAAGTCCACGGTGCCCGTCACGACCACAGAATCCTGGGTGGCATCGTCACCGATCAGATCGGTTGACGCGCCGCTACCCGTAACGCCAGCGACGGTCATGTTGCCAGGACCACTGTGGGAGAAGTTCTCGATCTGGATGTCTTTGCCCGCATCCTGGGTCAGAACGATCGTGTCATCCTGGACCTTGGCGTTGATGCCTGTCTGGCCGGCTGCCTTGTTGATCACCGATGCCAGTTCCGTCAGATCATTGGGGTCGTTGATGGACGCCGAGATTGTGGAGGTCTGCCCCCCTGAACTGAGATCGAAAGTGACCGTGCCGGCAGCGTTGGTGGTCAGCGTCGTTTCGGTACGGGCAGTTGCCGTGACACCGGTGCGTTCTTCTTCCTTATTGACCAGGGCCGCAATGTCCGCAGCCGATGAGCCCGCCGGGATCGCGATGTCGACTTGATCCAGGGCGCTGGCAACGGTCAGGTTCTGGGCGGCCACCGGATGGTTGGCTGCAGTGATGTTAGCGGCAACAGCAGACGGTGAGCCGGACCCGAGGTTATCCTGATCGTTGACGCTTTCGATCGAGTAGTTACCCAGGTCATCGTTGGTTGCGCCGGTGACCGAGACTGAAATGTTCTGGTTTTCGTTGGCGCCCACCTGGAAGGTCTGGGCCTGGAACGAACCGTCGAGGAGTTTCAGACCGTTGAATTCGGTCGTCTCCGCGACGCGTTGCAGCTCCTGCTTCAACTGGTTGACTTCGCTCTGCAGGGCCGCGCGATCCGAAGCGGAGTTGGTGGAGTTGGCAGACTGTACAGACAGCTCGCGAATCCGCTGCAGAATTTCGCCGGATTCGTCGAGGGCGCCCTCGGCCGTCTGTGCCAGGGAGATGCCGTCGTTAGCGTTGCGCACAGCCTGGTTAAGGCCTTTGATCTGCGACGTGAATCGCTCGGAAATCGCAAGACCGGCCGCGTCGTCCTTGGCGGAGTTGATACGAAGGCCTGAAGACAGACGTTGCAGGGCAGTGTCGGCGTCCCGTTGTGACGTGTTCAGGTTTCGCTGGGCATTCAGCGAGGCAATGTTCGTGTTGATAATCTGAGGCATATCGCTCTCCTTATTCAGAGAAGCCGGTAGCTCAGTGCCCGATCACAAGGACGCCCTGCCGGCCGTTATTCAGAAAAATTCATTCCTGAGCGGCACAAAGCGAAGGCCATGCCAATTTTGGGTTATGGCTTTTAACCAATTAATAAATATAAAAAAATTGTTACTAAGTAGCGTGACTAGTGGGCATGGGTGACGAGCTTTTGGCGGGGCGGCAAGGCAGGCTTTTGCCGCTTTTACAATCCTTAACAATAAAAACCGAAGTTTTTTCTAAAGGAACCGTAAGGGTCGCCGTTAAGCACTACAGCAGGGCGGCGCACCCAAACAAACGAGGACGGGCGCCAGACCTCTTCCAAGAGAAACATAGGTTTTATAGGAGAAGCATCATGGCTCTCGGTATCAACACTAACGTCGCTTCACTGTCCGCTCAGAACAACCTGAACAAATCCCAGTCTCTGTCGGATCAGGCTCTGGAGCGTCTGTCTTCTGGTCTTCGCATCAACTCCGCCAAGGACGATGCCGCGGGCCTGGCCATTTCCTCTCGCTTCGACGCGCAGATCCGCGGTCTGAACGTTGCCCAGCGCAACGCCAACGACGGCATCTCCCTGGCCCAGACCGCCGAAGGCGCTCTGGGCCAGGCTGGCGACCTGCTGCAGCGTATTCGTGAGCTGTCTGTACAGTCTGCCAACGACACCAACTCCTCCACCGACCGCAAGTCGCTGCAGGCTGAGGTGACCCAACTGCAGGCCGAGCTGAACCGTGTTGCTGACACCACCAACTTCAACGGCCGTACGCTGCTGAACGGTGATTTCACCAACTCCCAGTTCCAGGTCGGTGCGAACGCCAACCAGACCATCAACGTGTCCCTGGGCAGCGCGCGTGCTACCGATATCGGTAACTACACCGCCGATACCAGCAACGGCTCGCTGACGGGTAACCTGACTGCCGCAGCAAACTCTGCGCCGACAGGTAATGGTATTGCGGCCGGTAACATCACGGTTTCTGGTAATGGTGCAACGGAGCTGGCCGAGTTTGGTGCGAACGCTACAGCCAAGGATATCGCTGCATCTGTTAATGATCTGACATCGAAGACTGGCGTCAGTGCCGATGCCTACACAGAAGCCACTATCTCTGGTCTGAGTGCTGGAACGGTTTCTTTTGATCTGCAGGGCGAGAACAGCTCCGCCGTGACCATCTCCGCCACGGTTGAGTCTGGTGACAACAGTGCCTTGGTTACTGCCATCAACGATGCATCCGCAACCACCGGCATCACCGCTAGCCTCGACGATTCCGGTAACGTATTGCTCGAAAGTGATGCGGGTGATGACATCGTCATTGCAGATGCATCTGCGGATATCACAGTGACTTCAGCGGACGGCTCCTCAGAGAACCTGACGGCTGGTGGCACCGACAGCACCCGAGTGACTGGTGAAGTCGATTTCAGCTCCAGCTCTGCCTTCAGCATCGTAGGTAACGCTGCCGAAGTGGTAGATAGTACGGCCGAAAGTGGCCAGCTCCAAAGCGTCGCCGCAATCGACATCACCACGGCTGACGGTGCGAACGCTGCGATCGACACCATCGACGCCGCCCTGACATCCATCAACAGCCAGCGCGCTGACCTGGGTGCGATTCAGAACCGCTTCTCATCGACCATCGATGCGATTGCGACCACTTCTGAGAACCTGTCCGCTGCGCAAAGCCGGATCCTGGACGCGGACTTCGCCGCTGAAACCGCGAAGCTGTCCAAGTCCCAGGTCCTCCAGCAGGCTGGTATCTCTGTCCTGGCGCAGGCTAACGCCCGCCCGCAGCAGGTCCTGTCCCTCCTGCAGTAACAGGGATAGCACGGTAACGGCCGGTCCCCTCGGGGGCCGGCTTTACGCCGTATGAGGATAGCGAGGTGAGCTATGACTGACGTAAACCTGAACAGCCCGGATTTGAAGCTGGTTCGCTCCAGTGAACAAGCTCCGGCTCGGGCGTCTGCGTCACCTCAGGCAGAAGGAAGCAAGCCTTCCGCTCGAGCCCAGGATACTTCCAACGTTGTGTCGCTTGACCAGTCGCAGCAGCCTACAAAAGTGCAGCGGATGGAAAAGCAGGAGGAAGCCCAGAGGGAATCTCTTGATCAAGCCGTTTCCCGCCTCAACGATTTTGTCCAGACGGTACAGCGAGACCTGCAGTTTGAGGTCGACAATGACTCCGGCAAGACGATCGTGCGCGTGGTGGATCAGCAAACGGAAAAAGTGATTCGGCAGATTCCGGATGATGTGGCTTTGAGGTTGGCCGAAAATTTGCAGCAGGATGAACCGCTGACGTTATTCAATATCGAAGTGTAGGCGCTTGCCGCCTCTCAATCCGGTCACGAGTAACGGAATTTCAGCACCGCCGCCTTCGCGAGAAGCCGGCGGTGTTCTGCGTTAAGGGCGCTTTGCTGAAGATCGTGAATAATCTGTGGCGTCAATAGGTTGGGGCGAGTGGGAACCACGAGAGCTGACCAAGAGTGCGACCAGAGGGCCAGACGGTCTATCCTGGTTATCGACGGTCCTGGATGCCGGGTCTCGGATACATGTTGTTACAAATTGGCGGTCGTAACTGGCAAAGTTTTGCCGCTTCTGGCCGATAAGCGTACAAATGGATAAGGCAGCCTTCTTGGGGAGGCGATCGATATGGCTAACATTTCTTCATTGGGGATTGGTTCCGGCGTACTGACGTCTGACCTGGTGGACCAACTGGTAGAAGCCGAGCAGAAGCCGACGGCAAACCGGTTGGACAGCAAGGAAAAGGAAACCGAGGCCCTGATATCCGCTTACGGGACACTGCGCAGCGCTATCACGGAACTGCGGCTGCCCATGCGCCAGCTGAGTTCGGTCGACAATCTGAAAGCCTTTTCCGCAACGTCATCCAGTGAGGATGTCGAAGTCTCTGTGGACAGCGCATCCGCCAGCCGCGGCAACTACACCATCCAGGTCGACAGTCTGGCGCAGGCCCAGTCTCTGGCATCCGGCACGTTCGAAGATAAGGACGGCACCGCTATCGGCACGGGTCGGATTAGCCTGAGTGTGGGCGGCGAAGTCAAAAACATCGATATCGACAGCTCGAACAACACTCTGCAGGGCATCGCCGATGCCATCAATGATGCGGATATTGGCGCCAGCGCTGGGGTGATCGATACGGGTAATGGCTATCGTCTGGTGTTGTCTTCAGATGAAACCGGCACCGACAACGCCATCCGTATTTCGGTCAACGATGGCGACGGCAACAACACCGACGGTTCCGGGCTGTCGCAGTTCGTCTTCAATGACACCACCCAGAACCTGACCGAGACCGTGGCCGCGCAAGATGCGGTCGTTCAGGTCAACGGCATTACCATCACTCGGTCCTCCAACACCATCGAAAACGTGGTCGACGGGCTTACGTTTGATGTGAAGGCGGAAGGTGCCACCTCAACGGTCAAGGTTACCCAGGACACCGGGGCCGTGGCCGATCGGGTTCAGTCTTTCGTCGACAAGTTCAACGCGCTGCAGCAAACCATTCAGGGGCTGGCCGGCTACAATGCCGAAACCCAGCAGGGCGGCCTGCTGTCCGGCGATGACACCGTTCGCAATATCCAGAATCAGCTGCGCAACATGCTGACGGGCGTCGTCCCCGGTCTCGAGGATGCCGGCGTACGCTCTCTTGCCGATGTGGGGATCACCACAGACTACAAGACCGGACAGCTGAGCTTTGATGCCAGCAAGTTCCAGACGCAGCTTGAGAAATACCCGGATGACGTTGCCGCTTTGTTCGGCGAACAGGGGCGGGCATCCGATTCCCAGGTGGAGTTCATCAGCAGCAACGTGAATACCGAGCCTGGTGAATACAGTATCAACGTGACCCAGGCGGCGACGCAGGGTGCACTGACGGGCGCAAACGCCGGCACGGGCTCCGTCACGATCGATGGCAACAATGACAACCTGTCGTTCAAGATTGACGGGTCCACCTCAGTCAGCATCCAGCTGACCGCAGGTACCTATACCCGCGACGAGCTGGCCGCTGAAATCCAGTCCCAGCTCAACAGCAGCGGCAGCCTGAGTGCGTCCGGCAAGAAAGTCCAGGTTGAGTTTGATTCGACCAGTGGCGCACTGAGCTTCAAATCCGGCGCTTATGGCAGCGATTCGAACGTCAGCATCACCTCGGTGGATACCAACAGTGCCGCAGACCTGGGGTTGTCCGTTGCCACGGGCACGGCCGGAAAAGATGTGGCCGGCACGATCAATGGTCAGCGGGCCACCGGTGAAGGGCAGATTCTCTACGTCGAGGGAACGTCCCAGGCGGCGGGCATGCAGGTGCGCATCACCGGCGATGCTACCGGCAATCGTGGAACCATTACCTACATTGAGGGACTGGGGGAGCGGACCGTCAATATGGTGACGGACATGCTCAGCGCCGATGGTGCGCTTGAAGCGCGTACCGATAGCCTGCAGGACACCCTGGATGATATCGCAGATGATCGCGAGCGACTGCAGACCCGCATCGACGCATACCGGGAGCGCCTGGTGTCGCAGTTCAGTGCGGCCGACTCCCTGATTTCGCAGCTCAACAGCACCAAAGACTACGTCACCCAGCAGCTGGCGGCTCTGGCTCCAAACAGCAATAATAACAACTAACCCGTTGTTACGAAGGCAATCAAGAGGTTGATTATGAACGGTTTACAGGCATATCAGCGGGTCAATACCCAGACCAGCATCACCGATGCCGACCCGCACAAATTGATTCAGCTGTTGTATAACGGCGCCCTGGAACGGATCAATATGGCCAAGGCGCGTATGCAGGCCAAGGATTACGAAGGTAAAGGTCGCCTGATCAGCAAAGCCATCGAGATTGTCGGTGGTCTGCGCAGCTTCCTGGACTTTGAAAAAGGCGGTGAGCTGGCGCGTCATCTGGAAGGGCTGTACGACTACATCGAGCGCACGCTGTTTGAGGCCAATCGCCAAAACGATGTCGCCAAACTGGATGAAGTGTCTGACTTGCTGCGTCAGGTCAAGGAAGGTTGGGACGGAATCCGCGAAGAGGTCATGTCTGACCAGCAGGCCGTCGGCTAACCGATAGCCGATGTTGTGCTGACAGCCGCGGGGCACCAATGGTCGAATAGGGGCTGATTGTCATAGCCGGTAAGCTGGTGCCAAGCTGGTTCGTTTGAGCGGTTGTCCTGCCACATGAAGCCCATTGTTCGGCATCCGGTTGCCGTAGTTCTGCTGACCTTTCTGGTGCTGGCTCTCGACGCGGCCCACGCCAAAGAGCCCCACAGGGGGGACGATTACCCGGAACCTGCCATTTTTGTCATTCCCGAAGTCTGGCCCTGGGGTTATGAAGGTCGTTATGGCCAGCCGGACGGCACGTTGGTGGCTTTTGCTCATCGTCTTGTTGCCGTCGCCAACCTCCCGATCACCTATGAATTAAGGCCACATCGTCGCGCCATCAGCGAATTACTGGAAGGCACTGCGGATTTTGTGGTGCTGTTTGAAAGCCCGGCTCTGGATACAGCCGCGATCAACCTCGGCACGGTTGTGACCACGCAGGTGATGCTGACCGCGCTTGCGGACAGCGACTTTGAACTTTCTCTTGATGGATTGGCGGGCAAACCGGTCGCGTTCGTTAACGGTACCTATTACGGTGAGGTCTTCGAGCAGGCGAAGACAATCCAAAAGTTTCCGGTGCGGGACATTTTTCAGGCTATTGAGATGCTGAAGCTGGGGCGTGTCAGCGCCATCCTGTGCAGTGATCAGGCCCTCTATCACACCATGCGATCCCTCGAACTTTCATGGAATCAGTTTCGCACTGCCGTGTTTCGCAAAGGGCAGCGGGGCATCCTGTACATGTCGAAAAAAGCACGCTACCCGCAACTGCGAGAACCTATTCAGGCTGCCCTGCGGCAGCTTGAACGGGACGGCGACCTCGCCGATATCTTCCAGTTATCACACTGACGATCAGTCTTCGATCGCCACCAGGCCTTCCAGGTGAGCCGTGACGCCCTCGGCGAGCGCTTTCAGGTGATATCCCCCTTCGAGCGTCGACACGACACGGTTATCCGAGTAATCCCGGGCAATCGACGTAATCAGGTCGGTCAGCCAGCGGTAGTCCGCGGCTTCCAGTTGCAGTTCGGCCAACGGGTCCGACTTGTGAGCATCGAATCCAGCGGAAACCAGCACCAGTTGCGGTTTGAATTCTTCCAGGCGATGCAGCCAGGCTTCTTCGACGATTCGTCGATAGTCTGTGCCGGACGTGCCAGCGGCAATCGGCGTATTGATGATGTTTTCCGGCAACCGGTAGACATGGGAGTGAGGATAGAAGGGATGCTGGAAGCTTGAGCACATGAGCACCCGCTCATCGCCCTGGACGATATCGACCGTGCCGTTGCCCTGATGCACGTCGAAGTCGATGATTGCAACACGCTCCAGGCCGTGGAAATTCAGGGCGTGCCGGGCGGCCAGGGCGATGTTGTTGTAGAAACAGAAGCCCATCGATTTACCGCGCTCGGCGTGGTGACCCGGCGGACGTGCCGCGACAAAGGCATTGGTGGCCTGGCCAGACAGCACCATATCAACCGCCTCCACATTGGCGCCGGCGGCCAGGCGCGCGGCGCGCAGCGTGTGAGGCATCATCGCCGTATCGGGGTCGGTGAACACGCGACCCCGGGTGGGCTGCATCATGTCCAACTGACTGAGGTAGGTTTCCGGATGGACCTGCAGGAGCTGGTCCCGGGTAATTTCCTCGGGCCGCACCCAGTCCAGTTGCTGCTCCAGCTCGGTATCCGCCAGATAACTGATGATGGCATTGAGCCGTTCCGGTGACTCGGGGTGCTCCGGCCCCATGTCATGCTTCAGGAAGTCGTCGTGGTAGAAGAACGCAGTTGTCATTATTGGTCCCGTATTACCGGTGCGCTGTGGCATCTCTTTTTGCCATGGTATCAGGGATGGCAGGGTCTCGCTTTGCTTCTTTGGTGGGTTTTTATACCGTCCTCGCGGTGCCGGATAGGTGCGACAACAAGTCGTTTCAAATGGCAAAAGTTTCGTTTTTAAATCCACCCCGGACCGCCTAACATGAGAGGCAGATTGGAGTACGGCTGACGCGGGGGCGACGACTTGAGCACACGGTATCTGGAAAGTCTGTTCAATCCGGAATCGATTGTGATTGCCGGTGCATCGGAGCGGGCGGAAAACCTGGGCGGGATGGTGCTGCGGAACCTGATGGCCGGTGGTTTTCCGGGCCAGTTGCTGGTGATCAACCGCAACGAGTACCAGAACGTCCACGGCGTGCCCTGTGTGCCGAAAGTGTCGCGCATGCCCATGAAGCCGGATCTGGCGATCGTCTGTACGCCGCCGGACACGGTGCCCAAGATGATCCGTCAGCTGGGTGAGGCCGGCGTCCGCACGGCGATTGTGATGACCGGTGGGATGTCCCGGGCCCACAGCAAGACCGGTCAGCCGCTGATGTACTCGGTCCGCGATGCGGCGCGCGAGGCTGGTATTCGGGTGCTCGGACCGAACACGATCGGTCTGATGGTCCCGTTCCGCAGCCTGAACGCCACCTACGCCCATATGGGGGCGATTCCAGGTAAGGTCGCCTTTGTGGGGCAGTCGGGCACCGTGGCCAGCTCCATCATCGACTGGGCGTTTGCCCGGGGCGTGGGCTTCTCGCACTTCCTGACCCTGGGTGATGGCATGGACATCGGTCACGACGACCTGATCGATTACCTCGCACAGGACACCCGCTGCCGTGCCATCCTCCTGCACATTGAAAGCATTCCCAACCCTCGACGGTTTATCTCGGCGGTTCGAGTTGCCTCCCGCACCAAGCCGGTCATCGCTGTAAAGAGCGGACGGGTGCCGGAATCCGAGTGGATGCCGGTGCAACGTCCGGTGGGTGTGACCCGAACGGACCCGATCTATGATGCCGTCCTGCGCCGCGCCGGTGTGTTGCGGGTGGACGGTCTCAGCCAGATGTTCGATGCCCTGGAAACTCTGACCCGCATGCGCCCGGTGCGCCGGGAAGAGCTGGTGATCATGGCCAACGGGGTCGGACCGGGCGTATTGGCGGTGGATCGGCTGGCGGGGCTCGATGGCGATTTGGCCACCCTGTCGAACGAAACCGTCGAGTCGCTGGCGAAACACCTGCCGTCCTACTGGACCCGCAAGAACCCCATCGACCTGAACTACGATGCGTCGCCGGAACTCTACGCCGAGGCGATCCGGATCCTGGCCAAGGATCCCAACGTCAGCAACGTGCTGGTGATGTACGCCCCGAGTCTGACGGAAGACAGTCTGCAGATTGCCGATGCGGTGGTTCAGGCCAGCAAGGGTACCCGCTTGAACATCTTCACCTGCTGGCTGGGCCAGAGTACGGTACTGGAGGCGCGGGACGAGTTCTATCGGGCCGGCATCCCGTCGTTCTTCTCGCCGGAAAAAGCCGTTAACGCCTTCATGCAGCATGTTCATCATCAGCGGGTCCAGCGGCTGCTGCGGGAAACGCCGGAATCCTTTACCGATCACTTCGCCGACAGCTCCGTGGCTCGCAAGTTGGTCATGAAAGCGCACCGTTCCGGGCGCAATCACCTGTCCAACAGCGAGGCGAGGGCGGTCATCCGCGACTACGGGATCCGCGCGGTGGATACGGTCTACTGCGATGATGTGGAAGGTGTGGTGGAGAGTTTCCAGGTCGAACGCCGCCCTATTGACGTCACTCTGATCCACGAGCGCGGCTGTCACCCGTTCATGGAAGAGCAGACCGGTCGCGGGCGCTACAAATCGACGATTCAGGGGCTCAATAGTGAGTCGGCGATCATCGAATCCTGTCAGGTCCTGATGGACGAGTACCGAGCGCACTTCCCGCGCAGTGGTTTCCTCGGATTTGCCGTGCAGCGCACCTACCAGCACCTGGGCGGTATCGCCTTCAGCGTGGGCATTACCCGGGATCCGGTGTTCGGCCCATTGGTGGTTTGTGGTGCAGCCGGCGCCAGCGTCAACGTGATGACCGATCGCCAGATCGCACTGCCTCCCCTGAACATGGTGCTGGCCAAAGAGCTGCTGCGGCGAACCTATATGTACCGCCTGCTGCGCGAATACAGCCTGCAGCCGGAAGAGGACATCCGGGCGATCTGCGAGACCCTGGTGACCCTGTCCCAGATCGTGATCGATATTCCGCACATCCGCGGGCTGGAAATCCTGCCCTTGTTATTTGATCGCAACGGTGCCGTGGCGGTGGACGTGGCCATCGACCTGGCTGAAGAGCCGGGGCGTCCGATTATCCAGCCTTATCCGCGGGAACTGGAAGAGTGGGTGGTTTTGCCAAAATCCGGGCGTAAGGTGATCGTGCGGCCGGTACTGGCTGAGGACGAGCCCGCGCATCTGGAATTCCATCATCACCAGTCCCCGGAATCGATCCGCTATCGGTTTTTCCAGTACCGCAAGCATTTCTCCCACGAAGACGTGGCCCAGATGGTCCAGATCGACTATGACCGTGAAATGGTGTTTATCGCCAACGCCGAACGGGAGGATGGCAACGGCGAGGAAACCCTGGGCACCGTGCGCGTCTGGACCGACGCCGACAACCTCCAGTGCGAGTTCGCCGTCATGGTCCGGGACGACATGAAAGGCGAGGGCCTGGGCTACATCCTCATGCGCAAGATGATCGACTACTGCCGCGCCCGCGGCACCGTGGAAATGATCGGCAACGTCTTGCCGGACAACCACCCCATGCTCAACCTGGCGCGCCATCTCGGCTTCGAGATCACCTACAACATGGAAGAAGACGTCATGGACCTGCGCCTGCCGCTCAATGAGCCGGAAACGGATTGGCAAAGGGAGCGTTTGCGGGGGTAGGGCGATAAACGCCCGAATTGGCCGGAGAGCCCCGTAGGTTGGGCTGACGCAGGAAGCCCAACAATCCGGGTTTTCGGCCAATCTCTTACAACGCAGTGGGTGCCAAACCGGTTTTTGAGCCCCCATGTACCAAGCCGGCCTGCGATAACGGGAATGTCCGGTGCCCGGTCATTGTTGGGCTTCCTGCGTCAGCCCAACCTACGATAACGCTCCTGCTCGACCAGACCGAGGGGGCACATGAAGGCTTTGCGTTTAACCGGAATTACGCCGCTTCTTCCTCATCCACGATCGCCGAACGATCCTCACCGCCCAGCGCTTCCAGCAATGCCGGAATCAGGCGCGCCAGTTCCAGTGTCATCAGCGTAAACGCAGCATCGAATTTGGCGGCGGCGTCATCGGCGTCCACGTCGTCCAGTTTTTCCTGGAAGGTGTCACCGAACTTGAGGCGGCGCAGGGCCAGCTCCTCGTCCAGTACAAAGGTCAGGCTGTCTTCCCAACTGAGGGACAGCTTGGTCACCTGCATGCCGGCGTTGAGATGGTTGCGGATTTCGTCACCCAGCAGGTCCAGGCCCTTGCAGCGGACCACGCCACCGTCTTCGCTGGTGTCCTTGAGTTCGCACTCGTTACCCAGCGAGAAGGTTGAAGGCAGGTCGATGGTTTCGCTCAGCCAGCCGGAGAAGGTGAAGGTCGGCGCCTGTTCCAGCGCGGGCGGGCGGATCGGCAGGGAGCCGATGCACTTACGCAGGGTGGTGGCGATTTCCTCGGCCTGCTTGTCGGACCCGGCGTCGACAATCATGAAGCCGTCCTGTGGTGCCAGGTAGGCAAACGTGCGCTTGGACTTGGTAAAGGCCCGCGGCAGCATTTCCTGGGTCAACTGCTCCTTGATCTCGTCCTTTTCCTTGCGCGGGACCTTACGCATCTGCTCCGCTTCGATCATCTCGACCCGCTCCGTCACGGCTTCCTTGAGCACCGCGGCGGGCAGTACACGCTCTTCCTTGCGCAGGGCAATCAGGTGATAGCCGTTGGCGCTGTGCACCAGTTGCTGGCCGTGGCGACCCAGCGGCGGGACCCAACCCTGACGGAAAGACTCCTGCGGACCACAGGGTTTAAAGGCGGATTCACCCAACTGACGTTCCAGCTCTTCGGCGGACACGGTGAACGGTTTGGTGAATCGGTAGATACGGGCATTACGAAACCACATTCAGATGTTTCCCTGAGTTGAATGGTTGTTGGAACGTGATGGGCCGGAGGGACGGCTCCGGCAAAAGATATGTGCGCATTGAAGCACAAAGCGACCGCAAAGGTCAGTGTCGAAATTGCGGACGGTAGAGCGCCGTTTGGACAAAGGGTTGAGAGGACTCAGAAATCCATCGTTTCAACCAGGATCGTCTTAATGACGAAGCCCACAACGCCGGCGCCCAGCACCACGAACAGAATCGCGGTGCCGAAGCGTCCGGCTTTGGAGCGTTTGGCCAGGTCCCAGACGATGAAGCCCATGTAGGCGATCAAGGCCGTCAACAGGACATAGAGGGCGATCTCGGAAAACAGGGCTTCGTTCATGGATGTTGATCAGGCCGGTTCGTCCCGCAGGAAGACCCAGTTGTCGCCGCTGGATTGCTCTTCGCTGAAGTAATAGCCCGCCGAGTCGAATTGCTTGAGGGCCTCCGGATCGTTGATGCGGTTCTTGATGGCGTAGGCGCACATCAGCCCGCGGGCTTTCTTGGCGTAGAAGCTGATCATCTTGTACTGGCCGTTCTTCCAGTCCTTGAACTGCGGCGTGATGATGCGACCGTCCAGTTCCTTCTTCTTGACGCTCTTGAAATACTCGTTGGACGCGAGGTTGATCAGCACCTGACCTTCGTCCGCCAGTTCGTCGTTGAGCGCCATGGTCAGCTTGTTGCCCCAGAAGGCATACAGATCCTTGCCGCGTTTGTTCTCGAACTTGGTGCCCATCTCCAACCGGTACGGCTGCATCAGGTCCAGCGGACGCAGGATGCCGTACAGCCCGGACAGAATGCGCAGGTGATCCTGGGCAAAGTCGAAATCCCGGTCGTCGAACGACGGCGCGTCCAGGCCGGTGTAAACATCGCCGTTGAACGCCAGGACGGCCGGTCGGGCATTGTCTGGCGAAAATGGCGTATGCCACTGTTGATAGCGCTCGGCATTCAGCTGCCCCAGCTTGTCGCTGATGCCCATCAGGTTGCTGACCTGATGCGGCTCCAGCGTCTTGAGCTGGTCGATCAGTTCGCAGGCGTCGTCCAGGAAAGCCGGCTGGGTATACTTCTGCGTCGCCAGGGGGCTCTCGTAATCCAGGTTCTTGGCCGGGGAAATGACCATCAGCATGATTGGATCCTCGCTCTCGAATAGGGGCTATCGAAATAGTCGATAATAATAAATTATAAAATGCTGATTATTAAATTGAGTTTGGCTATCTCACGCATCGGTTCAGACTTTGTCCAGAAACGCCATCAGGTCGTCCCGGGTAAACGGCCAGTCCAGTTCGCGGCCGTTGTCCGCACGCCGCAATACGGGAATGCGCTCGCCATAGCGGGCGACCAGTTCCGTGGATTGGGCGATGTCCACCACATCCACGGGAATCGGCGGATCCATGGGCGTTTGTACGAGCAGCGTCTCGGCCAGTTCACAAAGTTGGCAGTTGTCGGTGATGTAGAACACCAACTGCATGGGATGAAGCGCGTCCTGGCTCATGGGGTTACCGCGCGTCGAGCTGCTGGCCGGTCACGCCATGGCTGTCCGGCCCCATCAGGTAGAGGAACATCGGCATGATGTCTTCCGGCGTCTGGTTACTGTCCGGATTTTCGGCCGGGTAGGCGTGGGCCCGCATGTTGGTGCGAGTGGCGCCGGGGTTGAGGCTGTTCACCCGCACATTGTGGCGTTCGTCGTCGAGTTCGTCGGCCAGCAGTTGGCTCAGTCCTTCCAATGCAAACTTGGACACCGAATAGGCGCCCCAGTAGGCCCGCGCCTTGCGCCCCACACTGGAGGAGACGAAAACAATGGAGGCATCGTCGGATTTGCGCATGGCCGGAATCAGGGCGCGGGACAGCAGAAAGGGCGCCGTGACGTTCACCCGCATGACTTGCTCCCAGATTTCCGGATCGTAGTGTTCAATCGGCGTGCGCTGGCCCAACAGGCCGGCGTTGTGCAGGATGCCGTCCACTTGGCCAAAGGATTCCTCGATGGTCATGGCCATCTCCTCGTAATCCTTCACCGCCGCGCCTTCCAGGTTCATGGGGACAATGGCCGGTTGCGGGTGGCCGGCGGCTTCGATCTCGTCATAGACCGATTCCAGCTTGCTGATGGTGCGGCCCAGCAGGATAACGGTCGCCCCGTGGGCGGCGTAGGTCTTGGCGGCGCATCGGCCGATGCCGTCACCAGCGCCGGTGACCAGGATAATGCGACCTTTCAGCAGGTCGGCAGGTGCCTTGTAATCTTGCATGGTCTGCGCTCCTTGATCCGGGCCTGATTCCCTCAGGCTTCCTTTCCAGTGTACCGGTTCTGCAGCATGGCCAGCAGTTGCCCGGCGGAATCGATGACAAAATCCGCCTGCCAGCCTGGGATTTCGCCAGGGTGGCGGATATAGCCATAGCGGGCGGCCACCGTGGTCATGCCGGCCCGGCGCCCGGCCTCGATATCGCGCACATGGTCACCGACATAGAGGCAGTCGGCGGCCGGGATGTGCAGCAGTTCACTGGCCAGGAACAGGGACTCGGGGTGGGGCTTGCGCTGATCCACGTCGTCCGGGCAGACAAGGGCGTCGCAGCGGTCGTGAAGATCCAGCGCGTGAAGCAGCGGGACGCTGAAGCGGCGCGGTTTGTTGGTAACGATGCCCCAGGCAATGCGGTTTTCTTCCAGCCAGGTCAGCAAGTCGGCCATACCGGGAAACAGTTTGGTTTCCACGGCGATCTCGCTTTCATAGAGATCGAGGAATTCGCTGTGCCGATCGAAATAGTCCTCATCTTCGGGGGTCAACCCAAAGCCCACGTGAATCATGGCCCGGGCGCCGTCGGACACCGCTTCGCGGATTTCGGGCTCGGGCAGGTGGGGCAGCTTGTGGCGTTCGCGCACGGCGTTCAGGCAGCGAATGAAATCCGGCGCTGTGTCGATCAGTGTCCCATCCAGATCAAACAGGACGGCGCGCGGTCGCTTCACGCCGGCTCGCTCCTGTCTTCCAGCTTGGCGTGCATCAGGTAGTTGACGTCCACGTCACGGCCCAGCTTGTAGATCTTGGTGATCGGATTGAAGGTCATGCCGGTCAGATCCTTCACCTCGAAGCCGGCGTGGCGCAGGAAGTCGGACATTTCCGAGGGCCGGATGAACTTGCGCCACTCGTGCGTTCCTTTGGGCAGCATGTTGAGCACGTATTCCGCGCCCACAATGGCAAACAGGAACGACTTGGGATTGCGGTTGATGGTGGAGACGAACAGGTCACCGCCCGGACGCAGCAGCTTGGCACAGGCCTGGATAATCGAGGCCGGTTCCGGCACGTGTTCCAGCATTTCCAGGCAGGTGATGGCGTCGTACTGGCCGATGTGCGCCGGATCCTCTGCCAGGGTTTCGATGGGAATCTGCTGGTAGTCCACTTCGATCCCGGATTCGAGACCATGCAGGCGGGCGACGGAGAGCGGTGCCTCACCCATGTCGATCCCGGTGACGTGCGCACCGCGCTGGGCCATGCCTTCACTGAGCAGGCCGCCGCCGCAGCCCACGTCCAGCACTTTGCGGCCGGGTAGGGGCGCGCGCTCATCGATGTAGTTCAGGCGCAGCGGGTTGATGTCGTGCAGCGGCTTGAACTCGCTGTTGGGATCCCACCAGCGGCTGGCCAGTGCCTCAAACTTGGCAATCTCGTTGCGGTCTACGTTGTTACCACTCATTCGTGTCTTTCCTGTGAGAAAACAATAACGAGTCAGGGGATCAGCCCTGGCGAATGCGTTGTGCCCAATGGTCGACCCGCAGCATCAGGTCCGGCACGTCGATGCGCGTCAGGATGCCGTCCTGCACCTGAGGTACGCCGCCGATCCAGCTGTGGCTCAGTTGGCGGCCATGGCGGCTATAGATGAGGTGTGAGGCCGGGTCGTATATCGGCTGGTTGAACGGATCGCTCAGGTCGATGGCGATCACATCCGCCAGTTTGCCGGCTTCCAGCGAGCCGATGTCCTGTTCCCGGCCCAGCGCCCGGGCGCCATTGATGGTGGCCATGGCCAGCGCATCGTGGGCGGACAGGGCCGCGGCGTCCTCGGCCACGGCCTTGGCCAGCAGCGCGGCCGTGCTGACTTCGCCGAACAGATCCAGGTCGTTGTTGCTGGCGGCGCCGTCGGTGCCGATGGCCACGTTCACGCCCGCTTTCTGCAGCTTGTCCACCGGGCAGAAGCCGCTGGCCAGTTTCAGGTTGGATTCCGGGCAATGCACCACGTGGGCGCCGCTCTCCGCCATTAATGTCAGGTCGCTGCCGTCCACCTGCGTCATGTGAACGCACTGGGTGCTGGAGGACAGCAGGCCCAGATCCGCCAGGCGCTGGGTCGGGCGTGTGCCGGATTTCTCGAGGGCGTCGGCGACTTCGAACGCGGTTTCGTGCAGATGGATCTGGATGGCCGCCTGCTTGTCCGCGGCCAGGCTGACAATGTCCTTCAGCGGGCCGTCGGAGACGGTGTAGGGCGCATGGGGCCCGATGGCGATCCGGGTATGACTGTGATCGCCCCACTGGTCAATCAGGTCCGCGCCTTTTTTCAGATAGGTGTCCGGGCCATCGCCCCAGGCCGTGGGAAAATCGAGGACCGGGAAGCAGATCTGGCTGCGAATGCCCACGTCGGTCGACACCTGGGCGGCGACCTCCGGAAAGAAGTACATGTCCGAGAAACAGGTGGTGCCGGTGCGCAGCATTTCCGCAATCGCCAGTCGCGTGCCGTCGGCAATGAAGTCGTCGCTGATGAACTTGGCTTCGGCGGGCCAGATGTGGTCGTTCAGCCAGGTCATCAGCGGCATGTCATCGGCCAGCCCGCGCATCAACGACATGGCGGCGTGCCCGTGGGCATTGACCAGCCCCGGCAACAGCACATGGTCGTTGAGATCGAGGGCTTCCCGGGCGTGAAAGCGACGGTCGGCTTCGTCCTGCGGCACGATGGCTTCAATACGCCCGCCCTGGATCAGCAGGGCGTGATGGTTGAGGACCGTGCCGGCGGGAACCACCGGGATAATCCAGCGTGCGTTGATGCGGGTATCGACAGCGGTAATGGTGTCTGCGGTCATGCCTGTCCTGGTTGGGTTTCCATGGAATGTCGGCGCGGGCCGGTATGCTCGCCAGTATAGCGACGTCCGCCCGGTGGAACCAGCAATCCGGGTGCTTCGGGCGGCCCTGAAGCGTTATAATCCGGGCCAGTAAGCCCTCAATTTCAGGACGCTTTTTCATGACTGACAATACCCCACAGACGCCCGGCCCGGACAGCCTTGGCACCCTGGCCATTCTCTGGCACGGCGACCACCTGGCGTTGCTCGACCAGCGCCTGCTGCCAGACCAGGAAATCTGGCTGACCTACCAGGACCCCCACGGTGTTGCCGATGCCATCCGGGACATGGTGGTTCGTGGCGCACCGGCCATTGGGATCAGCGCGGCCTACGGCGTGGTGCTGGCGGCGATCCAGGCGCGGGTGAAGGACGACTGGAAAGGCGCGATTGGCGAGGCGATCGATGTCCTGGCCGCCTCCCGGCCCACCGCCGTCAACCTGTTCTGGGCGCTGGAGCGGATGAAGACCCGGCTGCAGGCCTGCCAGGCACCGGATGAAGCGATTGCCAGCCTGACCGGCGAAGCCGAGGCCATCCACGCCGAGGATGTGGCCGCCAACCGGCTGATGGGGCGCCACGCGCTGTCCATTATGGAAGAGTCGCCGTTTGCCGTGTTGACCCACTGCAACACCGGCGCGCTGGCCACCGGTGGCTACGGCACGGCACTGGGGGTGGTGCGCAGCCTCTGGCACGCGGATCGGCTCACGCGGGTTTACGCCGACGAGACCCGGCCCTGGTTACAGGGAAGCCGCCTGACGGCCTGGGAGCTGCAACAGGAAGGCATTCCCGTCACGTTGAATGCCGACAGCGCCGCCGCCCAGATCCTGCGCCAGGGGGAGGTTCGCTGGGTGATCGTCGGGGCGGACCGGATTACCGCCAACGGCGACGTCGCCAACAAGATCGGCACCTACAGCCTGGCGATCCTGGCGCGCCATCACGGGGTGCGCTTTATGGTGGTGGCGCCTTCCAGCACGGTGGACATGGCGCTGCATTCCGGCGCGGACATTCCCATTGAAGAGCGGGACGGTACCGAAGTCCGGTCCGTGCGTGGTGTGTCGATTGCGCCGGGAAAGGTGCCGGTCTACAACCCGGTCTTCGATGTGACGCCGGCGGAACTGATTGACGCCATCGTGACGGAGAAAGGGGTCATCGAGAAGCCGGATGCGGAACGAATGACGGCGATGTTCGGCAGCCGCTAAAGGACGTGTTACCAGCCCGGCCTTACCGCCGGGCTGGTCGAGAGGGCTTTCAGTAAACGAACGGCGCGCTGCGCAGCTGGGCGAGGGCGCTGTCATCGGCCTTTTTCTCAGCGCCGGTGGACACGCGCAGACTGTGCAGTCGTGGTTCGATGGTCTGGCGGTAGGTCTTGAGCACGTCGTCGAGGGTGACGTTGCGGATGGCCTTGGCCAGTTGCTCACGGCTGTCGAAATCGAACTCGCCCCGGTCGATCTCCTGCCAGTAACGCTCGGATACCTCGCTCAAACGACGATCCTGCGCCAGCAGCTGGCTCAGGACGGCCTGTTTTTCCCGCTCCAGGTCGGCCTTGTTCAAGTCGGCGAGCGTCTTGTCGAAACCTTTCAGGAAATCGCTGACCGCCTGGTCGATGGCGGCGGCGCTGGCCTTGGGCGACTGGATCATGAAGCCCAGGGCCGGGACCTCCAGCATCTCGAAGGACGACGCGGAGACGATGTAGCCCAACTGCTGCTGGGTGCGCAGGCTCTCATAGAAGGGGGCGCCGATAATCTGCGCCAGAACGCTGAAGCGGGCACGCTCGTCGAAATCCGTCGAGTCGCCCTGCAGATACAGCGCATAGCCGGTGTCCGGGTGGTCGACCTGCAGGTTCACCGACAGCTCACCCTTGGGCAGCTGACGAACGCCGCTGCGGGGTACGTCGTCGATGGTGCTGTCGCTGAACAGAATGGCGTTGGCCTGACGCTGCAGGTTCATGGCCGCGGCTTCGGTCAGGTTGCCGTGGGCCAGCATCACCGGATCCACTTCCGCCAGGAACTGACGGGCGAATTCGCGCAGGTCGGAAAGTGTGACCGCATTGGCCGCAGCCAGCTTGTCATCCACCGACCAGGCGCCTTCGATCAGGGCACTCTGCAGCTTCATCGCCGCCTGCTGGACCGGCTTGCTCTTCTTCTGGTTGCGCAGGTCATCGATCAGCTGTTCCCGGTTGATCTGGAAACGCTGGGCGTCGATGTCCGGATGCGCCACCTGGTTCATGATGCGACGCAGCAGCACGTGCAGCTTGTCGTCGTAGCCGCTTACGCGCAGGGTGATGCCCCGCAGGTGGTTGTAGACGGCGTAATCCAGGCCGGCAAGCTGGGCCGGGTAGGCGTACGCGTTCAGGTTGTCCTTGATGCTGTCCACCAAAAGGCTGGTCAGCACCTGACCACGCGCGGAATCCCGGGTCAGGGGCGAGCGCAGGCTCAAATACACATCGGCCTTGGGCGCGCCGAAGCGCTTGTCACGCGCGTACCAGACCTTTGGCGCACCCGAGCCGGAAAGGGCAATGGGGTGGTCCATGGTTTTGCCATCCACCATGGCAAAATGCTCCGGGATGAACGGGTTGGGGGCCGGCAAACCGAGCTGGGCGACCAGATCCTTGGGCGCGTCGTCCAGATCCGCGGCGTTGAACGACTGCACCTGGTAGGGCGTGCTGTACCACGTTGTTTTGGGCGCATCGTCCGGCAAGGCCTTCGGCGTCATCAGGGAGATCAGCGCGTTGTCCGGCGTCAGTCGCTTGAGCACGTCCCGGTATTTCTCGGGCGTGTAGTCCTGCATCATGTAGGGCGCCTGCAGCACGTCTTTCGGCGCTACGCGCTGGAGCTGCATGGCCAGCGAGCTGACCTTGTGGATCGGCGACGACTTCTCCTGGAAGCGGAAGCCAATGTCCGAGAGCTGCCGCAGTTCGTCGTAGTAGGTCTTCTGGATGCCGTCCTTGCGGATCTTGTCGATGTAGTCGAATGTCAGCGCAACCACCGTTTTCCAGTTGTCCGCCCCTTTCGGCGTCAGCGACATGCTGATGTTGAAGCTGGTCTGGTGGCCGTCATCCTGGCCCTGCCCGGCGGAAAGGCTGTCGGCCAGTCCGGCGTTCTTCAGCACATTCAGCAAGCTGCCCTGGCCCTCATGGCCGATCAGGTTGGCGACATAGCCCGCCGGTTTGTCCGCGTAGTCTTCTTCCATCGACGGCATCGGGAAAGAGAGATCCAGCTGGCGCACGTCTTTCAGGGACTGGACCTGCATAAAGGCCGGCAGGAAGCCCGGTTTGAACAACGGAGCGCTGTAATCAGTCTTTTCCAGGTGGCGGTTTTCGATCGCTGAGAAACGCGGGCGAACCATCTTTTCCAGGTTATCCAGGGACTGTTTGCCGTAGACCACCAGGGTCATCAGGTTGGCGGAGTAGTGGGTCTTCCAGAAATTCACCAGATCTTCCCGGACCGGGTCATTCGGGCGATCGGCCAGGGTGTCCAGGCTGCCGACGGCAAACCGGCTGGAGGGGTGTTCCGGATTGTAGATGGCTTTCTCCGCCGAGAAATAGCGGCGTCCGTCGTCTTTCAGTTTGGACGAATACTCGGAATTCACGGCGTGCTTTTCACGTTCCACCAGATCGGCGGTAAACAGCGGCGCGGAGAACTGCTGGGCAAAACGGTCCAGCGCCGGCTCCAGCGAATCGGCCTGGATGTCGAAAAAGAAGTTGGTGTCCCGGAACGCCGTGAACGCGTTGTGGCTGCCGCCGTGGCTGGTGATGAACTGCTGGTATTCGCCCGGTTTGGGGTATTTCTGGGTGCCCAGAAAGAGCATGTGCTCCAGGAAGTGGGCGAGTCCCTGGCGATTTTCCGGGTCATTGCCGCTGCCCACGGCCACGTTCATGGCGGCCGCTCCCTTGTCCGCATCCGGATCGGAAATCAGGAGCACTTGCAGGCCGTTATCCAGCTCCAGGTAGCGGTATTGGCTGTCGTCATTGGGGCTCTTGATCGGCGTCGTCGCGGCGAGCGCCAGGTGGGGCAGGGTGACAAACAGCAGGAGGACCAGTAAACGAAACGGGGACCTGTGGCCGATCAACACAACACTCCTTTTCCCAAGTTCAAAATAGTGGGGCGATCACGCTGGGGCATGATCGCCTGACAATCAATGCTTAGTGGATGGGCCGGTTCGCGACATTGTGGCCGGAACCCGCCAGGGTTTTACGGGCCAATTCCGAGGCCGACTCGCCGCTGAGTTCGCCGGAAGCGATCCGCTCGAGCACCGACCCCATGACCGCCAGGGACTGACGGTAATCGCTGAACTCGGCCTGGAAGGCGTCGTCGATGGCGTCGTAGACCTTCTGGATCTTTTCTTCCCGACTCTCGCCACTGGTGCCGGAATCGTTGATGGCCTTCAGGCAGGCCCGGGCGATCTTGATGTAGCGCTCGGAATGGGCGTTTTTCTCAGACATGGTGTGCTCCCGAAAAGTTCAAAGGTCGCGGATTATGTCATTGCAACATCATTGTGTCCCGTCTGCGCAGGGAATTCTGCGAGGCCTGGCTGGTCCATTGTGCATGGTCCGCAAGCCCGCGCACAGTTGTGAAAGGGGTGCGACCCAAATCAAATTCAGTACCCGGGCGCGATGCGCCTGGTGGACGCTGTGCTAGGCTCATTTGAGAGGTGTCCCGAATGCGCTGTTACGTCCCGTCGCCCTGGGCCCGGGAGGTGTACCTGCCCCAGATCCCTCTCAAGAATTTAGAGTAATTAATCTAGCAAAAACAGTAAATTACACGGAGTAAAAGCTCTAATAAAGTACAATACTTGCAAAAAACAATTGCGTACAATGCGACCGATCTCGCCGGGGTACGCACGCCACGGCGGATCATGGAGAGGGAGTCCTCCAGCTGTCCCCGCAGCGATGCTGATCGAGACACGCAGACAACCACAGGCCTGCAGCCGTCAGCGGACGTTGAGGGTGGTGGATTCCAAATAAAAGCAATAAGTGGATGGGCAAACTATGGACTATTTCCTGACGGGTGGAACCGGATTCATTGGGCGGTTCCTGGTAGAGAAGCTGCTCGCACGAGGCGGTACCGTGCACCTGCTCGTACGCGAGGAGTCTCTGGAAAAAATCGACCGGCTGCGTGAGCGTTGCGGCGTCGACGAGACACGGATCAAGCCGGTGGTGGGCGATCTCACCAAACCGCAGTTGGGCATTGATGGCGACGTGCTCAAGTCGCTGAAGGGGCACATCCGCCACTTCTTCCACCTGGCAGCGGTATACGACATGGGCGCGGACGAGGAGTCCCAGCGCGCGGCCAACATCGACGGCACACACCAGGCCATCGCCGCGGCTTCGGCCATGGATGCCGGTTGCTTCCACCACGTGTCTTCCATTGCGGCAGCCGGCCTGTTCAAGGGCACCTTCCGTGAGGACATGTTCGAGGAGGCCGAGAAGCTCGATCACCCCTACCTCAAGACCAAGCACGACAGCGAACGGGTGGTGCGCTACGAGTGCACGGTGCCGTTCCGCATCTACCGTCCGGGTATGGTCATCGGCCATTCGAAGACCGGTGAGATGGACAAGGTCGACGGCCCCTATTACTTCTTCAAGATGATCCAGAAAATCCGCTCGGCGCTGCCACAGTGGATGCCGACCATTGGTATCGAAGGCGGTCGGCTCAACATCGTGCCGGTCGATTTCGTCGTGGCCGCGCTGGATCACATTGCCCACCTGGATGGCGAGGACGGCAACTGCTTCCATCTGGTGGATTCCGACCCTTACAAAGTGGGCGAGATCCTCAACATCTTCTGCGAGGCCGGTCACGCGCCGCGTATGGCGATGCGGATCGACAGCCGCATGTTCGGCTTCGTGCCGCCGTTTATCCGCCAGAGCCTGAAGAACCTGCCGCCGGTGAAACGCATCACCAGTGCGGTGCTGGACGACATGGGCATTCCGCCGTCGGTGCTGTCGTTCGTGAATTACCCGACCCGGTTCGACGCCCGTGAGACCGAGCGCGTGCTGAAGGGCACCGGCATCGAAGTGCCGCGCCTGACGGATTACGCGCCGGTAGTATGGGACTTCTGGGAACGCCACCTGGATCCGGATCTGTTCAAGGACCGCACCCTGAAAGGCACCGTCGAAGGCCGCGTGTGTGTCATCACCGGCGCCACCTCCGGCATCGGCCTGGCCACGGCCCAGAAGCTGGCGGACGCTGGTGCGATCCTGGTGATCGGTGCGCGTAAACCCGAGCGCCTGAAAGAGGTGGCGGCCGAGCTGGAATCCCGTGGGGCCAGCGTGCACGCTTACCAGTGCGACTTCTCCGACATGGAGGAGTGTGACCGCTTTATCAGCACCGTACTGGACAATCACGGTCAGGTGGATGTGCTGGTCAACAACGCCGGTCGCTCGATCCGCCGTTCGCTGGACCTGGCGTTTGATCGTTTCCATGATTTCGAGCGCACCATGCAGCTCAACTACTTCGGATCGGTCCGCCTGATTATGGGCTTCGCACCGAAGATGCTGGAGCAGCGTCGCGGCCACATCGTGAATATTTCGTCCATTGGTGTGCTGACCAACGCGCCGCGGTTTTCGGCCTACGTGGCATCGAAGTCCGCGCTGGATGCGTTCAGTCGCTGTGCCGCGGCGGAGTGGTCGGATCGTAACGTGACCTTCACCACCATCAACATGCCGCTGGTGAAAACACCCATGATCGCGCCGACGAAAATCTACGATCAGGTGCCGACCCTGACTCCGGACGAGGCGGCCGATATGGTCGCGGAAGCGATCATATACCGTCCCAAGCGCATCGCTACCCGTCTGGGCACCTTTGCCCAGGTGCTGCACGCATTGGCACCGAAGCTGGGTGAAATCGTGATGAACACCGGCTACCGCATGTTCCCGGATTCCGCCGCCGCCTCCGGTTCGCGCAGCGGTGAGAAACCCAAGGTATCGACCGAGCAGGTGGCGTTCGCGGCCATCATGCGCGGGATTTACTGGTAGGTTTTGCCGGGCAACAAAAAAACCGGAGGCGTGGCCTCCGGTTTTTTTATGGGCGATGAAAACGCCCGGTCAGGCGGGCCGCTCCCGTTCAGGTGTTAGCGCTGCCCGCTTTCAGGCTCGACGGATACAGCGGTGCCAGCCCCGGCGCAGCCTGTCGCTGGGGGCGATCGCGCAGCCGCTGGAGGGCCTTGAGCAGGGGCTCGGGTTGCCAGTGGGTCTCGGACGCCTTGCCGCCGTAGAGCCGTTCCTGCAGCTTCTCCAGCTCTTCCGCCAGGGTTTCGTCGGTGCTGAAGCGAACCACATCGCCGGCGCTGCGCAGATGCTGGTTGCCGAATCGTTGGCGGGCCCACCGTGGCAGCAGACTGAGCGTTTGGGCTTCGCCGGCGCGGGCGGCTTTTTCCAGATCCGCATAAAGCGCCGCTTCCGCCGGATCACCTTGTGGACCACTTTCCCCGGACGGATCCGTCGCGCGTCGGCGGTTGAGCCACCAGAACAGGACCGTCAGCGCCCAACCGGTGCCCAGCGCGACAGCGAGCCACAGCCAGGTGTTGTCCAGCGGTGAGTGCAGGGGCTGTGGCGACTCGGCCATCGATGTGTCCCGGGTTTTGGCAACGACCGGCTCGGCCTTGTCCGGCGCCGACGGCGAGTTCTTGGCGGCAGGCGGGGTTGCAGCCACGCCGGCGCTGTCGGTGATGGTCACCGTGCGGGCCGGGATCACGGCGACGCGCTCCTTGTCGTTCACGGTGTCCCACCAGGGCACCCGGACTTCCGGCAGGGTGATCTGGCCCGGTTTGACCGCCACCAGCGCCGTGCTCTCGGTGCGCGAGGAGGTGACCGTGCGGTTGTCCACGTTGGATTTCAGGTCCGGCTTGTCCGGGTAGCTGCGCACGGCGTCCGGGTACTCGACCTTGAGCGGCGGCAGCGCGGAACCCAGCAGGCCCAGGGCGTTCAGGGTCAATGTCCGGGTCACGCTCTTGCCGGCTTTGAGGGTGCTGCTGGGATCGCTCCAGTCCTGGGACAGTTCCAGGCTGCTGGCCGGCAGCCAGGTGTCGCCGGTGAAGCTGGCGGGAATCCCCTTGACCGGAATATCGAGCGGGTCGGCCGCATCCCGCAGGAAGGTGAGGTTGCCGGTGTCGTCCCGGGCCTGTCCGTTGAACTTGATGCCGTCGATGGTCAGCGTGCCGGCCGACTGCGGGTAGATGGCGTAGCGCCGTTCCACCACGCGATAACGTACGTTGTTGCGGACCCGGGCGTATTCCTGCTGTTCGCCCATGGATTCGACGATCGCATCCCCTTGATCCGGCTGGCTCAGGTCGCCGCGGATCAGGTTCCCCCGGTAGAACAGGCGCACGGTCAGGACCAGTTGCTCCTGCACGTAAACCGAATCCTTGTCCGTTTCCACCTCGACAAAGGCGGGGCGGGCGGTACCGTCCGGCGCGGGGGCATCACCGGGCTCGACAGTGATGGTCACGGGGTTGGAATGGGCCTCACGGAATTTCAGCGAGGGGATTTCCAACTGACCCGTTTTCTTCGGCGCCAGTTCGTAGATCCAGGTGACGATGGCCGTGGCGTCGCCGTTGACCGAGCGCAGGCTGTACTTCTGGTGCTTGCTGAGAATCTCGAAGTTCTCCTTCAGCGCATCCTCTTCGGGGGAGGGCAGCTCCAGATCGCCGATGTTGAACAGCATGTCCAGATCCATGGAGAACGGCATCTCGCCCTTGACCGTTAACGTCAGGGTCTGATTCTCGTGCAGGGTCTTCCGATCCACGTGAACGTCGAGCGTTCCTTTCTCGTCCGCCCAGGTGTGGGTCGTGACAAGGGCCATCAGGATCAGCAGGAGCATCTGCCGGACGTGATTTACCATGGTGTATCGCCTTCCATTTGTTGCTGGTTGCCGCGCTCACGGTATTGGTAAAGGAATTTGCGGCGCATCAGGCCGGACGGGTCGTCCGGTATCCGCCGAAGCCATTGTTCCTGGCTCTGGGTCAGTTGCTTTTCATCGCCGGCCTTGTCGGCAGGCTGGGGTTCGGCCTGGGCTTCCTGGCCGGATTTCTCGCCGGACTGCCCCTGTTGCTGGGCGGACTGGCGTTGGGATTGCTGATCGTCCTGTTTTTGCTGGCCAGATTGCTGCTGGGATTGATTCTGCTCTCCCTGCTTGCCCTGGTCGGCGTTCTGGTCCTGCTGGGACGGGTTCTCCCCCTGCTGGCTATTCTGCTGTTGTTGCGAAGAGGACGGGTCCTGGTTGGGCTTGTTCTGCTGACCCTGACCGGACTGGCCCTGTTGCTTTTTCTGCTGGTCCGACGACTTGTTGTCCTGTTTCTGCTGGTTCTGTTGATTCTGCTTTTGCTGCTGTTTTTGCTGTTGCTCCAGCAGTTTCTTCACCAGGTCGCGGTTGAACTGAGCGTCCTGATTATCCGGATTTTTCTCCAGTGCCCTGTCGTAGGCGGCCAGGGCGTCCTTGAGGTTGCCCTTGCGGGCGAGGGCGTTGCCGCGGTTGTACTGGGCATCCGCTGAATCCGCCTTGGCGAAGGCATCGGCCGCGCGGCCGTAGTCGCCGGCCCGATAGAGGGCGGAGCCTTTCCAGTCGCTGTCGTCCAGCTTATCGGCCGCGACCGCCGGGTCCTTCTGGATCAGCTCCTCGGCACGCTGGTCCGGGCGGCTCCACCAGTCGTCCCAGTCCATGGCCTGGGCGGGCAGTGGCATCAGCGGCAGCAGCACCAGCGGAATCAACAGCAGGGCGCCGCGGCGCCAGGCAATGAGGGCCAGCGGCGCAGCCAGCCACAGCAGCCAGTAGCCGTCGTCCTTCCAGCGTTTGACGGTCAGGTCGCGCTTGCTTTCCTGCCAGTCGTCGCTGTCCTGCGAGCGCAGTTCCAGGGTGCGGATATCGTCATCGTCCAGCGTGACCGGCGAACTGAGACCGCCCGTGGCGCTGGCCAGCTGGGCGAGTCGATCCGGCTGTGCCTTGGCGATCACCACATGGTCGCCGTCCCGGATAAAACCGCGCTTGGGCAGCGGTATCGGGCCGCCTTCTCGGGTGCCCACCACCAGGGTACTGAGGCTGTAGGGCGAACCCTGCAGGGTTTCGCGGATGGACTGGTAGTCGCTGGCGCGCAGCGCGTCGGTGACCAGCAGGATGCGGCCTTTGCCGGGCGCGCCCTGTTCGAGCAGTTGTTCCGCCTCCTCCACGCCCAGGTCGGCGCGGTTACCGCTGGCGGGCATCATGAAGGGATCGATCACACCCAGCAGGCTCTCGATGGTGCGGCCGTCATCGGTCAGCGGCGTGACCACATGGGCATCGCCAGAGTAGACCACCAGCGCGGTGAAGCTGCTCCCGCGCTGGGCCAGGATGTCGCGGATCTTGCGCTTGGCCTGGGTCAGCCGGTCCGGATCCACATCCTGGGCCAGCATCGACAGGGACAGGTCCAGCACCACCACCAGGCTGTCGTTTTCCTGCATCAAGGGTGTGGGTGCCTCGCGCCAGCTGGGGCCGGACAGGGCCAGGGCACAGGCGATCACCAAGGTGCCGAGGATAATGCCCGGGCGTTTACGGCGAGCGTTCTGCTCCACTGCTTCGCCCAGCAGCGGCCGCAGCAGCGCCTCGGGGATCACCCGGGCCCAACCGCTCTGACCTTCACCCTGGAAACGCAGCAGGAAGGGAATCAGGGGCAGCAGCACCAGGAGCAGTAACCAGAGCGGCCGCACGAAGTGGAAGTCAGCCATGACTCACCTCCGGAACGTCACGCCGGCGCACGTGGGACAGCAATTGACCGATCAACAACAGGGCCACGGCCAGGCCCGCCGGCCAGTAGAACAGGTCGGTGGTGGGGCGATACTGTTTGCCTTCCAGTTCGATCGGCTCCAGTTTGTTGATGGTTTCGTAGATGGATTCCAGCTCCGGGGTGCTGCGGGCGCGGAAATACTGGCCGCCGGTCTGGCTGGCAATGCGCTTGAGCAGGTCTTCGTCCAGATCCCGGGACGGGTTGATCTTGCGGGTACCCAGGAAGCCGCGTTGCAACATGGCTTCAGCACCAATGCCGATGGTGTAGATGCGCACGCCGGCGGCTGCGGCGATTTCGGCGGCCTTGTCCGGGCTGACTTCGCCGGCGGTGTTGGCGCCGTCGGTGAGCAGGATCAGCACCCGCTGTTCTTGTGGGCGGTCCCGCAGGCGTTTCACCGCCAGGCCGATGGCGTCGCCAATCGCCGTAGCCCGGCCCGCCATGCCCAGCTGCGCTTCCTGCAACAGCGTCTGGATGGTCTCGTGGTCGAAGGATAACGGCGCCTGGATGTAAGGCTGGGTACCGAACAACAGCAGCCCGAGGCGATCGCCTTCCCGGCGCTTGATGAATTCATCGAGGACGTTCTTGACCGCCGTCAGCCGGTTCACCTGGCGCTGGCCCACGATCATGTCCTCCTCTTCCATACTGGGTGAGATGTCCACCGCCATCAGCAGGTCGCGACCGGTGACCGGCAGGTTGACGCCTTCGCCGATGTACTGGGGGCGGGCGAGGGCAGCGACCAGCAGCATCCACACCACCAGCAGCAGCACCTTCTGCCACAGGCTGCGGGCATTGCCGCTGCGGCTGACGCCGGGCAGGTCCGCCAGCCAGTGCCCCACGGGGATGGCCGGCGCGGCCACCTGGTCGGCATCGGTCTTGCGACGCCGCCACCACAGCAGCGGCAGCAGCACCAGCAGCAACAGCCAGGGATAGGCAAAACTCAGCATTTCTGCCCTCCCAGCCAGCGTTCAGCCAGCGCCCGGGCCTGGTCCGGTTCGATGCCCGGTGACGGGCGCCAGGCGGCGTTTACCAGGGCTTCCACCTGCTGGCGCTCAAGCGTCGGTTCGGTGCGGGCGAGAAAATCGGTCCACTGCGATCCGCTCAGGGCATCCGGATGCTGGTCCGGGTAGCGCTGGCGGGCGCAGCGTTTGAGCAGGGCATTAAGCTCGGTAAACCAGTCGTTGTCGGACCGGGCCGAGGCGCTGAGCCGGGCCAATTCCTGCTTGGCGTCGTGAATCCAGCGGTTGCGCCGGTGCCGGCGCCAGAACCACCAGAGGACGGCGGCCACCAGAATCAGCACCAGCGCGGCAAGAATCCACCAGCCGGGCGCGGGCGGCCAGAAGCCGCCGGGTTCGGGCAGGTGGATGTCCCGCAGTTGTGCGAGAGGATCGCCCTGGTTCATGGGTTGTTGTACTGCCTGTGTCATGCTGTTGTTGTGACCGTTGTGCTTATCCCAGTCGGCCCCTCGGGCCGAGCACGGTTTTCAGGACCTGCGCCGGCTGCTGTCCGGTGTAGATCGGAACGGCTTTGACCCCGGCCAGACTGAAGCAGCGGTCCACCTGGTATTCGTGTTCCGCCACTTTCGCCTGGAAGGCCTCGCGGAAGGCGGCGTTCCCGGCGTCGAACCAGAGCGGCCCGTCCGGTCCGGCCACCGCAAAGCGGCCCCGTTCCGGCAGCGCCTGTTCCAGCGGATCAATGATGCGCAGGGCGCTGATCGTATTGTGCCGGGCCAGTTGCGCAATCAGCGCCGGAGTTTCGGGCGACAGGTTAATAAAGTCGCTGATGATGAAAACACGGCTGCCGGTGTGGGCGATACGACGTGCCTCACGCAACGCTTCATCCAGTTTACTCCCGGTCGCGCTTTGGCCCGAGCGGCCGGTATGGTCGTCCTGGCGCTGCACCAGACTGTCCAGCAGACGCACCACGGCGCGTCGGCGGCGGGCCGGTCGCAGCACGTCGCATTCCCGGTCGGAGAAAACGATGCCGCCCACCTGGTCGCCGGCAAACAGGCCCAGCCAGGCAATCAGCCCGGCCACCTGCGCCGCACGCACGCGCTTGTAGGCACCTTCGCTGCCGAAATACAGCGAGTCGCCCAGATCGCACAGGATCAGCAGCGGGCGTTCCCGTTCCTCTTCGTAGAGTTTGGTGTGTGGCTGTTGCCGGCGCGCGGTGACCCGCCAGTCGATGCTGCGGATGTCATCGCCGGGCTGGTAGAGCCGCACTTCCGAGAACACCATGCCGCGGCCTTTCTGCCGCGAGCGGTTGACGCCGGCCTGGCGTACGGTGACCGGTCGCGTGCCGGGCAGGCGCAGGGCGCGGGCGTCCGCCTGCAGGCGGATCAGCTCCGGCAGGTCAATGCGAATCAGTGGAGAGGCGTCCGGCATGGTGTCAGGCGGCCACCGGTACCCGATCGATCAGGCGCTGGATAACGTCGTCCGGCGTGATCCCATCGGCCTCGGCTTCGAAAGTCAGCAGCACGCGATGGCGCAGCACGTCGAATGCGATCGCACGCACGTCGTCCGGGCTGACGAAGTCCCGGCCGTCCAGCCAGGCCTTGGCGCGGGCGCAGCGGTCCAGCGCAATGGTGCCGCGCGGGCTGGCACCGAAAGCGATCCAGCGGGCCAGGTCCGGGTCCAGCGTGTCCGGCTGGCGGGTGGCCAGCACCAGCGCCACCAGGTAATCCTCGACCGCCTCCGCCATGTACAGTTCGCTGGCGTCCAGGCGGGCCTGGAAGATGTCATCGGCACGAAGGCGCAGGTCCGTCGGTGCGACGCCCTGTTGGTAATCGCGCCGCGCCAGGTGGAGGATGTCGCGCTCGGCGCCCGCATCCGGGTAGTCGATCGTGACGTGCATCAGGAACCGGTCCAGCTGCGCCTCGGGCAGGGGATAGGTGCCTTCCTGCTCGATCGGGTTCTGGGTGGCCATGACCAGGAACAGGCGGTCCAGCGGGAAGGTTTTCATGCCCACGCTGACCTGGCGTTCGCCCATGGCTTCCAGCAGGGCGGATTGCACTTTGGCCGGCGCCCGGTTGATTTCATCGGCCAGCACCAGGTTGTGGAAGATCGGCCCTTTCTGGAATTCGAACAGGCCGGTCTCGGCGCGGTAGATTTCAGAACCGGTCACGTCCGATGGCAACAAATCGGGCGTGAACTGGATGCGGTGAAAGTCCCCTTCGATGTGGTCAGACAGGGTCTTGATGGCGGTGGTCTTGGCCAGACCCGGGGCGCCTTCCACCAGCAGGTGGCCGTCGGCGAGCAGGGCGATCAGCAGCCGGTCCACCAGCTTTTCCTGCCCTATGATCCTTTTCGCTAATTGGGATCGCAGATCCCCGAATATACGCTGTAACGACATTGATCCTTCCGTTTGTTTCGGAGCTGTTGAAAAAGCCCATGCTGTGGCGAGTTGCAGTGTTGCACAGTGTTTCCATTAGATCTGCCCATCAGGTGGACATTCCTTGCTGCGCGTCATGTATCCCGCAATCGCCGTCTGATCTTTTTCAACCACTCCCTGCCATTTTTCTGTTTCGGACCGCATCGGACGAAAAGCACCCCGGGGTCGTCATGAACGATTCGTAGGGTGCTTAGGTTGCAAACCAGTCCGGGGTCCGTATTGACCACAATCGCTGTAAGCGACCAGTGTTTGTAACCTACCAGCAAAAATCAAGGGTTTGACTATGCTAGTGGAGTAAGCCAGCTGCCTGTCATGACCCGGTAGTGGAACCCAGTCTGTGACAGGTCTCCACTGGATTTGTTTATTAACATTCATTCAGAAAGTTGGGGTAGCACATGAACGCGCTGACGGTGACCAGCAAGGACCAGTTCCATGACTTGCTGGCCGAAGCCTTTGCCGAAAAGATCAACAAGACCGAAGCGAAGAAGATCAGTGAATTTGCAGTTCAACATTTATCCCACCTGCCGCTTGATGAGCTCCTGGCCCGCCGGTTTGCCGATGTCTACGGTTCCGTGCTCGCCGCCTGGAAGTTCATCCAGAACCGCGCGGCAGCGGATTCACCGGTGGCGGTGTTCAACCCGGACCTGGAAAGCGACGGCTGGCAGTCGACCCACTCCGTTATCTTTATCCTCCACCCGAACATCCCGTTCCTGATCGACTCGATCCGCATCGCCATCAACCAGCGCGAAATCGGAACCCACACGCTCTACCACGCGATCCTCCAGGTGGAGCGCGACCGCAACGGCAAGCTCAAGAAACTCCACGACCGGGACAGCAAGGCGAGTAAGGCGAAGACCAGTTACGAGGCGATGATCGTGCTGGAGATCGACCGGCACAGCGACCCGGAAGAGCTGCGCGGTCTGGAAGACGAGCTGCAGCAGGTGCTGCAGGAAGTGCGCATCGCCGTGGACGACTTCCCGGCCATGAAGGCCAAGTCCGCCGAGATCCTGAAAGAGCTGGACAACTGCAAGGCCAAGATCAGCAACGACGACATCAAGGAAGCACACCGTTTCCTGGAATGGCTGGCGGACGATCACTTCACCTTCCTGGGCTACGACGAATACGACTTCGTCAAGGAGAAGGGCGGCATGCTGGTCACCCAGGTGCCGAATTCCGAGATGGGCATCCTGCGGGTCCACAACGAACGGCCGGTCAAAGTCCGGCTGGAAGAGCTGCCCCAGCGCACCCGCACCGAGATGACCCGCACCGACGACATCTTCATCTTCGCCAAGTCGGCCCAGCGTTCACGAGTGCATCGGCCGGCCTATCCCGACTACATCGCGGTGAAGAAATTCAACGCCAAGGGCGAGGTGATCGGTGAGCGCCGTTTCCTCGGCCTGTACACCTCCCACGTCTATCAGGAGCGCCCTGACCAGATCCCACTGCTGCGCCGCAAGATCACCGAAGTGATCAAGCGCTCCGGCTTCCTGCGGGACGACTACGCCGGCAAGGAGCTGGACCAGATCCTGACGGTCTACCCCCGCGATGAACTCTTCCAGATCGAAGCGGACGAGCTGTACCGGGTGGCGTTGGACATCCTGTACATTCAGGAACGCCGCATGATCAAGGTGTTTATGCGCGAGGACGTTTACGGTCAGTTCGTCACCTGCCTGGCGTTCTTCCCGCGGGACATCTACAACACCGAGCTGCGTCTGAACGTGGAACAGGTGTTGATGGAACGCCTGGGTGCCGAAGACATCGAGTTCGTGACCCACTTCTCCGAATCGGTGCTGGCCCGGGTCCAGTTCACCATCCGCGTGCCACAGGTGGAAAACCGGCAACTGCCGGTCCACGACATTCAGGAGCAGGTGATCGCCCTGGCGCAGTCCTGGCGCGACGGCCTGTCCGATGCCCTGCATGAGACCCATGGCGAGGAACGCGGCAACGAGCTGATCCGTCTCTACCGCAACGCCTTCCCCGGCAGCTACCGGGACAAGTTCTCTCCACGCCGGGCGGCGATCGACCTGGAGCACATCGTCGACGCGGCGAACAGCTCCCAACTGGAAATGAGTTTCTACCGTGCTCTGGAAGAGGAAGAGAGCACGGTTCACTTCAAGCTGTTTGCGCCCGACGAGCAGTTGCCGCTCTCCGACGTATTGCCCATCTTCCATAACCTCGGCTTCCGGGTGCTGGGCGAACACCCCTTTGAGGTGGTGGATCGTAACGGTCGTTCGGTGTGGATCCACGACTTCTCGCTGCAGGCCTACACCGGCAAGATCGTCGATATCCACCGCATCCGGCCGATCTTCGAGGACCTCTTCCGCCGGGTCTGGTACGGCGAGGCAGAGAACGACAACTTCAACCGCCTGATCCTGGCCTGCTACCTGGACTGGCGGCAGATCGCGATGCTGCGGTCCTACGCGCGCTACATGCGCCAGATCCGCATCTCCAACAGTCAGACGTTCATCTCCAACACCCTGGTCAACCACGTTGGCCTGGCGCAGAACCTGCTCGACTTCTTTGCCGTGCGGTTCGATCCCGAGCGCAACCAGAGTGCCGGCAAGAGCGCGGCGGCCCAGCAGAAGCTGGAGCTGGAGTTCAACGCCGGCCTGGACGACGTGGAAAACCTCAGTGAGGACCGCGTCCTGCGCCTGTACCTGGACCTGATGAAGGCCACCCAGCGCACCAACTACTTCCAGGCGGACGCCGACGGCAACCACAAGCCGTACATCAGCTACAAGTTCCGTCCGTCCGAGATCCCGGACATGCCGCTGCCCATGCCCAT
Source organism: Marinobacter sp. R17 (assembly GCF_003789045.1). Lineage (NCBI taxonomy): Bacteria > Pseudomonadati > Pseudomonadota > Gammaproteobacteria > Pseudomonadales > Marinobacteraceae > Marinobacter > Marinobacter sp. R17. The sequence continues at coordinate 8,603 of NZ_RHGZ01000014.1, read as the reverse complement.
GTTCGAGATCTACGTCTACTCGCCGCGGGTGGAAGGTGTACACCTGCGCGGCGGCAAGGTGGCTCGCGGCGGCCTGCGCTGGTCGGATCGCTTCGAGGACTACCGCACCGAGATCCTGGGTCTGGTCAAGGCCCAGCAGGTCAAGAACGCGGTCATCGTGCCGGTGGGTGCCAAGGGTGGTTTTGTCGCCAAGCAGTTGCCTGACGGCGGCGATCGCGACGCCTTCCAACGTGAGGGTATCGAGGCTTACAAGACCTTCGTGCGTGGCCTGTTGGACGTCACCGACAACCTGATCGACGGCGCTATTCGCCCGCCGCAGAACGTGGTGCGCCACGACGAGGACGACCACTATCTGGTCGTTGCGGCCGACAAGGGCACCGCCACCTTCTCTGACATCGCCAACGGCCTGTCGAAGGAATACGACTTCTGGCTCGGCGACGCCTTTGCCTCCGGCGGCAGCCAGGGTTACGACCACAAGAAGATGGGCATCACCGCCAAGGGCGCCTGGGTGTCCGTGGAGCGTCACTTCCGCGAACTGGGCATCAACCCGGCGACGGACGACTTCACCGTGATCGGGATCGGCGACATGGCCGGGGACGTGTTCGGCAATGGTCTGCTGCGTTCCGAGCACGCCAAGCTGATCGCGGCGTTCAACCACATGCACATCTTCGTGGACCCGTCACCGGATCCCAAGAAGAGCTTCGAGGAGCGCAAGCGACTGTTCGAGCTGCCGCGTTCCGCCTGGACCGACTACAACGCCGACCTGATCTCCAAGGGCGGCGGCGTGTTCAACCGCAGCGCCAAGTCGATCCCGGTCAGCGCAGAAATGAAGAAGCTGTTCAACATCAAGTCGGACCGCGTGCCGCCCAATATGCTGATCAGCCACATCCTCAAGGCCCAGGCGGACCTGCTGTGGTTCGGCGGCATCGGCACCTACGTGAAGGGCTCGAAAGAGACCCACAGCGATGTGGGCGACAAGGCCAACGACGGCCTGCGGGTTAACGGCAAGGAACTGCGGGTCAAAGTCGTGGGCGAGGGCGGCAACCTGGGCATGACCCAGCTCAGCCGCATCGAGTTCGGTCTGAACGGCGGCCGCCTGAATACGGACTTCATCGACAACGCCGGCGGGGTGGACTGCTCCGACCACGAAGTGAACATGAAGATCCTGCTCAACCGTGTGGTGGCCAATGGCGATCTGACCGAGAAGCAGCGCAACAACATGCTCGAGAAGATGACCGACGACGTCTCCGAGCTGGTGCTGCTCAACAACTACCGCCAGACCCAGGCCCTGAGTATCGCCAACACCGATACCACCACCCGGCTGGAAGAGTACCGTCGGCTAATGAACACCCTGGAGTCGGAAGGCAAGCTCAACCGCGAGCTGGAATTTCTGCCCGATGAGGAAACCCTGGCCGAGCGCAAGCTCGACAAGAAAGGCCTCACCCGGCCGGAGCTGTCGGTGCTGATTTCCTACGTGAAGGGCGACCTCAAGCAGCTACTCACCGAGAGCGATCTGCCGGACGAGCCGTCCCTGGCCAAAGAAATGAACAAGGTCTTCCCGGACGCGTTGATCAAGAAATTCGGCAAGGAACTGGGCGAGCACCAACTGCGTCGTGAGATCATCGCCACCCAGATCGCCAACGACATGGTCAACCACATGGGCATCACCTTCGTCGACCGGCTGGCCAAGTCCACCGGCGCGTCAGTGTCGGCCATTGCGATGGCCTGGCTCATCGCCCGGGACGTGTTCCGCATCGACGAGTGGTGGAACAAGATCGAGGCGCTGGACAACAAGGTGCCGGCGGCCCTGCAGCTGGAGCTGATGAACGAGCTGATCCGACTGGTCCGCCGGGCCGTACGTTGGTTGCTGCGCAACCGCCGCAGCGAGCTGAACATCCAGTCCCATGTGGACCGGTTTGCCAAGTCGCTGTCGGATATCATTGCGCAGCTGCCGGATTACCTGGGCCATCAGTCCGGCGAGGAATGGCGCGAGCACTACGACGCGCTGGTCAAGAAGTCGATTCCAGAGGATGTGGCGGCCGTGGTGGCTGGAACGTCCTACCTGTACTCGGCGCTGGGCATCATCGAGGCCCACGAGACCACTCAGGTGCCGCTCAAGCAGGTGGCCAACCTCTACTACAGTCTGGGCGAGCGGCTGGACCTCAACTGGTTCGCCGGTGCGGTGGCCAAACTGTCGCCGTCTTCCCACTGGGAAGCCCTGGCGCGGGAAAGCTTCCGCGAGGACCTGGACTGGCAGCAGCGTGCGCTGACCACCGGCGTGTTACGCATCAGCGGCAAGGAAGGCGACGTCGGTGCCGCCATCGACGACTGGATCGAACGCCACAAGCCGATGGTCGATCGGTGGCAAACCATGCTCTCCGAACTGCGCAGCACCCGGGAGCCGGAGTACGCGATGTTCTCCGTCGCCCTGCGGGAGCTGCTGGATCTGGCACAGTCGTCGATCCACACCCCGCTGGAGGCAACGACCAGCCCGATGGGTTGAACTTGACGGGCATATCCCGTTCAATTTGTGCGCCGGTACCCGACCGGCGCTGGTTTGATGGCCGGGGTGGCGCGCCCTCCCGCAATATCCCGGCCATCGATGGGCTCTACTGGATCTGCTGAACGTCACCGGTCACCGCCGACCGGGCCGGGTAGCGGCTCCCCAACCAGAGAAGGAAAATATGCGACGGCTTAATCATATCTTTGAAAGTAACCGTGACTGGGCAGAGAAGATCAAGGAAGAAGATCCGCAATTCTTCGAGCGTCTGTCCAATCAACAGTCCCCGGAATACCTCTGGATCGGCTGTGCCGACAGCCGCGTGCCGGCGAACCAGATCATGAACCTGATGCCGGGTGACGTGTTCGTTCACCGCAACGTGGCCAACGTGGTGGTGCACACCGACTTCAACTGCCTGTCGGTCATCCAGTTCGCGGTGGAAGTGCTCAAGGTCAAGCACATCATGGTGGTCGGCCACTACGGCTGCGGCGGCGTGAAGGCGGCCCTGAAAGACCAGGGTCTGGGCCTGATCAACAACTGGCTGCGCCACATCCAGGATGTCCGCGACCAGTTCAAGCCGGTACTGGAAAAACTGCCGAGCGAACAGGACCAGATCGATCGCCTGTGCGAACTCAACGCCATCGAGCAGGTACGCCACGTGTGCCAGACCACCATCGTCCAGGACGCCTGGGCTCGCGGTCAGGAACTGTCGGTTCACGCCTGGGTGTATGACGTGGCCGACGGCCTGCTGCGCGACCTGGGGCTGTGCATCACCAACAACGATGAGCGTGAAGAGATCTACGACAAAGCCGTGAAGGGACTGGTCGACCGGCCGGTTCGTTCACTCAGCGCGTGACGGCACGTCCGTAACGCAGGTCTGATTTCGGCCGCCCTCTTTCGCTTCGTAGAGGGCGGCATCGGCCCGCTCGATCCATTGCGTCGGGGTCTCGGTGTCGTCGGTGATCGGCGCCACGCCCAGACTGATCGTGTAACGGATCCGCGCCGTCCCGGTGTCCACCGGTGACGATTCGATCGTCTGCCGAATGCGCTCGCACAACGCCACCGCACCATCGACGGTCGTCTCCGGCAACACGATGGCAAACTCCTCCCCACCGTAACGCCCTGCCAAATCCGCATGACGCAGGTTGGACCGCAGCACGTCGGAGGTCCGGCGAATCACCTCATCACCCGCCACATGGCCGTAGGTGTCGTTCACCGATTTGAAGTGATCGATGTCGAACATCACCAGCACCGAATCGTTGCCGTAGCGCCGGCAGCGCTCGTAGTCCGCCTGTAGCAGGCTCTCCCAGGTGCCCCGGTTGAGCAGGCCAGTCAGGCGGTCCGTTTCGCTCAGGCGCAACAGCTGCTCGTTGGCCTGTTCCAGTGCCAGCTTGCCGCCGGCCATGTCCGTCACGTTGTAGACCATCAGGCACACCATGCGCACCTCGCCGTCGGCGCTGGTGAGCGGGCTGATGGTCAGGTTCTGGTACATGTAGGGCGCTGTGCCGGTGATCGGCCGGGTGTTCCGGAAATGGAACAGGTAGGGGCGCTGCTCCCAGGTGGTGAAGGCCCGGGTCTTGAGCATCCGCACGGACTTCACCTTACGTCGCAGCCACGGCTCGGGCAGATCCGGGAAAAAATCGAACAGGTTCTGGTCCTTGATGCGCGACGCAGTCACGCCGCTGTGGTTTTCCATAAAGCCGTTCCACACGTGCACCCGGAACTCGGCGTCGAGCACGATCAGGCCCACCTCGACGGTTTCCAGCATGTCCATCAGCCAGTGGAATTCGAGCATGTCGTCCTGGTTGATCGCCATGGGTTACTCCGTCAGGTAGTCGATGGCTTGTTGAAGCTGGGGGATCGAGTCTGCCGTCAGCAGGATCAGCAGATCGCACACCACGTTGTAATCCTCAATGGCATAGTTGATCTCGATGCTGAGCAGTTGTTGATCCCGGGCCTCGTGGTATTCCAGCAGGTCGCTGACCTGACGATGCTGACCCAGCACCGTGGGGTGGCTGAGGCCGAAGTGCAGGTCCAGCTGATCGCCCAGCCCCTTGATAAAGGCCCCGAACAGGATGCTGGACAGATCCATCAGGACTTCCAGTTCGAGGGCGTTGCGATTGTCGCCCTCGTAACCCAGCAGCCGGGCCATATCGTCGAAGCTGGCATCCGAAAAGAGCAAAAGCGCTTCGCCCGCCACGCCGGCGCCATTGAACCCCTGGCACACGGCGGAATAGCTGTCGCGCTCGCTGGCGGCACCGAGCGCCATGATCAACTCGCTCTGGGCCAGCGTGGCCACCCGCGGTACCGGCAGTTTGATGAACACATCCAACAGGCGCGCCAGCAGGTCCGCCGCCTGGCCCATGGCCACGTTGGACATTTCCTGCAGGTAGGCGTTGAGATCCAGCGTGCCATCGGGCTGGGGTTGCGGGCTGGGCGACGGGGCCGGCTCCGCCGAGTCCGCCTCACTGTAGAGGCCGTAGGCGCCCAGAATCTCGGTGATCTTCTCCGGATCGGTGGGCTTGCGGATGAAATCCATGGCGCCGAGTTTGAGCACCCGCTTGCGGGCCTCGGGCTGGATATCGCCGGACACCACCAGCGTCATCACCGGCAAATCCTCGCCGGCAATCGCCTCCAGCACCCCGTAGCCGTCGAGCATCGGCATGTTCAGGTCCAGGAACAGGACGTCGCAGTCGCCTTCGCGAATGATCTCCAGGGCGGCCTCGCCGTGTTCGGCAAAGCGCACATCGCCGGCCCAGCCGTCGGGCAGGGCGCGGGCCATCTGCTTGCGGGCCATGGAGGAGTCGTCACAGATCAGGACGCGGTAACTCATGCCTATAACTCATTGACGTGTGTAAGAAGTCTAGCAGTCACTCACAGGTCGGGTATGGCACTCCGTCGTCATAGGCCCGCTGAATCATTTCCGCAAAACTAGCGCATTCGCCGCGCATTTTGATGAACAGAATGTAATTTGTTGTAAGACCTCAATCACAGTTTCGAATGACCGGTGACGATTCCGTGGCCTAATGTGACAGGTCTCACTTAAATGACCGAAATGCCCACCTATAGTCGTCACACAAGCAAATAATAACGGGCCTCTGCAAGGCTCCTAAAAATGCTGTGGCTGCGATACCGGACATCAGGCCGGACAACAAAAACAACACGTCGCGTCTTGCCGCAGTGACTGTCGGACAGCAGTCAACCACTCAGAGACACTAACAATGAACAGGGATGCGCTTAAACGCGTGGCCCCGGTGTGCTTCGGCCTGATGTTGTCATCAGTCGTACAGGCGGAACTCAAGCCCATCTCCGACAGCGAGATGGAGCAAGTCACCGGTCAGGCCATGATGGCCGTGGATATCGATGGAACGCCGGAACACCGCTACACCCGCGTGACGATGGGGTTGGATGCCGAAATCCAGACCAACATCGACACCGTGGCCCTCGGCGATACCGGCGACGGCTCCGACGTGCTGGTCAGCCAGTTGTCGCTCGGTCACATATCCACCGACGCCACCCAGGTCCAGCTCAACGGCCAGACCTATGCCGTCAACGAGATTGTGCCATTCGAAGCCAGCAACCCGTATTTCGAGCTGGCCGAAGAGAACGGTGACATCGTCGGCTTCCGCATGGGCTTCGGGCAGGCGCGGGGCACGCTTTCCGGCGATTTCGAAAGCTTCTCCGGCAACCTGGGCATCAAGCTTGAGGACAGCAGCGGCAACGTCTCCGACGCCCAGCTCTACGACGCCAGCGGCAACGCCACCAACACCCGCGCCAGCTACATCGGCCTGAACGACGCCGCCACCGATTGCACCGCCGGCGTCCAGTGCGCACCGCTGACCAACCTAAAAACCCTGGATATCGGCGCGGACAACGGCGACGGCACCGTCAGCCCCACGGAAGACTTCTTCATCTCCTTCCAGAAGGCCCCGGTAAGCTGGGCCAGCAACGCCACCGGCGGCACCGCGGTGGATGCGGCCGCGGGCGTGTACCTGAATATTCCGACGTCCATGCAGATGGACCTGACCACCCTGCAGAACGGCATTTCCCGGGCGCGGACCGAATACATCGATCGCGGTGTCGGTCTCTTCTGAGGCCGGCCTGCTGATCCCTTTTCACGGCTTTGCTACACTCGGCAGCCAAACGACATGGCTGAGGTTGGCAAACACGTGATTAAAAGCTTCTACTGGCACGACTACGAAACCTTCGGCGCCGACCCGGTGCACGACAGGCCCTCCCAGTTTGCCGGCGTACGCACCGACGCGGACCTCAACATCATCGAAGACCCGCTGGTCATCTACTGCCAGCCCACCGAAGACTACGTGCCGGACCCGGTCGCCTGCCTGATCACCGGCATCACGCCCCAGCAGGCCCGTGCCGAAGGCTACCCGGAAGCCGAGTTCATCAGCCTGATCCACGAGGCCTTCAGCCAGCCGGGCACCTGTGTGGTGGGGTACAACAGCCTGCGCTTCGACGACGAAGTCACCCGCCATACTTTGTATCGCAATCTGCGCGATCCCTACGCCCGGGAATGGCAGAACGGCAACTCCCGCTGGGATATCATCGACATGGTGCGCCTGACCTACGCGCTGCGGCCCGAGGGCATCAACTGGCCCAAGAAGGAGGACGGCTCCCCCAGCTTCCGCCTGGAAGAGCTGACCGCCGCCAACGGCATCAGCCACGAAGCGGCCCACGACGCCATGTCCGACGTCACCGCCACCATCGCGCTGGCCAAGCTGATCAAGGACAAACAGCCCAAGCTGTTCGAGTACGTACTGGAGCACAAGGACAAACACTCCGCCCGCTCCATGCTCGACCTGGCCACCATGAAGCCGGTGTTCCACGTGTCCAGCAAATACCCCGCGTCCATCGGCTGCTGCGCCATGATCGCCCCGGTGGCCCAGCACCCGGTCAACAAGAACGCCGTCATCGTCTACGACCTGCGTAAAGACCCGACCGAACTGATCAACGCCGACGTCGAGGAAATCCGCCGCCGCCTGTTCACCACCCAGGCGGAACTGGGCGACGAGGAGCGCTTCCCCCTGAAAGCCGTCCAGCTCAACAAATGCCCGGTGCTGGCCCCGGGCACCATGCTCAAATCCCTCAGCCCGGAACGCCTCGAACAACTGCAACTGGACGGCGACACCCTGCGCGCCAACCTCCAGATACTGCGGCAGGCGAGGGGACTGGGCGAGAAACTGGCTGAAGTCTACCAACCCCAGGACGACGGCCCCGGCGACCTGACCGATCCCGACGAACAGCTCTACGCCGGCGGCTTCCTCAGCCCCAACGACCGCAAACGCCTGGAACAACTGCTCCAGCAGCCGGTGGAAGTCATGGGCGAAGCCACCCCCGAATTCGACGACGCCCGCCTCGCGGAAATGGTCTTTCGCTACCGCGCCCGCAACTACCCCCAGACCCTGGAGTCGGAAGAGCAGGAACGCTGGGAAGCATTCAAGCAACAACGCCTGATGCACCCCAAAGCCGGCTGGCGCTCGCTGGAAGGCTTCTTCGCGGACATCCAGCAACGGCTGCAATCGCCGGAACTGGAGGCGAAGGATCGGCATGTGCTGGAAGAGCTAGCGTTGTATGGGGAATCGTTGATTCCTTATGTTTGAGGGGTAGGGCAGACCAACTGCCCATCTCCATCTCTGAAGTTCCCTTCGAATAAATCCTTTCTTTGAGACTGTCGCCCGATTCGGGGAGACGGCTTACGCCTGCCTGATTTGTTGATCTGCCTCATTGGCGCGGTGTGGTTGGTTTGGCTACATTGGTTAGCGGGCGACAGGTTGGTGCATGTTATGAGGAATTCGTTGATATTGCAGGGTGCGATCACGTGTAGGTTTAATGCTATAGAAATAAAGCATTTATGGGTTGGATGGTCATACTGTTATACCGAGCGCTCGTATATTCAATATCACAGAACGTGGTCTAATCGCTGTTAGGACCAGACTACGTCACGGGCATAGTTAGTTCTTAGCCCGGATTTCTCATAGCGACCCAGCAAGTCTCGCAGGCTGGGTAGATTAGCGCCATGACCGCTCAGCTGCGGGCGTGATTGCCTAATAATTGGTCAATTTCTGTTATCCGGACACACTGCCCC